>JBGQJV010000045.1:0-22520 GCA_041499215.1 Gemmatimonadota bacterium | reverse complement strand
GTCGGTGGGCCGCACCCGGCAGCTGGCCGCGCTCCTCAAGGATGCCGCCGGGCTGGAGCTGGGCGATCGCTCGGTGATCTGGACCTCGAACGATCCGGCGGTGGCCGAGGTATCGTCGGTGGGCGCCGTCACCAGCCACAAAGCCGGCACCGTCACGATCACCGCCACCAGTGAAGGGAAGAGCGACGAGTTCGGCATGGTGGTGGAAGAGGCCGTGGCGGATCAGCCGGCGGCGGTTGCCACGGTGGCGCTGGCCGGCGGCGGCCGACCGCTCGGTCCCGGCGAGACGCTCGACTTGAATGCCACCGTGAAAGATGCCAAAGGCAACATCCTGGCCGACCACACCGTGGTCTGGTCCAGCGCCGATCCGCAGGTGGCGACGGTTTCCTCGAGCGGGGTGGTCACGGCGGTGGGTCCGGGGCAGACCGTCATCACCGCCAGCAGTGAAGGGAAGAGCGGAGAGGCACGGGTCAGCGTCAATCGCCCGAGGGAAGTGAAGCCGCCGCCGGCCGTGGTGGCGAGTGTGTCACTCACTCCCGCCAACCCGACGGTAACGGCGGGCCAGACCCTCAAGCTGTCGGCCGAGGTGCTGGACGCCGACGGCAAGTCCCTGCCCGATCGGCCCGTGACCTGGAAGACCGGTGACGACGCGGTCGCCCTGGTGGCGCCCGACGGCACCGTGACCGGCGTCGCCAAGGGCTCTGCCACCATCACCGCGACGGCCGAAGGCAAGACGGCCACGACCCGGCTCACCGTGAACGAGGCGACCGTGCCGGTCGCGGCGGTGATACTCACGCCGGCCACCCGCAGTATCAAGGTTGGAGAGACCACCAGCTGGACCGCCGCGGCCCGCGATGCCCGAGGCAAGGAGCTGGCGGATCGCAGCATCGGCTGGAGCTCCGGCGCGCCACAGGTCGCCACAGTGAACGGCGCCGGGCTGATCACCGGGGTAGCTCCGGGCACCGCCGAGATCCGGGCGACCGTCGAAGGGAAGACGACGAGCGTCCCCGTCACCGTCGTTGCGGTCCAGGTGACTCCGCCACCGCCTGCCAACCCACCTGCCGGTCCGCCAGCCGGCGCCGGGGGAACGCCCGCCACCGGCGGCAACGCCGCCATACTCCCGCGCCGGGCGGTGGAGGCAGGCACCAGCTTCGCCTGCGGCATCAACCCGACGGGGGCGGTGTGTTGGGGTGGTGGATTCGAGGGACTCAACCCCATCGCGGGGACCGCGGGGCTCACCGGGCTTGCCATGGGGAGGGGCCATGCCTGTGGACTGGTGAGCGGGGGGCGGGCGGCCTGCTGGGGCGACAACCGCGCCGGCCAGTTGGGCGATGGGACCGGCACCACCACCGTTGCGAGCGCGGTGAACGTGGCCGGCGACCTGAGTTTCACTCAGGTCACCGCCGGGGCGGGCCACACCTGCGGCCTCGCGGGGGGCAAGGCCTATTGCTGGGGCAAGGGCAAGGAAGGCCAGCTGGGCGACGGGAGCGGCAGCGATCGCAAGAAACCGGCGGCGGTGCGGGGCGGGAAGGCCTTCCTGTCGATCAGCGCGGGCGGCAACCACACCTGCGGGGTCACCGGATCTGGCCGGGCCTACTGCTGGGGCGACGGCTTCTCCGGCCAGCTGGGCTATGGCGCGCAGGAGTCACAGCAGGAGCCAATCGACGTGTCAGGCGACTTCAAGTTCGGCCGGATCAGCGCCGGCGGGCAGCACACCTGCGGCGTCACCACCGCCGGAAAGGCCTATTGCTGGGGGGGCAACGAGGCGGGCCAGCTGGGAGACGGTTCCAAGAACGACCGCGCATCGCCGCAGTCCGTGGATGGCAAGCTGACCTTCGAGGAGATCAGCGCCGGCGCGTCACACACGTGCGCCCTCACCTCGAGTGGTGAAGCCTACTGCTGGGGAGAGAACAAGAACGGCCAGCTGGGCGATGGCTCCAGGAGCAACCGCGACCATCCGGTGGCGGTAGGCGGCGGACTCAGCTTCACCTCCATCTCCGCCGGCGACGGCATGACCTGCGGACTCAGCCGGTCGCAAGGGCCGGTGTGCTGGGGCCGGAACGAGAAGGGGCAGCTGGGCGATGGAGGAACGACCATGCAGCCCACTCCGACCGCGATCAAGGCGGGGCCCTGACCCGCCGGTGATTGTTCCGAGTTCCAAGTTCCAAGTTGCAGGTGGATCTCGCGGAACTCGGAACTCGGAACTCGGAACTCAGAACTCGGAACTTGGAACTCCGAACTTTTCTAGTGCCCGCCAATCGAGATCGGCACCCCCAGCGACACCAGCAGATCCGACTGGAACTTGGAGTCGCTCCCGCCGCCATCGAACGAGTAGAGGTAGGACTCCGCGGTGAAGTTCACCCGGAAGCGCGGAGTCACGTTGGCGCGGAAGCCGAACCCGACCACGCCCCCGAAGTCGGTGATGTCGGACGACTTGACGCCGCTCCAGGCGTCGCCGCCGCGCTTGATGATCCCGGGCCCGAGGAGCAGAAACAGGTTGCTCCGCCGGGGAGAGATGACCGCACGCAGGCTGCCGAAGATGATGTTGCCGCTCTGTGAGAGTCCGCCGTCCAGGCCTGGGCCGATGCCGTTCTTCTCGGTGGCGGCCAGGCCGCTGGTCGCATAGGTGAACTCGCCCTCGATCGCGACCCGGCCCCCGATGGGCACCGTGATGCGTCCGCCGAAGGCGACGGCATTCTTCTGGTCGACGTTGATGTCGTTGCCCGTGGTCGTCGTGCCGGACGCGACATGGGTCAGATGGTAGTAGCTCGCCACGAACGGGGTGATCTCGGTGCGCAGCTGCGCCGACAGTGCGCCCGGCGCCAGCAGGGCGAGGGCGCCGATCGCGAAAGCACGCTTCCCAGCAGACGACGAACCAGACACACGACCTCCCGGCTTGATGGGGGATGATGCGGGGCCCGTCCTGGGACGGGGCCGCGAGATGGCCTGAGAATGGACGTCGAAGACAGGCCTGTCAACCCGGGCCAGGAAGAAGTGAGAAGTAAGAAGTGAGCTGTGAGAAGGCGGTCGGACCGGAGACTGGGTGAACTCGGGCGCCGCAAGGAAGCGGATGGCACGGGACCACTGACCGCCTGTCCGCCTCACTTCTCACTTCTCACTTCTCACTTCTCACTAACGACCCTCTTACCTTACGGCCATGCATCTCTACATCCACGTCCCCTTCTGCGGCCGCCGGTGTTCCTACTGCGACTTCGCCATCGCGGTGCGGCGGGATGTGCCTTCGGCGAAATTCGCCGCCGCGGTCCTGGCCGAGTGGGACCGCTGGCGGGATGAGCCGGCGTGGGCCGAGTTCCACCAGTTCAGCACCGTGTATTTCGGCGGTGGCACCCCGTCACGGCTCGACCCCGCGGTCCTGGCCGACCTGCTTGCCCGGCTGACCCGGGACCGGCCCATCGCGCCCGACGGCGAAGTGACGCTCGAGGCCAACCCGGAAGATGTCACACCGGAGGTGGCACGCGCCTGGCGCGCGGCGGGGATCAACCGGGTGTCGCTCGGCGTCCAGTCGTTCGAACCGGACGTGCTCCAGTGGATGCATCGCACCCACCGCGCGGAGCAGGCCGGTCAGGCGGTCGAGCGGCTTCGCGAAGCAGGGATTCCGTCCATCTCCCTGGACCTGATCTACGCCCTGCCGCCGGAGATTCCGCGTGACTGGGAGCGGGACCTGGAACGGGCGCTCGCCCTCGAGCCCGACCACCTCTCGCTCTACGGGCTCACGGTCGAGCAGCATACTCCCCTGGCGCGCTGGGTGAATCGAGGCGAGACACACCCCGCGCCCGAGGAGCGCTATGCCGGTGAGTTCCTCACGGCTCATCACCAGCTCTCGGCCGCCGGGTTTCGCCATTACGAGATTTCCAACTACGGCCTGCCCGGTCGCGAAGCGATGCATAACTCCGCCTACTGGCGCCGGGCCTCCTACCTCGGTCTCGGCCCCTCGGCACACAGCAGCCGTGGTGACCGCCGGTGGTGGAATGTGCGGGAGTGGAGCGCCTGGGAGGAGGCGATCTCCCAGGGCGTCTCGACCATCATGGGCTCGGAGCGGCTGGATGCGGACGCATTGGCGCTCGAGACGCTGTATCTCGGGCTCCGCACCGACGCCGGCATCCCCGCGCGGCTAGTCAGCGATCCTGCCGCGAAAATCTGGATCGACGAAGGCTGGGCCGAGCAGAGCGGTGACCGGCTTCAGCTGACGCCTGAGGGATGGCTTCGCCTCGATGCGCTCGTGGCTCAAGTCGCTGGGCAGAAGTAACCTCGTTCCGCCCGTCCGCGACCGAGCCCCTTTGGGAGCGCCTTGGCGCGACCCGGGGCGAAGGAGTCCTTTAGGGCCTGTCCGCCTGTCCGCCCGCCTTACCGCCCTCCCGCCCTCCCGCCCTCTATCTCCCGCCGCTCCCGCGACTTCCGCCTCTCCCGCGACTCCCGCCTCTCCCGCGACCTCCGCCTTTGCCGCTACATTTGGTGCATGCCAGTTGAGGATCTGTCAGACCGGGAGATTCGCGTCCTTGAGGCCGTGATCCAAGTCTACATCGAGACCGCGGAGCCCGCGGGGAGCCAGACGGTTGCCCAGCGGTTTCCCCTCGGTGTGTCCTCCGCCACCATCCGCAACACCATGAGTGAGCTGGAGGAGAAGGGGTTCCTGTACCACCCTCACACCTCGGCTGGCCGGATTCCGACCGACCGGGCCTACCGCTGGTACGTCGACAACTTCACCCGCCTCTCCCCACCCAGCAGCGAGGATCAGCGCATGCTCCACGCCGAGCTGGCGCCTGCGCGGAGCGCGGTGGAGGAGATCCTGCGGCGCGCGGCCCAGGTGCTCGGGGTCCTGACCCAGGAGCTGGGGGTGGCGGTGGCGCCGGCACTCGATGCGGTGATGCTGGAGAAGCTGGACCTGGTTACGGTCTCCTCCGACCGACTGCTGCTGGTCTTCCATCTGCAGAGCGGCGCGGTACGCACGATCTTCGTGCAGGTGCCGGGCACCATGCCCAACGAGGTGGTGCAGCGGGTGGCCCAGATCCTCAACGAACGGCTCTCCGGCCTGACCCTCAAGGAAATCCGCACCACCCTGACCCAGCGGCTCAGGGACGCCGACCGGAGCGATCACGAGCGCGAGCTGCTCAACATCTTCATCGAGGAAGGCGAGGAGATCTTCGGTCTGCCCAGCGGCCCGGAGTCGGTGGTCCTGGGGAGTGCGCAGATGCTGGCGGGGCAGCCGGAGTTCGCCACCAGCGGCCGGATCCGCGACCTCTTGGCGCTCACCGAGCGCCGCGACCTGCTGCAGCAGGCGCTCTCCACCCGGCGCACCGCCGGTCTCACGATCACCATCGGCGGGGAGCACAACGATTCCCGGCTGACCGGCTTCACCCTGGTCACATCGTCCTACCGCTCGGGGGACCTGTGCGGGGTGATCGGCGTGATCGGCCCGACCCGGATGCCGTATGACAAGATCATCGGCCTGGTGGATCACACCAGCCGGCTGGTGGAAGGACTGATGGAGTGAGCGAGTACTACGACCTGCTGGGCGTCGTCCGCGAGGCGACCGAGGCCGACATCAAGAAGGCCTATCGCAAGCGCGCGATGGAGCTGCACCCCGACAAGAACCCCTCGCCCGACGCGGAGGCCAAGTTCAAGGAGATCACCGAAGCCTACGAGGTCCTCAAGGACCCCGAGAAACGGGCCCGGTACGACCGCTTCGGCAAAGCCGGGCTGGGCGGGAGCGGTGGCAGTCCCGGCTACGGCGGGTTCCACCACGTGGACCTGGCCGAAGCGCTCAACATCTTCATGCGCGATTTCGGCGGGTTCGAGTCGATGTTCGGCGGCCAGCGGACCGAGAGCCGCCGCGGCCAGGACATCCGGGTGAGCGTCCGGATCTCGCTGCAGGAGGTGGCGCTCGGAGCCAAGCGGACCATCAAGCTCAAGACCCTGGAGCGCTGCAACACCTGCGATGGCACCGGGGCGAGGAAGGGAACCCGGCCGGCGCAATGCAGCACCTGTGGCGGAAGTGGCGAAGTCCGCCGGGCGGCCCGCAGCATGTTCGGCCAGTTCGTCTCGGTCAGTCCCTGTCCCACCTGCGGTGGCGAAGGGGTGGTGATCACTCAGCAGTGCGAGGCCTGCCGGGGCGAGGGCAGGGTTCGGGCGGACAAGACCATCCAGGTGGAGATCCCGGCGGGAGTCACCGAGACCAATTACCTGACCCTCCGGGGCAGCGGGGCGGTGGGTCCGCGCAATGCGCCGCCGGGCGACCTGCTGGTCATGATCGAAGTGAAGGAAGACGAGCGCTTCGAGCGTGACGGCGACAATCTCATCATCGACCTGCCGCTGTCGTTCTCCCAGGCGAGCCTGGGCCACGCCGTGCTGGTGCCCACTCCCTATGGCGAGGAACGGATCACCATTGCGCCCGGCACCCAGGGCGGCACCATCCTCAAGCTCAAAGGCAAAGGGCTGCCCCGGCTCGGGCAGGGCGGCAAGGGCGACCTGCTGATCCGCACCCACGTCTGGACGCCCGAGTCCATCAGCGAGGAGCAGACCCTGCTGTTCCGGGAGCTGGCCAAGCTCGAGGGCGAGCCGCCCAAGCGCTCCCCCGGGTTCTGGGCCAAGCTCAAGGAGGCCCTTGGCGCGTGAGCTGGTATGCCATCGAGGTCCAGCCTGATCCGGAGCGGCGTGACGCCGTGGCGGCCTGGCTGGTGAGCCGGACCGGCCAGGCGGTCGAGGAACGGGCGGACGGGACCCTGGTCTCGTTCGCTCTTGATCTTCCGGGTGCGGAGTCCCTCGAACGCGAGCTGGCCCGTACCCATGGCCCGGTGCCAACCACCAGGCGGGAGCTGCCCGAGGTGGATTGGAGCACCGCCTGGCGCGCGGGACTGGGCGTTCGCCATGTGGGCCGCTTCGCGGTGGCTCCCTCGTGGATCGAGCATGCCCCGGGGTCCGGCGAGCTGCTCATCACCCTCGATCCGGAGATGGCGTTCGGCAGTGGCGAACACGGCTCGACCCGGGGCGCCCTCGTCCTGCTGGAACGGTGGCTCCGTCCCGGCGACCGAGTGCTGGATCTCGGCAGCGGCAGCGGGATCCTGTCGATCGCCGCCGCCCGCCTGGGAGCGTCCCGGGTGGCGGGAGTCGAGCTGGATCCCGAGGCGCTGCCGGTTTCCATCGAGAATGCCGCGCGGAATGGCGTGGCCGGAGTGGTCCGGTTCGTGGAAGGGGACGCCGCGGCCATGGCCCGGCTGCTGGCCCCCGTGGAGCTGGTGGTCTCCAATATCCTGCGGCTGGTGAACCAGGCGCTCCTCCCCAGCATCCACGATTCGCTCTCGGCCGGCGGCCGCGCCATCTTCAGCGGCATGGAGACCGGAGAGGCGGAGGCCTTCCGCGAACCTCTTGCCGCGGCCGGATTCATCAGGCTGGACGAAGTGGTCGACGAGGGATGGTGGTCGGTCGCGGCGCGCCGTGCATGATCACGGTCTCGGCCCGCCCCGGCGCCATCGTGGTCGGTGAGCAGGTGCTGGTCAGCGGACCCGAAGGGCATCACCTGATGGTCCGCCGTGCCGAGGACATGGTGGAGCTCCGGGTGGTGGATGGCGCCGGGACCGTCGGATGGGGACGGCTCGGACTGCGTGGCAAGCTGGCCGCGGTCACCATCGAACGGGTGGAGCGGGTGCCGGCCCCGGCGCCGATGGTCCTCGCGGTGGGTGCCGGCGACCGGGAACGGTTCGTTGACCTGGTCGAGAAAGCGGTGGAGCTGGGCGTCACCCGGGTGGTGCCGCTGGAGACGGCCCACAGCCTGTCGGTGGCCAACCGGCTCCGGGCCAAGCACCGCGAGAAGCTGGAACGTCGGGCGCACGAGGCGATCAAGCAGTCGGGCAATCCCTGGCTTCCGGAGATCTGGGATCCGGTGCCGCTGGCGCGTTTCCTGGCCGGTGAGCTCCCGTCCCACCGCTGGCTGGCCGACCTGGCCGGCGACCCGCCCGGGCCGGTGGCCCCGGATGGGGGCGTGACGGTTGCGATCGGACCGGAAGGTGGCTTCACTGCGGACGAACGGTCTGCGCTGCTGGCTGCCGGCTTCACCCCGGTGCAGCTCGGCCCGCACGTCCTGCGTTTCGATACGGCGGCACTCGCCGCCCTTACCATGGCCTGGCAGGCGCGCCAGCGAAACCGCCATGATTGACTGCATCTTCTGCCGGGTCGCCGCGGGGGAGATCCCGGCGAAGATCGCCAAGAAGACGGCCGATGCGGTCGCCTTCTACGATCTGAATCCCCAGGCCCCGACCCACCTGCTGATCATCCCCACCCGGCATTACGGCGCGGTGCGTGACGCGCGCGGTGCCGAGGGCCAGGCGGTGCTGGGCCGGCTCCTGGCCTTCGCGGCTGAGGTAGCCACGGAGCTCGGACTCGACGCCGGCGGCTACCGCATCGTCACCAACACCGGCGCGGACGGCGGGCAGTCCGTCTTCCACCTGCACCTGCATCTGCTGGGCGGGCGCAGGCTGGCCTGGCCCCCCGGGTAGCATGAAGCTCTCGCTCTGGACCTACCTCAAGGCCGCGTTCAATGCCCGGCCATTCGGCATGTTCGTGGCCCCCAACTGGATCGGCCTCGCGGGGATCGGGCTGCTCGGGCTGGTCAATCCCGGTTTCTGGCTCATCGGGGCCGGGGTCGAGCTCACCTACCTGTTCGGGCTGGCCACCAACCAGCGGTTCCAGCGCGTGGTGAGCGCCAGGCAGGACTCCGGCTCCGAGCTCGAGTGGAAGCAGCGACAGGACGCCCTCATCTCCCGGCTCTCCGACACCGACCAGGCCCGCTACGTAGCCTTCGCGGCCCGTTGCCGCACCATTCTCGATCTGTTCCAGCAGCACGACCCCACCGGGGCGAGCGTGGAAACCCAGGGGGAGAATCTCGGCCGGCTCACCTGGGTGTACCTCCGGCTGCTGCTGGCGCGCCGGGCGATGAGCCGGGTGCTCAAGGAGCCGACGCTGGGAGAAACCCAGGAACTGGAGTCGCGGCTGGCGCACCTGCGCAGTCAGCTGGGCGACCAGGCCCTGACCGACGAGCTTCGCCGGAGCCTCTCCAGCCAGGCGGAGATCCTGGAACAGCGGGTGACCCAGCGGCGCGAGGGGCGGGAGAAGCTGGACTTCCTCGAGGCGGAGATCATGCGCATCCAGGAACAGGTGGAGCTGCTGCGGGAGCAGGCCGCGTTGTCGACCGACGCGGATGGGCTCTCCGCCCGGCTGGACGAGATCACCGGGACTCTCGGCGGCGCGTCGCAGTGGATCACCGATCAGCAGAAGCTGTACGGCTCGCTGGACGACCTGCTGCAGGAACCGCCGCCCTCGTCCGCCCGCGGCATGATCCGCGAAGGCGCACCCCGGGCCGAGCGGGGCGGACGATGAGCGCCACGCTGCCGCCGTGGGCGGCGGAGATGCGGGATCTGTTCCGCACCGGTGCCTGCGCCCAGTTCATCCTGCACGGCAATGTGTTCGACGCGGTGCCGCGCGAGGGCCGCATGCTCTCGCTCAAAGCGTACCTGGACGAAGTCATGTTCGCCGGGTACGACGTGGTGCTGAGCTACGACCGGAGCCGGGGGGTGCGCGCGCTGAAGGGCGGGGAAGACTGGGGCGAGTGGCTGCGCGGCGCCCTGGGCGATGACGCCCGCAATCAGAGCTATCTGCGCGAGCCGGGCTCCGCCCTGGAGCTGATCGACCGGTATCTGCTGCGCAGCATCAATCTCCAGTCGCTCAAGGAGCCCGGGGCGGCCGGGCCCAAGATCGCGGTGATGCTCGACTTCGCCGAGTTCGTGGTGCCCCGGGGAGAGGCCGTGTCGCTGGGCGGAGCCTTCAGCGCGAATGTGGTGAAGGTGCTGGGCTGGGCCAACGACCCGGCCATCCTGCACGCCAACATCATCACCGTCCTGCTCACCGAGGGCCTGCACGATCTCAACCTGCTGGTGGTGGAGAACCCCCATGCCGTGACGCTGCGGGTGCCGCTGCCGGACGAGGGGGAGATGCAGGAATACCTCGAGGCGCTGGTGGCGACCCAGCTGCCCGAGCTGACGGCCAATACCGACGTGCCGCTTCCCATGCTCGCGCGGCGGCTCACCGGACTCTCCCGGGTCGGCGCCCGGCGGGTGCTGGCGCTGGCGCTCAAGGCAGGCGAGCGGATCACCAGCGCCTGGCTGAACCGGCAGAAGAAGGAGGCCATCGAGCGGGAGTGCCAGGGTCTGCTCGAGTTCATCGAATCGGATCTCACCCTCGACCACGTGGCGGGTCTCGACGCCGTGCGTCACTGGCTGCGGGAGGATACCGAGCTGCTCCGCCGTGGTGCGCTGCACGCGCTGCCGATGGGCTACCTCATCGCCGGCCGGATCGGGACGGGCAAGACCTTCCTGGTCACCTGCTGGGCCGGGGAGCTGGGCATTCCCTGCGTGGTGTTCAAGAACTTCCGCGACCGGTGGGTCGGCGCCACCGAATCCAATCTGGAGAAAATCTTCGGCATCCTCCGCGCCCTGGGCCAGGTGGTGGTGTTCGTGGACGAGGCGGATCAGGCCGCCGGAAAGCGCGAAGGGGGCGAGGGAGACAGCGGTCTCTCTGGCCGGGTGTACTCCATGCTCGCGAAGGAGATGTCCGATACCAGGAATCGCGGCAGGATCATCTGGGTCTTCGCTACCTCGCGGCCCGATCTGCTGGAAGTGGATCTCAAGCGCCAGGGGCGGCTGGACGTGCACATCCCGCTCTTTCCCCCCGAGACGCCGGAGGAGCGCCGGGCGTTGCTGCTCGCCGTCGCCCGCAAGATCCAGGTGCCGGTGGGGGAAGCCGACCTTCCCGAGCTGCCCGATGGGCTCACCCTGGGCGGCAACGAGATCGAAGGGGTCTTCGTCCGGGGTCTCCGGACCTGGGAGCTGTCGGCGGAGCCCCGCCCGGCGCTCAAGGAAATCCTGGTCGCGGTGTTCCGCGAGGTCCGCCCCAGCGCGCATACCCGCAAGCTCGAGTACATGGATCTGGTGGCGGTGAAGGAGTGCACCGACCAGCGGTTCCTGCCGGCGCGATACCGGGACCTCGCGCCGGAGGAGATCGAGAAGCGGATCGAGGAGCTGAGGCGGTTTGTGTGAGACGGTCGAGACGGACGGGACGGTCGAGACGGACAGGGTCACTGAGTCGCGCAGATGGTTGCCCTCCGATGAATTGACCGTCTCGTCCGTCCCGACCGTCTTTGACAATGGCCGCGTCCGCTCCGATCTTTGCACCGTTCCGTAGGCGGCGACCACACCCGGAGGATGACATGGCCCTCTTCGCCCGCATCGGGCGTCTGTTTCGCGGGTTCATCGGGCTGTTCATCAGCGGCCTCGAGGAGTCCAACCCCGAGGCGCTGATGGATGCCGCCCGCCAGGAGTTCCGCGAGAAGATGGCGCAGTACAACAGCGCGCTGGCCCGGATGGCCGGGGTGGCCGAGCGGCTCAAGGGGCAGGTGAAGGCCAAGACCCAGAAGGCCCAGGACCTGGAGCGCCGGATCCTGGCCAATCACCAGGCGGGCAACGTCGACCTGGCCGGCAGTCTCGCGCGGGAGCTGCAGGAGCTCAAGGCCGATCTCATCACCGACACCGCCGAGCTGACCGAGACCGAGGAGGCCTACACGGCCAACCTGCGGCAGGCGAAGGTGGTGCAGAAGGAGTTCGAGGACAAGGTCAAGCGGCTCGAAAAGCAGCTCGACCAGGTCAAGATCAAGGAGGCCCAGGCCGAGGCTGCCGGCGCGCTCAGCAACGCCACCTTCAAGGTCGGCGACCTGGGCGACACCATGAAGACCGTCGAGGACGTGCTGCAGAAGCGCTACGAGAAGTCGGCCGGCAAGGCCCGGGTGGCCAAGGACCTGGTGGACATGGACAAGGTGCGCGAGAAGGAGTCCGAGTCCAAGGCGCTGGAGCAGGCCGCGCTCGCGGAGTTCCTCGCCAGCCAGGGGCTCCAGGCCGGTCCCACCCCGACGACGCAGCCGGGGCAGAAGGAGATAGGGCCCGGGTAGCCGTCAGCCATCAGCCTTCAGCCATCAGCAGTCAGTGCGCGAGAGGCTGACGGCTGACGGGCTGACGGCTGATGGCTTCCTCCAACCGAATGCCATACCATGGCTGACTCCCCTCCCCGCTTCACCTTCCTCGGCAAGCTGATCTCCCTCGCCCTGATCGGCGGGCTCATCTACTTCGGTCTGCAGATGGTGCGGGGGAAGGGAGTGCAGATCCCCGGCCTCCCGACCACCGGGTCCGACCAGACGGCCCCGGCAGAGGTGAGCGAGGTTCAGGCGGAGGTGCCCACGCTGGCGCCCGCCGCGGCGTTCGAGCTCAAGGCCGACAGCGTCGTCGCCATCGAGATCAGCGAATACGCCGGGTACGCGGGGCTCATCGCCGCCAACGGCGGGCTCGAGCCGTCGGCCGGATCGCTGCTCACCAAGTACTGCGGCTGCAAAGTCCGGCTCTCGGTCAGCGAGGAGGAGAGCTGGTCCGCACTCAACAGCGGCAAGCTGGCGGCCTCGGTCACCACCGTCGACGTGCTGGCGGTCTACGGCCGCCAGTTCAAGGTGAAGGTTCCGGCCCAGATCGGTTTTTCCCGTGGGGCCGACGGCCTGGTGGTCCGGAGCGATGTGCGACGGGTGAATGCGCTCAAGGGCAGGGTCGCGGTTGCCGCCCAGTTCACCGAGACCGATTTCTTCATTCGCTACCTGGCGCAGGAGGCGGGAATCGGGGTCGCCACCCTGGCGAGTCTCGACGCCACTCCCAACCCCGATCGCATCAATCTGGTCTACACCGACGACGGCTTCGCCGCCGGCGACCTGTTCCTCTCGGATCTGCGCTCGGGCAAGGACCGGCTCGCCGGGGCCATGACCTGGGAACCGAAGACCTCCGAGGTCGTGGCCCAGGGTGGGAGCAAGACCCGGCTGCTCACCACCAACAAGAATCTGCTGATCATCGCCGACATCCTGGTGGTGAACCAGGGGTTCGCAGAGCAGCACCCGAAGATGGTGGAAGGCCTGGTGCGGGGCCTGCTGGAGGGGAACCGGCTGGTGCGGGACAACCCGGAGACCCAGCTTGACGTGGTCGCCCGCGCTTTCAAATGGACGGCGGACCAGACGCGGGCCGAGCTGGCCAAGGTGCACCTGGCCAACCTGCCGGAGAATCTGGCCTTCTTCAACGGCTCGATCGACGCCGCCGGCAGCTTCGGCGGCATCTTCCAATCCGCCGTCTATGCCTACGGCAGTGACCTGATCAAGGACCCCGCGGATCCCGCCCGGTTCGTCGACATCTCCGCCCTGCTGGCGGCGGAGAAGACCGGTGCCTTCAAGGATCAGAAGATCGCCATCGCCCCGATCAAGAGCGGCAGTGGCGGGAGCGTGGAGAACGACCCGCTCCTCTCCAAGGACATCCGCTTCCTGTTCCAGCCCAACTCCTCCGTGCTGGATCAGACCCAGGCGGAGAACCTCAAGAATCTCGCCGCGATCAAGCAGCTCCTCACCGTGAGCCCCGGCTCCACCATCCTGCTCCGCGGCCACGTGGACAACTCCCTGGTGGAGCAGTTCCGCAAGCAGGGAGGCGAGGCCTTCGTCCGCCAGATGGCGCTCAAGGCCGTGGAATTGTCGCGCTCGCGGGCGGCGGAAATTCAACGGCTCCTGGTGGAGAAGTATGGGGTCGACGGCAAACGCCTCGAGATCGTCGGGCGCGGCTGGGACGAGCCGGCCGGGCCCGATGCGGAGCTCAACCGGCGGGTCGAGGTGCAGTGGTTTACCCTGGAGTAAGCCTGGTCAGGCAAGTCGTTCCACGTTCCGCGTTCCGCGTTGTGGCCCTGGCGCCATCATGTGCTCCGGCGCGCTACTTCAGCATGGCAAACGCGGAACTCGGAACGCGGAACTGGGAACGATTTCGGGCCCGTTGCCTTTCTCGGAAGCACCCTCTAACTTTATTCACTCCAACACCATACGCTTTCTGAGCGGCAGAGAGGGGTGAATCTCGGATGACGGAAGTCGTTATCCATGACGACGAGAGCTTCGAACGGGCACTCAAGCGGTTCAAGAAGAAGTGCGAGAAGGCGGGAATCCTTTCCGACCTTCGGAAACACCGGCACTATGAGAAGCCCAGTGAAAAGCGCAAGCGGAAGCAGAACGCGGCTCAGCGCAAGAGCCGGCGCAGCTATCCCCGACCCTCGCGCGTCTAGATTTACCGCATGATCCGACCGGCCCCGGGTACTGCCCTCTGCGCTCCGCGGCGAGCAGGATGAACGATCAGACCGAGACGGATCTCCCCGACGGGGTGCTAGTGTCCTTGGACGCTGGCACCCCGTCCGCTTTGGAGGGGGGGGAGTGGGGCGACGCCCTGGAATTCGCCACGGTGCTGGACCAGGTCGCCGCTCTGGCGGCCGGTCCGCTCGGTGCGGAGAGCGTGCGCCGGCGCCGCGCGGTGGCGGATGTCGCCTGGATTCAGGCGGAGCTCCTGCGGGTGGACGAGCTCGCGCGCCTGGGCCGGGCGGGGAAGGGCCTGGTCGCCGAGGCGGTACCCGATCTCGCGCGGCCGTTGTCGCGGCTTCGGATTCCCGGCTCGGTGCTCGATGGCCCCGAGCTGGTCGGCTTCCGCCGCACCCTGACGGCGGGGAGGCTGGTCACCGCGGAGCTTCGCCGCGTGGCCGCCGAGGCGCCCCATGTCGCCCTGCTCGAAGTGCCCCAACCCGACAAGGCGCTCGAACGCCGGCTGGAACAGGCGCTGGACGACGACGGCGGTGTGCGCGACACTGCCAGCCCCGCTCTGGCCTCGGCCCGCAGCGAGATCCGCATCGCGCGCGAGCGCCTGGTGCAGCGGCTCGAGGCGATCCTGCGAAGCGTTGGCGGCGACGGCAGCGTCACGTTGCGCGATGGCCGCTACGTCATCCCGGTGCCGCGCGACCTCCGCAGCCGGCCCGACGGCATCGTCCACGGCGAATCCGCCAGCGGCGCCACCCTCTACCTCGAACCGTCCGCTGCGATCCCGCTCGGCAACGCACTCCGGGAAGCAGAGGCGGCGGCGCTGCGCGAAGAACTGCGGGTGCTCCGCACGCTCAGCGAGATGCTCCGACCGGAGATCGAGAGTGTGCGCGCCGCGCACACCATGTGTGTCGTGGTCGACGACCTGTCGGCCCGGGCGCGCTGGGCCGTCGCGGTCGACGGCTACGCCCCGAAGGTGGCGACGGCACCCGCCGAACTCCGCATCATCAATGGCCGCCATCCCCTGCTCCTGCTCGGCGGTCTGCCCGACGCCCCGACCGCCGGTCCGCCGGTCCGCCGGTCCGCGACCGAGCCCCCTTCGGGAGCGCGACAGCGCGACCCGGGGGCGAGGGAGTCCTTTAGGGCCGCCCCACCCGTTCCCTTCGACCTGACCCTCGAGGGCCCCGAGCGGACCGTGCTCCTCTCCGGCCCCAACACCGGCGGTAAGTCGGTCCTGCTCAAGGCCACCGGGCTGCACGCGGCGCTGGCCCAGAGCGGGATCATCCCCCCGGTGGGCCCCGGCAGCGCGCTTCCGGTCTTCACCCGGATCTTCGCCGATATCGGCGACCGGCAGTCGATCGCCGCCAGCCTCTCCACCTTCAGCGCCCACCTGACGCTGCTCCGGGTGATCCTGGCCCAGGCGGACGACGCCAGCCTGGTGCTGCTCGACGAGATCGGCAGCGGCACCGATCCGGCCGAAGGCGGCGCGCTGGCGGCGGCGATCCTCGAGACGCTCACCCGTCGCGGTGCCATGACGCTCGCCACGACCCATCTCGGAGCGCTCAAGGAGCTGGCGACCAGGACACCCGGAATCGTCAACGCCTCGCTCCAGTTCGACGCGGCCACCCTGCAGCCGACCTACCGGCTGGTGAAAGGCATCCCGGGCCGCTCCTACGGGATCGCCATCGCCCGGCGGCTGGGGCTCCCCGAGGAGGTGCTGGCCGCGGCGGAGGCGCAGGTGCCGGACCGGGAACGCAGCCTGGATGCGCTGCTGGCGGCGGTGGAGCTGCGCGAGCGCGACCAGGTGCGGCGGGAGCAAGAGCTCGCTGCGCAGCATGCCGAACAGCTGGCCCGGGGTGCCGGGCTCGAATCGCAGGCGGAAGCCCAGACCATCCGCGAAGCCGCGCTCAAGAAGCGCGAGAAGGACGCCGAGCGCGCCGCCCGGGAACAGGCGCGCACCTACCTGCTCGAGGCGCGTGAGAAAGTCGAGGCCGCGATCGCCCGGGTCGAGACGGCGGCCGACTCGGAGAGTGCGCGGGAGGCGCGACGCGCGGTCGAGGTCGCGGCCCAGGAGGAGGCGAAGCTACTGAAAGCCCTGGACCGCCAGGCGGAAGGGCGGGAAGGCGGAAAGGCGGGAGAGCTCGAGCCAGGGCAGCGGGTGCGGCTGGAGAGCGGAACCGTCGGCGAAGTGCTGGAGACCCGGAGCGACGGCAAGGTTGTGGTGCGGGTGGGATCGCTCAAGCTGGTGCTGGAGGCGGGTATGCTCACTGCGATCTCGGGCGAGCCATCCCGCCGTCCAGCCGTCCCGCCCTCCCGCCCCGAGGCCGCGGATGCGGGTGCGGACTACGAAATAGACCTGCGCGGCCTCACCGGTGACGAGGCCGAGCAAACGATGCTCGCGGCCCTCGATGCGGCGATCCTGGCGGAGCAGCCCTACCTGCGGATCATCCACGGCAAGGGCACCGGCGTCGTCCGGGAACGGGTGCAGCAGGTGGTCCGGCGCGACCGGCGGGTCAAGTCGCATGGCTTCGCGCCCGCCAATCAGGGTGGTACCGGGGTCACCATGGTCGAGTTCGCCGAATGAGCATGATCCCCGATGAGATCATCGAGCAGGTCCGCGACAGCGCGGATCTGGTGTCGATCATCGGGGAGTCGGTGGAGCTCAAGCGGACCGGCGCCGACTACCGCGGCCCCTGTCCCTTTCACGGGGGCCAGCACCGCAACTTCGCCGTGATCCCGAAGAAGGGGCGCTACTACTGTTTCGTGTGCAAGGAATCCGGCGACATCTTCTCCTGGTACATGAAGCGGCTGGGCATGGACTATCCCAGCGCGGTGCGCGAGGTAGCCCGGAAACTCGGCATCGCCATCCCCGAGGGCGGGGGCCGCCAGGGCCCCGATCCGCGGGAGCCGCTGTACCAGGCGGTCTCGGTGGCCCACGACTGGTTCGCCCGCCAGCTGCGCGAAGCGCCCGAGGCGGAGGACGCCCGACGCTACCTGCAGAGCCGCGGCCTCGACCTCGAGACGGTCGAGCCGCTGGAACTGGGCTACGCGCCCCGCGGTCCCGCCTTCGTCCACGCCATGACCCAGCTCGGCCTCGACGAGGCGACTCTGCTCGAGGCCGGCCTGCTCGCCCGGCGTGAGGACGGCAGCATGCTGCCACGCTTCCGCACCCGGCTGTTGTTCCCGATCCACGACCTGCGCGGGCGGGTGGTGGGCTTCGGGGGCCGGCTGTTGGGTCCGGGAGAGCCCAAGTACCTGAATTCGCCCGAGACACCCATTTTCCGGAAGGGCGGTACGCTGTACAACCTGCACGCCGCGAAGAACGCCATCCGCAAGGAGGAGAGCGTCATCCTGGTCGAGGGCTACTTCGACGTGCACCGGCTGGTGTTCGCGGGGGCGGAGAACGTGGTCGCGCCGCTGGGCACGGCCCTCACCCCGGACCAGGCGGCGCTGCTGCGCCGCTTTGCCCCGACGGCGGTGCTCCTGCTCGACAGCGACATGGCCGGTCTCAAGGCGACCTTCCGCGCCGGCGACGAACTGTTGCGGCACGAGATGCGGGTGCGGGTGGCCACCATGCCGGCGGGCGAGGATCCCGATACCCTGGTGCAGAAGGGCGGACTCCCGGCCCTTCAGGCGATTCTCCGGGATGCGGTGGACCTGCTCGAACGGAAGATCCAGATCCTGGAGCGGAAGGGGTGGTTCGCCGACATCGAGCATCGGCGTGAGGCGCTCGACCGGCTGCTCCCGACCATTCGCGCGACCAGGGATCCGATTCAGCGCGAGTTGTACCTCGGACTCGTGGCCGACCGGACCGGAGTGTCCAAGGCGGTCCTGGAGCATGAGGCCGCCCAGCCCCCGGAACCCCATCGGGTGGCCGAGCCACCGGCCCGGTCACCGGAGCCGAACGGCCCGCGGAGCCTGCCTCCGCGCGTGGCCGGCTCCCGGGCCGAGCAGCAGGTGCTGCGGCTGATGCTGGCGTCGGAGGAATGGCGGGCCCGCGCGGCCGAGGTGGTCACGCCCGAGTGGTTCGAACATCCGACGGTGCGCCAGCTGTTCGAGCTCCTTGGCACCAACCGCGAGCCCGGCACCGCCACGCCTCCACCCGACCTGGCCGCTCCCCTCGCCGGCCTGTGGCAGCGGCTGGCTTCGGTCGAGCTGCCCCTCGACTACACCGGGCAGGCCAACTTGTTCGCCGGCGCCACCCGGCGGCTCGAGGCACGGCCGCATCTGAGACGCTACCGCCAGCTCACCGAATGGATCCGCGATGCCGGTCCGGCGGAGCGGCCCGAACTGGCGGCCGAGAAGAACCGCATGGCCCGGGAACTCCAGACCCGCTTTCCGGAGGAGTTCCGCACCTATGGCTACCAGGTGGGCCGCCGCGCCCGTCGCCCGGCCCCTGACACCTGACACCCGACAATTGACACCCGATTACCTGGCACCAGACACCCGTACCGAGGCAATTAGAGAATGCATCCTGATCTCGTGAAGCTGCTGGAATTGCAGTCCAAGGACCTCGACTTGCTGGAGGCCGACCGGGCCCTGGACGCGATCCTGGCAGAGTACGAAGCGCTCGACCAGCAGCTGAAAGGCGCCCAGCAGGCCGTCGACCAGGCGGCGCGCTCGGTGGCCGAGGCGGGCCGGCGCCGCCTGGAGGTGGAAGGCAAGATGGAGAACTACCGGAAGCTCGAGGACCGCGGTAAGCAGCGGCTGGAGCAGGTGCGCACGCCGAAGGAGATCCAGGCGGTAATGACCGAGATGGACCTCGCCCGGAGCGTGCTGGCCAAGGAAGAGGCCGAGTGGATGAAGCTGGCGGAGGTGATCACCGGGCTGGAGGCCGGCGGCCTGGAGGCGGCGACCAAGCTGGCCGAGATGCGCCAGAGTCAGGTCGACGTGCGGTCCGCCCTGGATCTGCGCCGGTCGGCGGCGGAGGGACGGCGGCACGCCGCTCTCACCGCCCGGGAGGCGACCGCGGCGGAGGTGAACCGGGCGCTCCGGACCCGGTACGAGCGGCTCCGCACCGTGCGCGCCAAGGTGTTGGTGGCCCTCGATGGAGCCGCCTGCGGCGCCTGCTACACCACCGTGCCGCTCAACCGCCGCAGCCAGATCCGCGCCGGGACCCTGATCGATGCCTGCGAGAGCTGTGGCGTGATCCTCTATGCCGACGAAAACCTTGACTGACTCCTTTCCGGTTCCGCCGCTGCGCTGGGCCGTCACGCCCGCGCCGGCCCCTGAGGCCGTGGCTGCGCTCGCCCGCGGCCTGACGGTGTCGCCGGCGCTCGCCGCGCTCCTGGTGCAGCGCGGCCTGACCGACCCGCAGGCTGCGCGTCGCTTCCTCCGGCCCGCGCTGGACGAACTGGCCGACCCGCTCTCTCTCGCCGGCATGGGCGAGGCGGTGGAGCTGCTCGCACAGGCGGTGCGCCGGGGTACCGGCATTCTGGTGCACGGCGACTACGACGTCGATGGCCAGTGCGCCACCACCGTGCTGACCCGCGCGCTGCGGCTCGCCGGCGCCCGGGTGACCCCGTTCGTGCCGCACCGGCTGCGGGACGGCTACGATCTCGGACCCGCGGGTGTTGCCGCCGCGCGCGAAGCGGGAGCGGGCCTGATCGTGACCTGCGACTGTGGTATTACGGCCAGCGCGGCGGTGGAAGCTGCCCGGGCCGCCGGGATTGCCGTGGTGGTCACCGATCACCACCTTCCGGGAGCGACCCTCCCTCCGGCCGATGCGGTGGTGGATCCCCAGCGGCCCGACGACCGCTCGGGCCTCACCCAGCTCTGCGGCACCGGCATCGCCTTCAAGCTGGTGCAGGCGCTGGTGCCGGTCCTGGCGCTGCCGCCCAACCTGCCGTATCACCTGCTCGACCTGGTGGCGCTCGCCACGGTCGCCGACATCGTTCCGCTGGTAGGAGAGAACCGGATCCTGGTGCGGCACGGGCTCAAGCTCCTGGGGCAGAGCCGCTGGCCCGGTGTGCGGGCGCTGATCCGGGTGAGCGGCCTCGCTGGCAGGGAGATCCGCGCGGGCCAGGTGGGATTCATCCTGGCACCCCGACTCAATGCCGCGGGTCGGGTGGGAGACGCCGCCGAAGGCCTGCGACTGCTGCTGACCGACGACGAGGCCGAAGCCGAACGGCTGGCGGTGCGGCTCGAGGCGATGAACACCGAACGGCAGGCGCTCGATCAGCGCATGCTGGACGAGGCGGTGGAGCAGGTGGAGAAGGAGCGCGACCCCGCGCGCGATGCCGCCCTGGTGCTGGCCTCGGAGGAATGGCATCCCGGGGTGGTCGGGATCGTCGCCTCGCGTGTGGTAGAGCGGTACGGCCGCCCCGCCTTTCTCATTGCGCTGGATGGCGACATCGGCAAGGGCAGCGGCCGGAGCATCTCCCGCTTCAACCTGCACGCCGCGCTGCAGCGCTGCGGCGACCTGCTCGAGCGGTTCGGCGGCCACCACATGGCCGCCGGTCTCACGCTTCGACGGGGCCGGCTGGAGGAATTCCGCGAGCGGTTCGCCGGCATCGCCCGGGAGCAGCTGTCGGACGAGGATCTGGGCCCCGAGCAGCGGGTGGACCTGGTGCTGGGCCTCGACGAGATCACCGACGACCTCGAGCACCTCTGCCGCTATCTGGAGCCGTGCGGGATGGGGAACCCCGGTCCGGTCTTCGGAGCCAGGAGCGTACGGCTCGAGGGCGCGCGCCGGGTGGGCAACAGTCACCTCAAGGGCACCCTCGCCGGCGAAGGCTCGCGGGTCAGCGCGATCGGCTTCGGCTGGGCCGACCGGGTGCCGTGGCTTTCGGCCCGTGGCGCTCCCGCGGTGGACGTCGCCTTCCGGCTGGAGCAGAACGAGTTTCAGGGCGTGCAGAGTCTGCAGGCCAGAATTGTGGCGCTGTCGTTGCCCGAGGCCGTAAGCCCGGCGGGGGATGCGGGCGGGGCGCGCACGGCGGGCGAAACCACGCAGGTCGGGGTAGTCTTCGCTGCTGGCGCTCCACCTTGCAGTACGCCCGGCCCGCCCGCCTCGCCCGCCATGCCCGCCTAGGCCGTGCGCATCGTCGGCGGCACCCTCCGGGGCCGACGGATCGCACCGCCGCGTGATCCCAGGGTGCGCCCCACCGCCGATCGGGTGCGCGAGGCGTGGATGAGCATCCTGCAGGAGGCGCTCCCCGGGGCCCGGGTGCTGGATCTGTACGCCGGCAGCGGGGCCCTGGGACTGGAGGCGCTCTCCCGCGGCGCGGCCAGCGCCGACTTCGTCGAGTTGAGTCCTGCGTCGCTTGCCGCCCTCAAGCAGAACATCGCCGCGCTGGAGCTGGAGCCCCGCGCGACGATGCATCGGGGCGATGCCCTGCACTTCGCGGGGCAGCTCCCGCCCGGTGCGTACGACGTGACCTTCGCGGATCCACCATACAACCGCGATGATGCCGAGCGGCTCGTCGCGCTCTTTCGCCAGACGCCCTTCACCCGGATCCTGGCGGTGGAACATCCGGTTGCCACGGTCCTCGCCGGCGACGATACCCGTCGCTACGGGGACACCGGCCTCACCTTCTGCTACGCCCCATGACCCGTATCGCCGTCTACCCCGGCTCGTTCGATCCCCCGACCCGGGGGCACACCGACCTGGTGCAGCGGAGCCTGGCTCTGGCCGATCGGGTGATCGTCGCGGTGGCCCGGAACGCCACCAAGCAGCCGCTGTTCAGCGTCGAGGAGCGGCTGGAGATGCTGCGCCAGGTGGCTGGGGGGGAGAGCCGGGTGAGCTTCGAGGCGTTCGACGGCCTGCTGGTGGACTTCGCCCGCGAGCGCGGTGCCACGCTCATCGTCCGCGGGCTCCGCGCTGTGAGCGACTTCGAGTACGAATTCCAGATGGCGATGATGAACCGGCATCTCCTGCCCGGGCTCGAGACCGTGTTCCTGGTGCCGCCGGAGGACGCCACCTATCTGAGCTCCAGCCTGGTCCGGGAAGTGGCCCGCTACGGCGGAGACGTCAGCACCCTGGTCCACCCCGTGGTTGACGCCGCGCTGCGCCGGCGGTTTGCCCGGTGAGCTTCCGCCAGGAGCTGCTCCAGCGCGCGGCTCGCCGGCCTGCCCGGCTGTTGCTGCCCGAGGCCGCCGACCCTCGGGTACGCGAGGCGGCCGACCGGCTGAGCCGGGAGGGCATCGCCCGGCCGGTGTTGATCGGTCCCGGCGGCCTCGAGCCGGCTCGCGATGAGCGGTTGCCGCGGGTCGCCCAACTCCTGCGTGAGCGCCGCCCCGACCGGGTGGAAGATGCGGTGCACGCACTGGACCTGGCCTCGGATCCGCTGCGCTTCGCCGCCGCGCTCGTTGCCCT
>JBGQJV010000044.1:0-23081 GCA_041499215.1 Gemmatimonadota bacterium | reverse complement strand
GGCGGCCACCGTAGGCGAGGCCCGCTGCTACGGCACGGGGGAAGACGCGAAGAACATCATGGGATCGGGCGACCGGATCTGGCTGGAGAACGCGGTGTCGTGGACCGAGCGGATCGGGCTCCACACCAGCACGGCCAAGGCAAAGTGGGCGCCCACGGGTGTGCTGCACACCGCCCCACGCATCCTGCCGAAGACGGCGATCAAGCCGGGGATCGCGCCGGTGTTCTGAGGCCACTTGCCTGCGCGGGCCGGTTGCCCCGGCCCGCACGGGGCCATACCTGCACGCCAGCGCTATGTCGCTGGTCTCACCCCGGCGCGGCATCCGCGCCAGCCCAACCCAGGTAAGGGCGGAGTCCACGCCGCCGGAAGGAGCCGGCCACCACCCAGAGCAACAACCCCCACCCAGCGGAACCAGACCTTCTGCAAGTCGCTGGCGAAGAAGAGCAAGGCCGTCGTCTGGGGGGCCCGCCGGGAACGGCTGCGGGTCACCGGCGCGCGTCTGAAGGAGGATTCAGGCTTCCGTCATCCTCTCCTCGGGCAGACGGCACTACCATGGTGCCGCTAGCCCCCTGGAGGGCCTATGCTGGAAGTGCTCCCGGCCTCTCGTCCCAGTGGACAGGCTAAGCCTGCCGCCGTCCTGGCCGCTTCATTGTTTCACGCGTCAGCGCTTGCCTTCTGCCTGATTACCACCGGCGTAACGGTGAAGGCCGTCTCCCGGGCGGTAGATGACACAACCCTCATTTTCTTGCCGCGCCTCGGTCCGCCGGCCGTGTCCCAGCCGCCGCATCACGCCGGCCGCCCAGGTGGCGGCGGCGGGGGCGAGGGCGGCTCAGTGGTGTTATCGGCCAACCCGCCACCCCGGGGCTTCCAGACGGTCGGCCTCGTTTCGGCAATACCCACCGACCTGCCTCCCATCGATCTCGGTCAACGGATCCTCGATCCCCGGGACTACACCGGTCGAGGCGTCGAGGGCGGAACCGGCTGGGGCGTGGCAGGTGGCACCGGGTCCGCGGACCAGCCCCTGCCCGATGGAGAGGCGGGAGACGGATTGTACGCGTCGGAGCTGGATGATGCCCGGTTCTCCGCGGCGGAACTCATCGTCCAGCCTCGGTTCACCTATCCCCGGCTGTTGCTGGAGGCGGGGATCTCGGGTCGGGTGACGCTGCAGTTCATCGTCGATACGCTGGGTCTGGTGGAACCCACCTCGATCCAGGTCATGTCGACCACGCATGAGGCCTTCGCCGGAGCCGCCCGTGAGGGCATCCTCGAGGCCCGCTTCGCTCCGGCACGGTACGGAGGGCGTACGGTGCGGCAACTGAGCCGCATGCCGGTGAGCTTCAAGAACCAGTCCACCGAAACCAGGAGCTGATTCGGGACGCGACTCCGCGCGGGCGGGGACTCCGGCGGGTTCGCGACTTTCCGTCCAGGGCGTGAAGCACGCTCTGGGCGGTCTCACTCCGCTCAGCGCCTCACCCCTCTTTCAAGACCATTTCACCGCGGCCATGGTACTGTGCACCCGGCGATAGCCCGGGGAGTCTACCATGAGCTGCTTCACGCGTATCCGATTGATCATCGCACTCACGGCAGTGGCGGGCGCCCCGCTTGCGGGCCAGGCGGCCCCGCTGCGGCTCCGGCTGCAGGCCGTCCGCGATCCGATGATGAACAACGAGGAGGCCTTCCACCTGCTTGTACCCCAGGACTGGAAGGTCGAGGGCGGGATCGTCTGGCGGCCCGAGATCGCCACCATGGCCTATCTGCAGCTGCGCCTGAGCGATCCCCGCGGTGCCGGGGCGCTCGAGTTCTTCCCCACCCTCCCCTATACCTGGAGCCAGCAGGGCTTTCTCGGCTTTGCCCCTGGAAGCCTGTATCTGGGCTCGTACGTTGTGCCCCCACTCGACCCCGACAATTTCGTCCGCCGGGTACTGCTGCCACAGATCCGCGGCGGGGTCGCGCCCACGGTGATCCGCACCGACCCGCTTCCAGAGCTGGCACAGCAAGTGGCGCCGACGGTGCAGGAGGCAGGCGCGATCAAGCAGGTGGCCGCCGCGCGGACCCGGATCGAGTATCGCGAGGGAGCCAGGACCATCGAGGAGGACATCTACAGCGTGATGGTGTACGCCCAGGTCCCGATGACGCCGGGGGTCACCTTCTGGGGACCGGAGCGGCTGTTCGGCTTCCGGGCGGAGAAGGGCCAGCTCGACCGCCAGGCGCCGCTGCTGCAGACGATCTTCGCTTCGGCCAGGGTGAACCGGAGCTGGTTTGGACGCCTGCTGCAGGTGCGGGAGGCCTGGATCCAGAATCAGATGCAGGCGATCCGGAGCGCCGGTGAACTCAGCCGGTACATTGCCCGGACCTCGAACGAAATCAGCGACATGCAGCAGCAGGTCTGGGAAAACCGGCGGGCGTCGGAGGACCGGAGCGCAGAGGCGTTCAGTCGGTACATCCGCGGGATCGACACCTACCACGACCCCTATGCCGGACGGGAAATCGAGCTCCCGACCGGGTACAGCGATGTCTGGGCCTCGCGGGACGGGGAATACATCCTGGCCAACGACCCCAACTTCAACCCGAATGTCAGTGCCAGAGGCACCTGGCAGAGGATCGACCCCAGCCACCATTGAGGCCCCGGCATCGGCGCGGCGCTCAATCGCCGGTGAAGAGGCGGAGCGCAACCGGCCGCGGTGCGGCAACCGCGGCCTCGATGACCAGCCGGACCCGGCGCACCGAGACCGGGCTGAAACGATCCAGCTTGCGGCAGCCGATGGTCGTCCCCCGGGCGAGCAGCTGCCAGTCCCCCCCGTCCGACCCCTCCAGCCGGTAGCGCGCGACCACCTGCCCGTACTCGATCTGCTCCCGCAGATCGGCGATTGCCACCGGGACGCTCCGGCCCAGGTCGACCTCCGCCAATGCGGTAGTCACCCCCGTCGGCCGCCAGTCGATCCGGCGACCGGCGACCAGATCCTCGTCCAACAGCGCGGTCAGGGCCGCTCGCATTGCCAGGAGCCGGGCGGCGTCGGTCTCATGCAGCAGTCCGTCGCGCGTGGGCGGAACGTTGAGCAGCAGTTTTGAATTGCGGCCCACCGAGGTGAAATACAGCCGTACCAGCTCGTCCGCGGTCCGCACCCGGTCGTCCTCCGCGGGATGGTAGAACCAGCCTGGACGGATCGAGGTATCCGTTTCGCCCGGCCGCCAGACACTGCCGGCCGGGTCACCGTGCAGCAGCGCCTGTGTCACTCCCTCACCGGCCGCGCCAGGGTAAGGCACGGCGGCTGGATTCACGGGGGCCCAGTTGGGATCACCCGCCTCCCCCTGCTCGTTGCCGATCCAGCGCACATCGGGCCCGGCATCGGAGAAGATCACCGCTTCGGGCTGGAGCCGATGCACCAGGTCAAAGAACCGGGGCCAGTCGTAGACCTGCCTCCGCCCATTGGGACCCTCTCCGTTCGCCCCGTCAAACCACACCTCGTGGATGGGGCCGTACCGGGTGAGCAGCTCGGTCAGCTGGTCGACATAGAACTCGTTGTAGCTCGGAGAGTCGCCATAGGCCGGCGCGTTGCGATCCCATGGTGAACAGTACAGTCCGGCCCGCAATCCCTCGGCCCGGCAGGCCTCGACGAACTCGCGGACCAGGTCCCCCTTGCCACCGCGCCACGCACTCCGGGCCACCGAGTGTTCAGTCGTTGTGGTGGGCCAGAGGCAGAAACCGTCATGGTGCTTGGCGGTGAGGATCATTGCCCGGAAGCCGGCGGCCCGGGCAGTACGCGCCCACTGCCTGGCTTCGAGCGCGCCAGGCGCGAAGTCGGCGGGATCCTCGGCGCCGTCGCCCCACTCGCGGTCGGTAAAGGTGTTGATACCGAAGTGAAGGAAGAGGGCCAGCTCGTCCCGTTGCCAGGCGAGCTGGGATGGAGATGGGGTGGGGCGCGCGGACCGCGGCCTCTCCGGCGAAGTGAGGGGCAGCCGGCCGAGCGCCACCGCGCCGGCGGCGGCGCCGATGAAGTCGCGCCGGGAAAGCGAGACAGGGGGTGCTGTCAGGGGATCGCGATGCGTCGGCAGACAACCTCCCGGTGGACGGTCGGAGAGCGGGTGGCGACGAGGCGGCGTCGCGAGCATTGGCCCTGCGTTCTTCGGGTTATCGCTGCCGGTGCTCCACCAGCGACCTTCTTTGAAGGGGGGGCCCCCCCCGGCCGCCCGCCCCCCGGTCAGTGGCGGCCGATCCGAGCTCCTGCCTTCGCCCCATCATTCAACATGCAGCATTCCACGCAGGCGAATGTCACGCGAAGAGGCCCCGACCGCCACCCGGAACGATCCCGGCTCCACCACCCATTGAAGCCGCTCGTCCAGCATCCGCAGCTCCCCGGTCGACAGGGAGAACATCACCTCCTGTTCCTCCCCGGGCTCGAGATGTACCCGGCGGAACCCCCGGAGCTCGAGCACCGGGCGGGCGACCGTGGCCAGGAGATCCCGCAGGTACAGCTGAACCACTTCGTCGCCGGCCCGCCGCCCGGTGTTCCTTACCCGGCAGCGCACCAGGGCGGTCCCACGCGGATCGATGGTGCCGGGCTCGATGCTGAGAGCGGAGTACTCGAACGTGGTATAGCTGAGTCCGAAGCCGAATGGAAACAGGGGCTGACCCGTCAGGTCGACATAATCGTCCCCCCGTCCGGTGGGCTTGTGGTTGTAGTACAACGGCAGCTGTCCTTCCGCGATCGGGAAGGTGATCGGAAGCCGTCCCGCGGGGTCGTATTCGCCGAACAGCGATTCCGCTACCGCCGTTCCTCCCGCCTCGCCCGGATACCAAGCATCGATCACCCCGTCGACCTGATCCAGCCACTCGGACATGGTTATCGCGCTCCCGCCAACCAGCACCACGACCACCGGTGTTCCGGTCCGGGCCACCCGCCGGATCAGTTCCACCTGATGCCCAGGCAACCCAAGCCGGGCACGATCGCGGAATTCTCCCTCGTCTATCCCGGCAACCACGACGGCCACCTGGCTGCGCCGCGCCAGGGCCACAGCGGTGTCGATGCTGGTCCGCCAGCTCTTCGTGATGCCGGCGTTCCACACCAGCCGTACTCTTCCATTGCCGGTCGTCTCGAAGAATTCCATCCGGATGGCGTGCGCGCTGCCCGGGCGAAGGTTTGCAGTGGCCAGGCGGGCACCGGCAGTGCGCTTGGTCCAGTTGTCGATCAGCAAGCGACCATCGAGGTACAGGCGATACCCGTCATTGCCCTCGACCCCGATCCGGGTAACGCCCGAACCGGGTACCGTCAGAGTGCCGGTCCAGCGCACCGAGTACCAGTCGAGGGGAACCCCCGGTCCGGCCGGGGTGAACGTCCAGGCAAAATCGATCTGGGGATCGACCCGCATGAGGACCGGTGCTCCAGCCAGGCCAGGCTGATCGAAGTACTCGCCCCGGAGCCCGCCGAGCCTGCCTCCCTCCTCGGCGGTACTGAGCGCCGAGCCGGGCACGGCGACATACTCCTGTGCCTGCCGGCCGGGCCCGGGGGCATAACGCACCCGACCGGCACCGAGCCGGTGGCGGATGCCATCGAGGATCGTGACCAGTCCGTTGCCCGGCCCGCTGTACCCGCCGAGCCGCCCTTCCGCCGCGTCGCTGCCGATCACGGCCACCGCCCGGAGGGCCCCGCTCAAGGGAAGAACTCCGTTGTCGTTCTTGAGCAGCACCAGGGAGGCGCGTGCGGCTTGGAGCGCCAGCGCGCGATGATCGGGGTGGCCGTTCCAATAGGCCGCGCTGTCCGGATCGACGTAGGGAGAGTCGAACAGGCCCAGGGCGAACTTGACCCGGAGGACCCGGCTGACCGCTCGGTCGACGATCGAGTCTGCGATCAGGCCGCGCTGGAATGCGTCCCAGTAGGGACGGTGCTGTTCCCAGGACGACTGGAAGATCACGTCCAAACCCGCCTCCATGGCGTGTTCGGCCGCCACCGCGGTGCCAGGCTCGGTCAGGTGAAGCACCGTGGCACCGCCGGTGGCCGCCGCGTCGGAGATGATGAAGCCACCGAAGCCCCAGGCCCGCTTGAGCCGGTCGGTTAGCAGCCAGGGGTTCTGCGTCGCCGGCCGCCCGTCGACCGAGTTGTAGGCGGTCATGACCGAGCGCGCGCCGGCGGCCAGCGCCGCCCGAAAGGGCGGGAAGAAGTACTCCTCCAGCCGCCGCTCGCTGACCTCGATGGGATAGCTGTCCCTGCCACCCTCTCCCACATTGGCCACGAAGTGCTTGGGCGTGGTGACCACCCCCGCCCGTTCCATGATCCCCACGTAGGCGCGGGCCATCAGCCCGGCGAGATACGGATCCTCGCCATAGGTCTCCTCCACCCTGCCCCAGCGGACATCACTCGCGAGGTTGACCACCGGAGACAGCACCTGCCGGATGCCCCGGCTCCGCGTCTCCCGTGCGATGGCCCCGGCCACCCGGGCCACAAGACCGGTGTCCCACGTCGCCGCCAGCGCGATGGCCTGGGGGAACACCGTCGCCCCCGCCCGCGGCAATCCATGCAGCGCTTCTTCGAACGGAATGATCGGGATGCCCAGCCGGGTACGTTCCGTGAAGTAGCGCTGAATGGCGTTGATCCGTTCGGCGTGTGCACGGGCGGCCGCGGGGCCATCGGCCGGTCCAGCCGGGGCCACCTGCAGTCCGAAGACCCCGCTGGAGTAGTCGTGTGCCGGATCATCCAGGCTGCCGGGGATCATGAACAACTGCCAGAACTTCTCCGCGGGAGACATCCGCGCCAGCAGATCACTGACCCGGTCCGCTGTCGCGCGGGTTGAATCGCCGTAGGGGAAGGCGGGGCCACCCTGCCCCGAGGCGGCTGGCGGGGCAGAGAGCACCGCGACACTCAGGGCGAAGACCGGAAGTATCCGGGCGCGCATCGGTACGACCATCGGTGGCAGGCTCACGTCCACAGGTGACGGAGGAGCCTGTATCTTATCACTCCGCCATGACTATCGGGTGGTCATGGCGGAGAGCGGTGGGACGGGGTTACGTCGGGATATACAGGAAGTTGGTGGTCACATCGGCGAACCGCCCGATGTCGAGCAGCGTGGTCAGCCAGTCTTCGGCCACCCATTGCCTGGTGCCGACATTCATCGGCTCAGGATCGTGGATGTAGAGCTGCTTGTCGGCGACACCGGCGATGACGAAGACATGACCATAGGACTGCGTGGGCGTCACCTTGTAGCCCGCGGCCCAGATGGGCCCATAGTTGGCGAGCCAGCCGCCGATCAGATCGAGGGTCGGTGACTGGCCCGGCACCGAAGTCAGCCCCATGGTCTTGGCATAGCGGATGAAATCCGCGAATGGCAGGCCGTTGTTGCCCTTGTAGATGGCAACGGCGCTGGGGATGTCGCTGGGGTCGGGCACGCCCATTTCGGTGGACCGGGTCTTCTCCCGCCGCCACTGGACCAGCATCTGGGTACTGGCGTACCAGCACGCCATGCCCTTGTCCTGGGGGATCAGGGGGACATTGGGGACGACGTAGGCCGGAGTGCCCATGGACCGATGCTCCTTGCTTCAGGGTTTGACTACCCACACGCCTCGGAGGCGAGCGAGTCTTCAGGGACTGATGCTCCTCGGTAGCCCATCGGTTGAGCGGGCGGTGCAGCTGGCTGCCGCGGCACCCGTCTCTGGCCTCACGAGTGCCGCGAGCAGTGACTCAAGGTAGGTACGTCGCCAGCCGACCGATCCTCTCACTGGCGGGAGAGCGACGATATCCTGGACCTGCCCGCTCATCTCACTCCCGCCAGAGCGCATCGCGCGGCTCAACGGCGATCGCCCTGCGGGTGGGAACCCAGGTTGCCGCCAGGACAATCGCGGTGATCACGGCGGAGACCAGCACCGCCGTGCCCAGCGAGACCGCCAGCGAAATCGGAAAGAACCGGGAGAAGCCCCACCCGACCGCCAGGGTGAGCGGCAGCGCAACCAGCGCCCCGACGCCGAGCTGCCGGGCGCCCTGGCCCAGCAGCATCGTCAGAATGATCCGGTCGGTCGCGCCCAGGGCCCGCCGCACCCCGATCTCCCGGGTCCGGCGTCCGATGGACCGCGCCATCAGGCCGTAGGTCCCGCTTACCGCGAGCAGCAGCGCAAAGGCGAAGCAGGAGGCGAACAGGCTCATGACCGATCTGGCGATCATGGTCGTCTTGGCCAGGATCTCGTCGAAGCTGGCCACGTCCGAGGGAGCGATCAGGGGGTCGATGGCCGCGAGGGTTTCGTGGAACGCCGCCCGGCCCGCGGCCGTGCTGCCCCGGTGGCGGAACACCACCGTGGCCCCCGCCGACCGGCTCTGCCGCAGCGGAACATAGACCGCGATCGCGCTCCGATTGCGGGATAGCGGGTTCCCCAGCAGCACGTCACCGACAACGCCGACTACGGTCCGGCCGGTCTGGCTCTCCCCGAGCCCACTCAACTTGAGCTGCAGCCCCAGCGGTGAGCGCCCCGGCCAGTAGCGGTTGGCGAATGCCTGGCTCACGATCGCCACCCCGGCGCCGGCCTCGTCGTCTCCGGTGCCGAAGTACCTGCCCTCGTTGAGCCGGATGCCCATCGGATCCAGCGGCCCCAGCAGCCCCAGCACATAGCTCCGGGGGTGCCGGCCCTCGGCCGCTCGGTCCCCGAGTTCGACCTCCCCAGCCTCCGCGTTCATCTCCGCCAGAGAGGTCCGCAAGACGACGCCACCGAGCTCTGCCCTGGAGGAAAGCCGATCGTACACCTCCTGGAAGAACCGCCCCCGTGCACCGGCCGCCGGATAGCCGGCCGCCGGCAGGTCCAGCGACGCGCTGAGCAGATCATGGGTGTCGTACCCCAGATCCACCCTGGCTACTCGATAGGCTACGACCGCCGCCATGCTGCCGAAGAACATGAGCAGCGACACGGTCGCGACCTGGGTGATGACCAGGGCCCGGGCCACCCGGCCCTCGCGCCGGCCCCCGTCGCGCAAGCCGCTCTCCTGCAGCACCGCGTTGATGCTCGTGCCGGCGGCGCGCACCGACACGACCGTTCCCAGCACCGTCACCGCAAGGGTCACAAAACCACCGGCCGCCAGCAGCACCGTCCGGTCGAAGCCCCATACCCACCAGAACGCGAGGTTGCCCTCGAGGTGGTTCTGGCACCAGCTGTTGATCGCGCCGAGACCCCAGATCGCCAGGCCGGTGGCAAGCGCGCCGCCGGCGAGGCACAGGACGATGCTCTCCCACATGCTCTGCATGATCAGCCGTCCGCGGGGCGCCCCAAGCGCGAGCCGGACCGCCGTCTCGCGGGCACGCTCGTTGGCCCGGGCCAGCAGCAGATTGGTCACGTTGATGCAGGCGAGGAGGAGGATCAGCGTCGCCAGAGTGTTGAGCACCGCGAGCACCAGCGGGGCATCTTCTCCGATTTGCGCCATGGGGAAGGTCGCCACCGTCATCCCCGTCGGCTCCGTGCGGGCAGGTTCCACCGGCGGACGCGCCTCCCGCACCCGGAGCAGGCGTCCGGTCAGCTCGGCCCGCGCCGCGCTGAAGGTCGCGCCCGGCGCCAGCCGGGCGTAGGCCCCGAGATACGCCTGATCCGGCACCATCATGGAGAGCAGCTCGGGTCGGATCGGCACCCAGGCCTCTGCCGCCACCGGGAAGCCGTAGCCTGGAGGCATGACCCCGATCACCCGGGTTGGGACGCCGTTCAACATCACCCGCCGGTCGACCAGACCGCTGTCCCCGCCGAACACGACCCGCCAGCTCCGATGGCTCAGCACCAGCACCGGCTCGGCGCCGGGCACCTGGTCGTCGGGCAGGAACCCCCGCCCCAGCAACGGCCGGGTTCGCGTCGCCTCGAAGATGTTCCACTCGCTCGCCGTAGCCGAGATGGTCCGGGTTCCCTCGCCGGTGCCGATGACGAACTCCCGCCCGGTGTACCCACCGACGTCGGTGAGGGTAGCCAGTCCGGGTCGGATCGCCGCAAGGTCCGCCGCGTCGATATCTCCGGTGGCCCCGTTGGTGACGGTCATCAGGCGGACGATGGTTCCGCCATCCGGCACCGGCAACGGCTTCAGCATGGCCGTATGCAGGAACGAGAAAGTGAAGATGGACAGTCCGAGTCCGCCGCCCAGAACCGCGATGGTAAGGAGGGTGAAGAGCGGGGTCTTTACCAGCAACCGAAGGGTGTATCTGATGTCCTGCCAGTAGAACACGCGAACCTCTGGGGACCAGGGGCGGATCGATGGTAGGAGGAACGCCTAGCTCCGGCCCAGTACGTTGGCCGCCGAGACAAGGTTCCAGAATGGTACGGCGGGGAGGTCGCGGCAGGTGGCACCGTCACACGCCCTGCGGATGAGTTCTTGTCGGCGACAGGCCGCCGGCGCTCTAGTTACGAGTTTCGCCCGGTCACCTCCCCGACGCGGCCAGCCAGCGGAGCCGTGAGCGCCTGGAGGGATCCAGCACGATCAGCTCCGGGGCGCCCCGTAGCAGACCGGTGGCGACAAGCGCGCGGGCGGCCTGCTCGGCCACGGGCTTGAAGCTCCGGTCAAGCATGGCATCGTCACGAAGAATTCCCAGCCATACCAGGTACGGTCCGTCGGTGCGCACCGGCAGCTGCGGGAAGTTGTTGGCCACATCGAGCGTCACCAGCACCCCGGCCTCGCGGACACCGGCCGCGCGGTACCGGGCAAAGGCCTTCTCCGCTTCCGGCAGCAGCACGTCGACCCTGTTCTGCTGCACCGCAAAGACCTGGGCGACGACCACGCCGCGGGCCCCGCCTGCCTCGGTGACCGGATCCACCGCCGGCAGGACGGTAACCGCCCGCTCGGGGCTCAACGCCCTGAGCAGCAACACGTTGTCCGAATCCACGATCAGATCATTCAGCGTCTGCTTGTGCTCCTTCCACAGCGGCCCGTAGTAGAAGGTGGCATTCACCGTCGCGCGGGCGTCGAGGGTATGGAAGCCCCGGATCCAGGTGAACCCGGCAGCATGGTCCCGCTCGAAGAAGGCGCCGGCGGCGATGGCACCGAGTTGCTCGAACGCCTCCGGGAAGTAGCTCTCGAAGTACTGGGCGAAGTGCTCCCGCTCTCCATCGCGGATGGTGTACCGCCGGAACTCCACCACCGGGAAATCCCCCAGCGCAGCTGCGCCGGTAGCGCCGGCGGCGGGCGGCACGCTCTGCGCCTGTGCCACTCCCCCCAATCCGGCGAGCCAGGCGAGCCCGGGAAGCAATCGCCGGGCAACACGCCCGCCGCTCCGGCGGCCGATCATCGGCCGGCCGGCGTGAACGTCATGATCCAGTTGATCTCCCAGGTCTTCCCGCCATCGCGCGAGAAGGCCTGCTCCCAGCGTGGCGACCCCTGATAGTGCTTCAGCCAGCGGAATCGGCAGAGCACCTTGCGGCCGTCGACCTCCTCGTCCCCAAAGAAGACGCCCTCCTCGCCTTCGAAGCTCCCGACCATGGGAGGCAGCAGCACACCGGCGTGCAGGTTGTCCGCCCAGTAGATGGACCATTTGCCGGTGGCAGGGTTGAACAGCCTCAGGGTGATGGCCTCGAGCGGGTTCCCGTCTCGAATGGCGGAGTATCGATCGAGATTGCCGAGCCCGTTCAACAGCGGCTCCACCTCGGAGCGGGCTTCGAAATCGATCCATTCGGTGGAACCCCGCAGCCGACCCCTGAGGTAGTGATTGTGAATCTTCCACGAACCGATGAGGAAACCGAAATCGCCGACGGTGGCCGGCGCGGTGGTGGCGTGTGTCAACGACATACTTCCCTCGATTCATGCAGTCAGGCCCCGAGGCGCCGCCGCGGGGGGCATGGTCCGCCGGTGCGAGACATCCCCGGGCAGAGGCCCAAGCTATAGATTGGAGTGGTCAGCGCCAATGACCACTTTGCATCAGTATCGTATAACCACTTCATCACCCATGAAACGAGCCGCCGCCGGGTTCTTCCCGCCCATCGCGATCGACCGGACCACCTCGCCTCCGCTCTACCGCCAGCTCTATCACTGGTTCCGCCAGGCGATCGTGAGCGGCCAGCTGCGGCCGGGACAACGGATCCCCTCCACCCGTGCGCTGGCCGCGGAACTCCGGATTTCCCGCCTCCCGGTGCTCAACGCCTTCGCACAGCTGCATGCGGAGGGGTACCTGGAGACCCGGGTAGGATCGGGGACCATGGTGTCGCCCGACGTTCCTGGTCATGCCCGGGGTCCGGAGGCCTCCGGCCGGCTGGTGTCTCCACAGGGCGGGTCTTCCGGGACGCCTGCCCCCGCGGCGATCCCGCCGGCACCGCCTTCATGGTCCAGCACCCTCGGCCCCTTCCGCGTGAGCCTGCCGGCGCTCGACCATTTCCCGATCCGCATCTGGTCCCGGCTCGTCGCACGACACGCGCGCAACCCGCCCGGCGAGAGTCTGGCCTACGGCGACCCGATGGGATATCTGCCGTTCCGCCAGGCCATCGCGGAATACCTCGGCGCCGCCCGTGGGGTACGCTGCGATGTGGCACAGGTGATGGTGGTGGCCGGCTCACAACAAGGCCTGCAGCTCGCCGCGCGCGTCCTGCTCGCCTCCGGTGACCGGGTGTGGATGGAGGAGCCGGGTTATCCCGGAGCCCACCAGGCGCTGACGGCGGCCGGTGCACGCATGATCCCGGTTCCGGTGGATCAGGACGGATTGAAGGTCGAAGAGGGAATCCGGCTCGCGAGCGATGCCCGCGCGGTGTATCTCACGCCCTCCCACCAGTATCCGCTGGGCGCGACGATGAGCGCCGCGCGCCGGCTCGAGCTGCTGCAGTGGGCAGCCGGTGCGGCTGCCTGGATCGTCGAGGACGATTACGACAGCGAATACCGCTTCGGTGCGCGACCAGTGGCGGCGCTTCAGGGTCTGGATGCACATGGCCGGGTCATCTACGCCGGGACCCTGAGCAAGGTACTTTTTCCCGCGCTGCGGATCGGTTATCTGGTTCTCCCAATGGGCCTCGTCCCCGCCTTCGCCGCCGCCCGGGAGGCGGCCGACATTTTCTCGGCCACCCTCTACCAGGCGGCCCTCACCGACTTCCTGCGTGAGGGGCACTTCGCCCGGCACCTGCGCCGGATGCGGGCCTTGTATCTCGAGCGGCGCGAGGCGCTCACCGCCGCGCTGGCGAGGCAACTGGGCAGCGAACTGGAGATCGTCGGATCGGAGGCCGGCATGCATCTCACTGCGCTGCTCGAGCCGGGCATCGATGACCGGGCCGTCTCCGAGCAGGGCGCCCGGCACGGCCTCTCGGTAATGCCGCTATCCCTGTGTCGCCTGCACCCGGCGATGCGAGGCGGCGTGATCCTCGGCTACGGCGGTTCCAGCCCGAGTCAGACCGAGGACGGAGTTCGGAGCCTTCGGCTGAGTCTGCAGGAAGTCAGTCGGCACGCGGCGCGTGCCCGCCGGCCATCACCCAGGTAACCCCCGCGAGTGTGTTCATGACCACCCCTCCGTTCCCCGACTCCCCTGGCCAGATCTACCTGGACGACCTGCGTCTCGGCGAACGCTTCGTCACCCGGACATACCAGGTCACCGCCGCGGCGATCACCGCCTTCGCCCGCGAGTTCGATCCGCAGCCGTTTCACCTCGATCCGGCCGCGGCCCGGAGCAGCGTCTTTCAGGGGCTGGTTGCCAGCGGCTGGCATACCGCGTCGATCAGCATGCGGCTACTGGTCGAGAATGGGCCGCCGTTCGCGGGTGGACTGATCGGAATCACGGCCGAGCTCTCCTGGCCCCGGCCAACCAGGCCCGGCGACACACTGCAGGTCCACGGGGAGGTTGTGGCCATCACCCCCTCGCGCTCCCGGCCGGACCGTGGCACGGTCACGATCAAAACGGAAACCAGGAACCAGCACGGCGAGGTGGTGCAGACCTTCCTGGGGAAGGTGATCGTACCGAGACGGGGGAAGCCCTGAGGCGGAAGCGGAAAGTGTGGATTCTCAGCGAGATGTTCGTGACATGAATTCACTCCTGACCAAATGGTTTCGACAGGGCGGCGCGAGCGCCGATCGACCGCCTGACTATCTACCAGCGGACGGCCACCGGACCTTCGTGTCCCTGGCCCAGAGGTTGAGGGAGGAGAATATCCGCGCGGCAGCGGGCCTACATTCGCCGCCGCACGACGTGGCTTGTAGGCTCACACGCCGGGAGGTATCAGCCTCCGGCTGACCCAGCGGTGCCCCGGCCTCGGTCCCCTGGGATCTTGACGGATCGCGGTACGTGTTGTATTTAACCATAAGGTTATTTAACTGACTGGTTTAATTCATGCCGCCAGATCGCCTCAGCACCACGCTCGCCGCACTCGCCGACCCGACCCGCCGCGCCATCCTGGCGCGGCTGGCTGCCGGGGAACGCACCGTCACGGAGCTGGCCGAGCCGTTCGATATGAGTCTCCCGGCGGTGTCCAAGCACCTCAAGGTACTGGAGAGCGCCGGACTGATCGCCCGCGGGCGGGAGGCGCAGTGGCGGCCCTGCCGGCTCGAGGCCAAGCCGCTCCGCGAGGTCGCCGACTGGGTGGAGCGCTACCGGCGGTTCTGGGAGGAGAGTTTCGATCGGCTGGGCGAGTATCTGAACAAACTGCAACAGGAGGAAAAGAAGCATGGCCGAAAGCACTAGCCCCGGCAGCATGACCTCACCGGGTATCGTCTCGAGGTGGGCAGGTTGGGCGCCGCAGTTGCGGAGCGTCCTCCGCATCGTCGCGGCGTTCACTTTCATCCTCCCCGGGACGACGAAGCTGTTCCGGTTTCCGATGAGCATGCCGGCCGGCGTCACGGTGCCGTTCCTGTCGGAGCTCTGGTTCGCCGGCGTGCTCGAGGTCTTCGGCGGCGGCCTGCTGCTCCTCGGACTGGTCACCCGGCCGGTTGCCTTCATCCTCTCCGGGGAGATGGCGGTGGCCTATTTCTAGGGCCACGCACCTCATGGCTTCTGGCCGCTCGTCAACGGCGGCACGGACGCCGTGCTGTACTGCTATCTCTGGCTGTACTTCTCCGCGGCCGGGGCGGGGCCGTGGAGTCTCGATGCCCGGCGGGGCCGGTAAGCCAGCCAACCGCCGGGAGTGGATCTCATTTCAGTTGATCAGACAGAAGAAAGGCTGCGGCACAATGTCCCAAGAAAAGAGCACCGCCGTCGCGGAGCCGGGCAGACAGGAAATCATTGTTACGCGTGAGATCGCCGCGCCCCGGGAACTCGTCTTTGACGCGTGGACCGACCCGAAGCATGTGGGTCACTGGTGGGGCCCGAAGGGCTTTACCACGACGACGCATGAGATGGACGTGAGACCAGGTGGCGTGTGGCGGTTCATCATGCACGGACCCGACGGCGTCGACTATCCCAACCGGATCGTCTACCAGGAGGTGCTGAGGCCCAAGCGCCTGGTCTACTCCCATGGCGGGGATAACCCGGCCGAGCCCCCGGACTTTCACACGACGGTGACCTTCGAGGAGCACGGCGGCCGGACCAGACTGACGATGCGAGCCACCTTCCGCTCGCCCGCGGACCGCGACCGGGTAATCAGGGAGCACGGGGCCCTGGAGGGCGGGGCTCAGACCATCGATCGGCTGGCGGAATACCTGGCGAAGAAGAAGTGAGGACGGAGTCTATTCCGCCCGGAGCGTGCTGACCGGATCGACCCGGGCAGCACGCCACGCGGGAACGGTGCACGCGAGGGCAGCGACCCCGCCGAGCAGGGCAATCACGCCGAGGTAGGTGACCGGGTCGAGGCGGGAAATGCCGAACAGCAGCGTCACGATGAGCCGGCTGGCCACCGCGGCGCCGGCCAGGCCGATGGCCACGCCCAGGCCGGTGAGGCTCATTCCCTGACGCACGATCAGGCCGAGGATGCGCCCCCGGGTCGCACCCAGCGCCGAGCGAACTCCGATTTCGCGGGTACGCTCGGCAACGCTGCCTGAGAGCACACCGTAGATACCCGCGGCCGCGAGCACCAGCGCTGCCAGCGCGAAGGCCTCGAACAGAATCAGTGCGAAGCGCCGCTCCGCGGCCGAGGCGGCGACCAGGTTGTCCATAGTTGCGACGCGCACAATGGCCTGGTCCTTGTCCACCGACCAGACCGCCCGGCGAACGGCCGGGGCAACGGCGGCCGGGTCTCCCCGGGTGCGCACCACCACCGACATGGTGTTGTCCGCGAAGCGCCACTGGGTCCCGGTGGTGTAGACGGCATCCGATTCGCTCAGCGCCAGCGATACCTGCTTCACGTCGCCCACCACGCCGACGACGGTGTACAGCCACCCCTCGCCGATCCGCAGGCGCTGGCCGATGGGATCAACGCCGGGGAGCCGGCGCCGCGCCACGGATTCACTGATCAGGACGACCGGTGCCGCACCGGCCCGGTCGTGGTCGTCCAGCAGGCGGCCGCGCCGGAGCGGAATGCCCATCGTCTCGAAGTACCCCGGGCTCACCGCGTAGCGGAAGGTGCCCTGGACCTCGCCCTGGTCATCGGCGGGACTCGGATCGAAATGGACTCCGTACAGGTCGAAGTCGCCGCTGAGCGGCAGCTGGCTGGTGAGGGCCGCCGAGGTGACGCCAGGCACGCTGCGCACGGCCTCCAGGGCGCTCGCGAAGAATCGATAGGTCGCGCTGTCCTGGTCGAACCGATGCCCCGAGGTCTGGAGCTGCATCGTGAGCCGGTGCGTGGAGTCGAAGCCCGGGGCAACCGCAAAGAGCCGCTGGAGACTTCGGAGCAGCAGACCCGAGCTGACCAGGAGGACCAGGGCCAGGGCGACCTGGGTCACCACCAGCACGCCACGAGCGCGTCGGTGGCCGCCGGTGCTGCGTCGCGCCGCGAGGTGAAGGGTTCCGTGGGGAGCCTCCCGCGCGGCCTGCAGCGCCGCGGTGGACCCGAAGACCAGCCCGGTGAGCACGGTGACCGCCAGCGCAAAGGTGAACAGCGCGCCGTCGACGCCGATCGCGGCGACCCGTGGCAGGCCCGGCGGGCTGAGGGCCACGAGGGCCCGCACACCGAGCAGCGCCACCCCAAGACCGATCGCGCCGCCCAGCGCGGCGAGGAGCAGATGCTCGGCCAGCAGCTGCCGCACCAGCCGCGCGCGACCGGCCCCGAGCGCCGTACGCACCGCGAACTCTCCCCGGCGGCGTACTCCTCGGGCAAGGAGCAGGTTCATCACGTTCACGCAGGCGATGACCAGGACCAGAGCAACCGCTCCGAGGATGGCGAGCAGGACCGGCTTCACACCGCGGGTGACGTCGTCCTGCAGTGAACTGAGGATGAGTCCGCCCTTGAGGGAGGCCCAGGGCGTCCTGGGGAATTCCTGCACCGGAGTGCTCGCGATCTTGTCCAGCTCGGTCCCCGTGTCCCGGAGGGCGACGCCCGGTCTGAGCCGGGCCACCATGCGCAGGTGATGACCCCACGCCCTGCCCTGCGACAGGTCGTACTGCAGCGGGGCCCACAGCTCGGCCGAGGGTTCGACCACGTTTTCGAACCCGCTGGGCATCACTCCGATGACGACGTAGCCGCCGTCGGCGAGGGTGATCTGCCGCCCAATGATCGCGGGATCCGCGTTGAACCGTCGGCGCCACAGCGCGTCGCTCAGGATCACCGCGTTGGGACCGCCCTGGAGGTCGTCGCTCTGCTGAAAGTCCTGTCCCAGCCCGGGCGCCACGCCCATAACACGGAAGAACTCCCAGCTCACCCGCTGCCCGTCGAGCCGCTCGGGCTCGGCCGGCCGGTCAGGGTCGGCTGCCAGGGCTTGAGGACGGCGCTCGCCTCGAAGGAGTGGGCCCGTTCGCGGAGCTCGCGGTAGGTGCCGAACGTGACCTGGGCGCGCGACCGGTCGGAGCCGTGATCCCAGATCGTCATGATCCGGTCGGCTCTCGGGTAAGGCAGCGACTGGAACAGGATCGGGTTCTCCGCGCTGAAGATCGCCGTGCTCGCCCCGATGCCGAGCGCCAGGGTGAGCACGGTGACGGCGGTGAAGCCCGGCTCGGCGGCGAGCCGTCGGGTGGCGTAGCGCAGGTCTGCGATTACGCTCTCGACCAGATTCTCCCAGCCGTAGTCGCGCACCTGCTCCCGCACACCCGGGATGCTCCCGACCTCGAGCCGCGCCGCCCGACGGGCCTCCTCCGGGGGAAGCCCGCGTGCCACATGGGCGGCGGTGGCCTGCTCGAGGAAGTGCTGCACCTCGTCGTCCACTTCCCGGTCGGCGGCCGATCGATGGGTCAGCGCGTGAATCCCGTGGGTGAGCTGGCGCCAGAACGACATCGGCTCAGCCCTCGGCCTGGAGCAGACGGGCGATGGCCGAGACCCGGCGGCTCCAGTCCGCGGTCTCGAGCTCGAGTTGCCTGCGTCCGGCACGGGTCAGGCTGTAGAACTTGGCGCGGCGGGAGTTCTCCGTGTCACGCCATTCGGCATCCAGCCAGCCGGCGCGCTCGAGCCGCTTGAGCGCGGTCAGCAGGGAGCCGGGATTCACCTTGAACGTGCCCCGCGACACCTGCTCGATCCGGCGGGCAATGCCGAAGCCGTGCATGGGCTGGAGGCTGAGCGTCTTGAGGATCAGCATGTCCAGCGTACCCTGGATGACGTCGGTGTTCGACTCGTCCACCGGAACTCCCTGTGGGGATGCGGGCTCCAGGATAGCGCCGGCTCATCTTGATTGTCAAGATGTGAGTATCAAGAGCTGGTGGTGGTGCGGAGCAGCACCTTGCCGGTCGTGCGCCGCCCTTCCAGCGCCCGGTGCGCCTCCGCCGCCGCCGCCAGCGGGAACTCGGCCCCCACGCGCACGGTCAGCTCACCGGCGCCGATCCAGGCGAACAGTTCGCCGGCGCGGCGGAGCAGCTCGTCCCGCGTCGCCACGTAGTGCCCCAGCGTCGGCCGGGTGAGAAAGAGCGAGCCTTTCTGATTGAGGAGTTGCGGGTCGACCGGCGCGACGGCGCCGCTAGATTGCCCGAACAACACCATCATTCCCCGGGGCGCCAGCAGGTCGAGGCCCGGGAGGAAGGTGGTCTTCCCCACCGAGTCATAGATCACCTGAACACCCCGCCCGCCCGTGATCCGCCGCACCTCGGCGGCGAAGTCATCGCGAGTGTAGACGATCACCTCGTTCGCGCCGGCCGAGCGGGCCAGCTCGGCCTTCTGCTCCGAGCCCGCCGTGCCGATGACGAAGGCCCCGAGACGCCGGGCGATCTGCACCAGCAGGAGCCCCGTGCCGCCCGCGGCCGCGTGCACCAGGCAGCGGTCTCCCTCACGCAGCGGATAGGTGGAGGTCGCGAGGTAGTGCGCGGTCATGCCCTGCAGCATGACCGCGGCTCCCTGCACCGCGCTCACCTGCGCTGGCAGCCGCACGAGCCGTGCCGCCGGTGCCACGGCGTACTCGGCGTACGCGCCGAGCACCATTGCCCAGGCGACCCGGTCACCGACCTGCACCTGGGACACGCCGGCGCCGATGGCGACGACGGTCCCGGCACCCTCCTCGCCGAGCGTGGCCGGCAAGGGGATCCTGTAGAGACCGGTGCGCTTGTAGACGTCGATGAAGTTGAGTCCCGCCGCCTCCACCCGGACCAGGGCCTCTCCGGCCCCGGGCTCTGGCACCGGCACCCGCTCGACGACGAGTGCGTCGGCATCGCCGGGTGCGTGGAGTCGGACCGCCTGCATCGTTTCCAGGGCACCAGTCATGCGGGAAGCCTCGCGAAGGAGTGGCGTTCCAGTGCCGGCTGCCTCGTACGCGGAGCTACGGCCGAACGATCCGGCTCAGGTAGGCGTCGGCGTGATAGTTGGTCTCCAGCACGGCGACGCGTTTGAGGTCTCCGGAGACACTGATGCCGGCGTTGGGGCGTGGCACCGAACCGATCCGCTCGAGCTGGCCGGGACCGCGGACGCGGTAGAGCATCGTGGACTCCGGCGTATCGCGTGGCGCAAAGACGATCGAACCGTCGTCGAGGAACGCGGCAGTGCCCCCTTCGGCTGCGGTCGCGGCCCACATTGCCGGGGGGCCGCCCTCGAGCGGAAGGACCGCCAGCCCGAGCGAATCGTAGGTCCCTGCATTCCAGCCGGTGAGAAGCAGCCGCTGCCCCGCGCGATCCACGGCGACGCCGACGAGCTCACCGAACCAGGCCGGCTTGGCGATATCGACCGTCTTGCCGCCGCGCTCAACCGTCACCCGGTCGGCCGTCGCCGGGATCCAGGCCCATCCGTCCGGGAGCAGCGCGACACCGGTGATCAGCGAGTCCGGGAGGTCGACGGCCCTGCCGGCCGCGCCGGTTCGGACATCGATCAGGGCGATATGGCTGCCGGCCGCCGTCTGGGTCGCCACCGCCACCGAGACCGAATCGGTCCAGAACGCGCCGCGGGCCGACCCCGGAGTATTGAGAGACGTCTCGCCCCCCCCTCCGAACGGGACTGTCGAGTAGCGCCGCTCGCTCCGGCCGGTGCTGGTTGGGAGATTGCGCCACACCAGGAGCCGCCTGCCGCCGGGGGAGACCTGCGCGCCGATTCGGGTCGACGTCCTGGTCAGGCGGGCGCCGTCGGCAAACTTGCCCTTGAGCGCGTCGGCCAATCCGAGCGCCCACAGGCTGTACTCCGAGGTGCCGTCGTCGATGACGAGGGTCGTGCCGTCGGCGGTGACGCTGAAGTTGTTGAAGTTGCCCGAGAGCAGGGTGTCCTGGTGGGTGGCGAGGCGGCCGCTCGAGGGATCGATCCCGATGCGGACGATCGATTCGAACCCAATGCCGGAGCGGGTGAGCCAGAGTGCATCCCCGGTGATGCGGCCGGGACAGGTGCAGGAGTTGACGACATGGTCGGCGACGTTGCCGCTCCGGTCGAACACCTGCCACAGTCCACGACCCGCCTGCATCACCAGCGCCACAATCCAGCGTCCACCGGGTGACACGCTGAGCCCCGTGAGGCCGAGCCCGGGGCCCGCAACCCGGATGCTGTCTCTCACCGTGCCGTCGATCGAGGTGACCTTGATCTGGAATACCGAATCCGCTCCGGTGACCGGCGGCCCTACCAGAAGCGAATCACCACCGGCCCAGAACATCGCGGCGCCCGAGCTCAGGTAGCGTGGGGGCCCGCCCAGGCCGGAGACGAGGTAATAGCCCCAGCGGCCCTGCCAGGTGCCGACGAAGATGAGGTTGCGCCGGTCGGGACTCCACTCCAGGCCATAGGCCGCCGAGGCACCCTCCAGGATCCGGTGGGTAGCAGTGCCACCCACGTCCTGGAGATCGACGGCGTAGGAGCAGCCCTTGTCGCCGCAGTCGTGGGTGATGTACGCCAGCTGCTTGCCGTCGGCGCTGATGGCGGAGGCGTAGACCGAGCCGGTGAACGTGAGCTGGGTCCGGTCGCGAAGGGCGAACGAGGGCCCGCGCCGGCCGAGCCGGCCGGTCGCGAGGAGAGCGCCGGCCACGCCGACCAGCACGACGGCAGCGCCGATACCGGCCAGCAGGGCCCGCCGTGATCCGCCGGCCGGTGCGGCGGCCACACCCGCCGCTGCCGTGATGGCGGGTTTCACGTCGAGCGCGCGGGCAAAGTCGCCGGCGGAGGGGAAGCGGTCTGCCGGGGTCTTGTCGAGCGCCCGGGCGACGGCGGCATCGATCTCTTCGGGAACCGAACCCCGCACCACCCGCAGGTGGGTGGGCTTCTCGGTCATCAGCTTGGCGATCATCGCCTGGGCGCTGGGTCCGGTGACCGGCGGCTCCCCGGCCAGCATTTCGTAGAGCACCGCGGCCAGCGAGTAGACATCACTGCGGGCATCGAGCTGCCGGTCGCCGGTCGCCTGCTCCGGGCTCATGTACTGCGGGGTGCCCAGGGAGAGGCCGGTCTCGGTCAGCCGGTTGCCGCCGGCTTCTTTTACCGCCAGGGCGATGCCGAAATCGGCCAGCATCGCTTCGCCTTCGAGCAGCAGGATGTTCTCGGGCTTGATGTCGCGGTGCACCACGCCGTGGCGGTGGGCGTAATCGAGTGCGCTGGCCACCTGCCGGGTGATGAGCAGCGCTTCCTCGAGCCCGAGCTGCTTTTCGCGAGTGAGCTTGTCCCGCAGCGATTCGCCCCGGACAAAAGGAAGGACGTAATACAGGAATCCACCGGCCTCGCCCGAATCGATCAAGGTCAGGATGTGCGGGTGGTCGAGCCGCGCCGTGATCTTGATCTCGGCCAGGAAGCGCTCACTCCCCAGCACCGCACCCAGCTCGGGCCGAAGCACCTTGAGGGCAACCTCGCGCTCGTGCTTCAGGTCGGTCGCCAGGTAGACGGTGGCCATGCCGCCGGCACCGAGCTGGCGCTCGATCCGGTATCGCTCTTCGAGAGCGGTGGTCAACCGGGTGAGGTCGCTCATGGGGACCTTGAGGATGGGATTGGGAGGTCGGTCACGGGTGCGGCGCCCTCGGCGCGCGCTCGATCCGCGCGGGGTCGAGGTTGAATCGCTTGAGCACGGCGGCGAACCGCGGGCTGCTCCGCAGCTGATCGTAGAACGGGTCGGAGGGAACCATAGCGAGCAGCAGATCACCGTCGCCGGCGGCGGCGTGTTCCATGCGGGTCAGGGCGCGGGCGGTGTCTCCCAGGCCGAGGTACGAGTAGGCCAGGGCGCGATCACGCCCCCAGGTGGATGGGGACAGCGCCTCCAGCCGGCGGACGATCGCCTCGGCCTCGGAACGTGCGCCGCTCGCGGCCAGCACGCCAGCATAGAACCCCATTCGCCCGACATTGCTCGTTGTCCGGAGAGCCAGCCGGGAACTCTCCCCGGCCTCCGCCCACCGGCCGGCGGCGGCGTAGGTCCGGGACATCACGTTGCGGGAGGACTCGTTGGTGGTGTCGAGGTCCACCGCCCGGCGCCCGTCGGCCACGCCTTCGTCAGCGCGGCCGGTGAGCGCCAGCGCCCATCCCAGGTACGCCATCGGCGTGGGATAGTAAGGATCGACCGCCTTGGCCCGCTCCAGGGGGGGAATGGCCTCCTGCACCCGCCCGCTGGTCATCAGCATGAAGCCCAAGCGATACAGCGCGTCGGGGCGGCTCGGGTCGAGCGCCAGGGCGCGGCGCAACTCGGCCTCCGCCTCCAACCACTCGAAGGCCTCGGTGTGGAGGTGACCCATCGCCAGGTGCGCTTCGGGGAGGGCGTCGTCGAGGGCCACGGCCCGCTCGGCCGCCG
>JBGQJV010000043.1:0-23179 GCA_041499215.1 Gemmatimonadota bacterium | reverse complement strand
CGCCGCCGCTTCGAGCAGATCGAGAAGCTCGCCGCCCAGCGCGGGATTGATGTAGCGGCGGCGGGGCTGGAGGCACTCGACAAGCTGTGGGAGGAAGTGAAGGACGTGGAGTGAAGTTCGGAGTTCCGAGTTCCGACTTCCGAGTTGCGGGATTCCGCTGTCCGGAGCCTGACCACTACCCTCAACGGGACTCACTCGGAACTCGGAACTCGGCACTCGGCACTCGGCACTCGGAACGGACTAGGGATAGAGCCGGTGTATCTGCCGGGGGAAGGCAATCGTCTCCCTGATGTGTGGCAGGCCACAAATCCAGGCGAGTGTGCGTTCCACGCCGAGACCGAAGCCGGAGTGCACGAAGGTCCCGTAGCGCCGGAGATCCAGGTACCAGCGGTACGACTCGGGATCGAGCCCCTGCTCCTTGATGCGCTCCAGCAACCGGTCGTAGCTGTCCTCCCGCTGGGAGCCGCCGATGATCTCCCCGTAGCCTTCGGGGGCCAGGCAGTCGTTGTTGAGCACGGTGCGGGGGTCGTCCGGGTTCTCCTTCATGTAGAACGCCTTGACGCTCTTGGGGTAGTTGAAGACGAACACCGGGCGGTCGTACTGCTGGGCCAGCAGCGTCTCGTCGTCGCCGCCCAGGTCGCTGCCCCAGACAAGGTCGGAGCCCAGCGCGTTGAGCCGGGTCACCGCATCGCTGTACGAAGTCCGGTGGAACGGCGGCTGCACCCGCTCGAGCGGCGCCAGGTCCCGCTCCAGCTCCTTGAGCTCCTCCCGCCGGCGCTCGATGGCGCGGCCCACGACGTAGCTCACAAACTCTTCCTGGAGCCGCATGTTATCGCTTGAGTCGTTCCAGGCCACTTCGGGCTCGACCATCCAGAACTCGGTCAGATGACGGCGGGTCTTCGATTTTTCGGCCCGGAACGTGGGACCGAAGCAATACACCTTGCCCAGGGCCGCGGCCGCCGCTTCCACGTAGAGCTGGCCGGTCTGGGCCAGATAGGCCTTGCCCAGGTCGAAGTAGTCGGTGCTGAACAGCTCCCCAGCCTGCTCTCCGATGGAGCCGGTCAGAATCGGGGTGTCCACCAGCACGAACTGCTGCTGGTAGAAGAAGTCGCGGATGGCCTGAACCACCTCGTTCCGCACCCGGGCGATCGCCACCTGGCGACGGCTCCGGAGCCACAGGTGACGATGCTCGAACAGATACTGAGTCCCGTGCTCCTTGGGCTGGATCGGGAAGTCGGGACTGGGGCCGATGATCGTGAGGTCGCTGACGTGCATCTCGAAGCCGCCCGGCGCGCGCGGCTCCGCCCGCACGGTGCCGGTGAGGGCGACCGAGGTCTCCTGGGTGAGCGCCGGAAAGCGCTCCCAGACCTCCGCCGGCACCTCCTTCTTGCTCAAGACTCCCTGGAGGTCACCCGTGCCATCTCGCAGGACCACGAACGCGATCTTGCCGCTGGAACGGGTATGGCTGACCCAGCCGCAGACAGTGACGGAGAGGCCCGTGTGACGGGACAGCGCTTCGATGCGTACGGTGGTCATGATCTGATCGGCGTGAGGCGGCCTGGCAGCCGGAGGGCGTGGAGTCTAGCCGCGGTCCTGCTGAGCGTCAACGCGGCGTGCGCGGGATACCGGCCGGTTCCCGAGTTCGATCCGGGCGACCTGCAGCAGCCACACGCACTCGAAGGGACACCCCTCACGCGGCTGTGGCGCAGCCGCCCGGTGCGCGGGGCGAGCGCGCCCGTCGCCGTCGACAACCAGAACGCCTATCTCGGCGGCACCGACCGGCGGGTGGTCGCGGTCGACCTGCAGAGCGGCAAGACCCGATGGGCGGTCCGGGTCCCCGGGCCCCTGGTGGGCGGCGTGCTCGAGTCCGGCGACGTCATCTATACCGCCACCGACCAGCCGGGCGGGAGAGTCTACGCATTTCGGAAAGAGAGCGGGCGGCAGGTGTGGACCACCGGGACCGGCTACGTGCAGGCCCCGCTGGCGCTCACCGACGGAAAGCTGGCCGTGCTGAACCGCGCCGGACAGGTGCTCGGCATCGAGGTCGCCGGGGGGAAAGTCCTGTGGCGCAAGCGGCTCCCGTCCAACCGCGTGGCGCCGTTCGTCCTCGACAGCGGCGTGGTGCTGGTGACCTCGTTCGACAGTCTGTACAGCGTGCGGCTCAGGGACGGCCAGGTCACCCTCCGGCGACGCTCGCCCGGCGCGGTGGCCTCACCCTGGATCCGTTTCGGCGGCCAGCTGGTGGCCGGCACCGGAGACTCGCTGGTCGTCGCCGTCTCGCCGGACAGCCTGCGCGAGCTGTGGCGCGTGCGGCTCGATGCACCGCTGCTCGTCTCCCCCGCTGCCCAGGGCGACACCCTGTTCTGCGTCACCCGGGTGGGGTCGATCTATCGCATCGTACCCGGCGCCGAGCCCGTGGCAACCCAGCTTCATGGACCCGGCTGGCCCGCCACCGGGACGCCGGCCCTGGTCGGGCCATGGCTCCTGGCAGGAGGAGCTGACGGGACACTCTACGGATTCACCCGGGAGGATGGCGTGCAGGCCTGGAAGGTGTCGCTCGGCCGCCCCGCGGAGCTGGCCGCGGTCCTGCTCTCCGACGGCAGCTTTCTGGCCGTCGGCGGACGGGGCGACCTGCACCGGATAAGACAATGAGAGTTCCGAGGTCCGAGTTCCGGGTTCCAAGTGAGCACGCGGCGAGACTCATGGGCGACGAGCGACCGGGGCGGTATGGCAGCACTCGGAACTTGGAACTTGGAACTCGGAACTTTACGGCTATTCTCCTGGTGCTTCTCGTCGTCGCCAGTGCCCCGCTGTTTGCCCAGCAGAGCCCCGACTCCCTGTTTCGCCACTCCTCGCCGTTCCTGGTCAAGTATGGCAAGTGGGTGATGGTGGCCGCGTCGGCGGGCATGGGACTGAAAGCGGCCAGCGACCACCGTGCCGCCGACCGGGATTTCGACCGGCTGGACCGGTACTGCTCCGGTCAACCGGCCGGCTGTCCCCAACGGCCCTCGGGAAAATACTTCGACCCTGTGGCCGAGGGATACTATCAGAGCTCGCTCAGCCATGATCGGCGGGCACGCACCTGGCTGCTGGGTGGCGAAGCCACGCTCCTCGGTGCCGCGGGGCTGTTCGTGTGGGAACTCACCCGCCCCAAGTCGTTGCCGAAAAACATCCCCTTTGAGCCCGAGATACGCTGGACCGGGCGGGAGACCCGCGCGGGGTTGAAGGTCGCGTTCTAGCGCGTTCCCGCCTTCTATCCCGTCCGAAACAACTCTACCGCGCGCGGATACCGCGTGAGGGCCCGCTCCTTGAGTGCCTGATGCCGTGGCCGCGCCAGCATCGGATCCTCCGCCAGCACCGCCCGGGCCACCTCGCGCGTCCCGGCCAGCAGATCGGTGTCGTCCGGCAGCCGCGCCAGCCTCAGCTCGAAGCTCCCCGCCTGCCGCTCGCCGATCAGGTCGCCCATGTGGCGCTCCGCCAGGTCCAGCTCCGCGATCTTGAATCCGTCGTTGGTCGCCGCGAAGGACTTGAGCCGCGGCGGCACGGTTTCCCCCGCGAGCAGGATGCAGAAACTCTCCTCCGCCCCCCGCCCGATGCGGCCGCGCAGCTGGTGCAGCTGCGCCAGCCCGAACCGTTCGGGATGCTCAATCAGCATCACTGTCGCGTTGGCGACGTCGATCCCCACCTCGATCACCGTCGTCGCCACCAGCACCTGGATCTCGCCGGCGCGGAACCGGCGCATGCGCTCGTCCCGCTCCTCGCTCTTGAGCCGACCGTGGACCAGGCCGACGCTGAGGTCAGGCCAGGTGGCCTGGAGCCGTTCCGCCATGGTTGTCGCGGCCCGCAGGTCGGCGTGCTCCGACTCGTCGATCACCGGCAGCACGACGTACGCCTGGCGGCCGGCGAGGCACTGCTCCCGCAGGAAGGCCAGCGCCCGATCCCGCTGGCCGTCGGTCCGCACCCCGGTGCGGACGGTCCCCCGTCCCGGCGGGCGGGTCCTGAGGGTGGACATGTCCAGGTCGCCGAAGCGGGTCAGGGCCAGCGACCGGGGAATCGGGGTGGCCGAAAGCAGCAGGACGTCGGTGGCATCCCCCTTGGCGATCAGCCGCGCCCGCTGGTCCACGCCGAACCGGTGCTGCTCGTCGATCACCACCAGACCGAGCCGCTGGAACGCCACCGCATCCTCGAGCAACGCGTGGGTGCCGACCACGAGTCGTGCCCGCCCGGTGGCGAGCTTCTTCCGCCGGTCGCCCTTCTCCGCGATGGTGAGCCGCCCCACCAGCAGCTCGGGTCGCACTTCCAGCGGCTCCAGCAGGCGCGACAGCGTGGCGAAATGCTGTTCCGCCAGCAACTCGGTCGGTGCCATGAGCGCCGCCTGGTGATCGTTCTCCAGGGCCAGCAGCATGGCGAACAGCGCCACCACCGTCTTGCCGGTGCCGACATCGCCCATCAGCAGCCGGTGCATCCGCTCGGCGGCGGTCATGTCGGCGGTGATTTCGCGGATCGCCCGCTTCTGGTCCGACGTGAGCGGCCAGGGGAGGGCATCGGCCAGCTGGCGGGTGAAGGTGTGCCGCACGGTGAAGGGCACGCCGGTTCGCGGGCGCTTGGCGAGCAGCCGGGCCCGGGCCAGCATCAGCTGCAGATCGAGCAGCTCGTCGAAGGCCAGGCGCCGGCGTCCCGCCTCGGCGGCCGCCACCGTGGCCGGGCGGTGCACGGCTCGGAGCGCCTCGGCGAGCGGCGCCAGATCGAGCCCCGCGGGAATCGCTTCCGGCAGCGGATCGCGGGAGAACGCGATCAGCTGATCGAGGTGCCGGTCCACCAGGGCACGGATCTGCTTGTGCGAGAGCCCCTCGGTGGCCCGGTACACCGGCAGCACCCGCCCCGTGCCCGGCCCGGCGCCATCGCCGCCGCGGTCATCACCCAGGATGATGAACTCGCGCGGATTGAGCTGCCGGCCGTGGTAGAACTTGACCGTGCCCACCACCAGCAGGGTCTGCCCGACCTGGATCGTCCGGTCGAGGAATCCCTGCCCCGGCCAGGCACATTCGAGCATCCCGCTCGCGTCGCGCAGCACCGCGGTGAAGATCCGGAGCCCGCTCCGGGTGGGCATGAGCCGCTTGGCGATGACGCTGCCGACACACGCCACTTCGTCTCCGATCCGCGCCCGGGCGAAGGGGGTCACCGTCGAGGCATCCAGGTAGCGGAACGGGATATGCCAGAGGAGATCCTGCGCGGTGCGTACGCCGAGCCGGGCAAAGGCCTCTGCCCGGTGCTCACCGATGCCCTTGAGGAACTTGACGGGGGTATCCGCCCTGAAGGGGGGCATGGCAATCAGTTCCGAGTTCCGAGTTCCGAGTTTCGAGTGGGGGCCACACAGCAGAGCGGCCCAACAAGGAACTTGGAACTTGGAACTCTGAACTCAGGCACTGTTTTCAAGGAGTCGCGCCGCAAAGCCGGCAGCGTTGAACGGCTCGAGATCGTCAAGGGTCTCGCCCAGCCCGAGGAAGCGGATCGGAAGTCCAAGCTCCTTGCGCAGGGCCACCACCGCCCCGCCCCGGGCGCTGCCGTCCAGCTTGGTGACGATGATCCCGGTGAGTTGCACCGCCTGGGAGAAGAGCCGCCCCTGCTGGATGGCGTTCTGGCCGACGGTGCCATCAAGCACCAGCAGGGTCTCGTGCGGGGCACCCGGTCGTTTCCGAGCGATGACCCGCACCACCTTGCTGAGCTCGTCCATCAGGCCTTCCTGGGTGTGCAGCCGTCCCGCGGTATCCACCAGCACGGTGTCGGCCCCCCGGTTGGCGGCGGCCTCGACGGCATCGAACGCGACCGCCGCGGGGTCTCCCCCCGGCGCACCCAGCACGGAGGGAAGGGACAGCCGCTCCGCCCAGGTGGCGAGCTGGGCGATCGCGCCGGCGCGGTAGGTGTCCGCGGCGGCGAGCAGCGGCTTCCGCCCCTCCCGCACCAGCCGCCGGGCCAGCTTGGCCACCGAGGTGGTCTTGCCCACCCCGTTCACCCCGACGAACACGATCACGGTGACGCCACCGTCCGCGGCCCGCGCGATTGCCCCCGGATCGCTGCCCGGGAGCTCCAGGATGGTGGTGATCCGGGCCTCCACCGCTCGCCGCAGGTCGTCCTCGGTCTTGAGCCGGCCGCGACGGACCTCGTCCTCGACGGTATGCACCAGGTCGACAGTGGCCTGCACTCCGAAGTCGGCCTCGATCAGGGTGCGCTCCAGCGCCTCCAGATCGGCGGCGTTCATCCCCCGCACCAGCGCGCCGACATCCGTCAGGGCGACCCGTCTGAGCCGTTGCCAGAGCGAGAGCTTTGCTGCTTCTCCGATGCGTCCGGTCATGGCGGGAATCTAGGGCCGTCAGCGGTCAGCCGTCAGCCGTTGGCCGTTGGCCGTTGGCCGTTGGCCGTTGGCCGTTGGCCGTTGGCCGGCCAGTATGGTCAACGAGGGCCTGCGCGCAACACACGAGAGGAATGCCTGCGGTGATCTAGCCAATGGCCAAAGGCCAACAGCCAGCGGCCTATCTGAGACCCAGCCGTCGCCGCACCATCCATTCCACCGACAGTGCCAGCACGCACAGCCCGAACAGCCAGATCCACCGCCGGCTGCTGGTGAACCGCGATAGGGAGACGCCCGGTGCGTCCCGCGCCGCGAGCGCCACCGGTCGCTGCAGCCACTCCTCCGACCAGGTCTCGACCGCCACGACGCCGGCGCCACCGCCGTCCAGCTGATACCGTTGCTGGCCGGGGGGGAGCCAGAGCAGCGCCCGCCCGGCACCGTCGAACCGCAAGGTGTCGCGGCGCACCGCGCCGGCGCTTTCCAGCCGGATGCCGAGCGGCGCGGCTGGGCCAGCTCCGGTCCACTCGAACACCACGGGCCGGCTGTTCGCCACGACCGGCCGGACCGGCCGGGCACTGCCGACGGTCGAATCGGAGGCGCCTAGCAGCCAGGAGAGCGTCGCGGCAACGAGGGCGCGATAGGCCTGTTCGCTCGAGCCGCCCCGGAATGACCAGCGCCACAGGCCGTCGGCGGCGGTGGTCACCCGCCGGCGGCCGGCGCCCGCCGACCCGGCCAGGATTGGCCGGTCGGCGCCCCGGCGGCCCAGCTGGGCGTTGAGTCCGATCCATTCGCTGGCGGCGGGCTCGATCGGGGTCGCCTCCACGAGCGGGGGAAAGGAATCGACCGGCAGACCCACGAATGCGCCCGCCACGGGTGAGGCTGACGGAGCCGAGACGTACCACTCGCCGGGAATGACCGTCTCGCCGCCTTCACCGCTGGGCCACAGCCACCGGCCGCGGGCCCGGCTCTCCCGGGCAAAGTCCGGCACGCCGCCCTTGAGCACCAGCACATCGGCGCGGCGCACCGCCTGGGCTACCTCCTCCTGCGCAACCGGCGTCAGGGTCTCCATCGATCGCCAGCGTCCCGGCTCGAGCCGGGCATAACCGCGTACCGGGAGCTGGGCGACCTCGCGGATGGTACGGAACAGGAAGCGCGCGTCCCAATCGGGGGGATTCGCGACAACGACCACACCCGGAGTGGGCGTGACCCGCACCCGCCACAAGCGGGTGTCATCCCGCGGCTCGGCGTCGCCCGCGCCCGTCAGCCCGACGGAGAACAGGACGTCGCCCGACATTCCGGCGCTGGGAAACGCCAGGGTCACGCTGCCCGCGCCGTCCCCGCCGAGCCTGAGTGCGCGTCGGGCGAGCACCCGCTGATCCAGCCGGGCCTCGATCCGGGCGCTGTCTGCGCTGCTGCCGGAGGCACGGACCTCGACCTCGAGCCGGATGGTATCGCCGGCGGTGACCCGATCTGGTCCGCGGACGCGCCGGACGGCCAGATCGGGCGTCGGCTCGCGCGGGAACAGCCGTACTCCGGCGCGGGCGAGGATGTCCGGCGAAAGGTCGGCGACGTCGTCCAGTTCGCCGTCGGTCACCACGATCACTCGCCGGTCGCTCGCGGCCGCCGCGGCCAGTGTCGGGGCCAGCTCGGAGCGACCCATGGTCGGCAGCGAGTCGGTGCCGGCGTGCTCATCGCCGAAGAGGCGCACCTCGCCCCAGGTCCTGGCGGAGTCGAGGGCTTCGCGCCAGCGCCCGCCGGCAGCGGCCATCGAGAGGCTGCCGTCGAGCAGGACCAGCGGGCGGGTTACGGAACCGGGAGAGACCGCGCAGGTGAGATCGAGCAGCAGGACGCCGAGCGCGGCCCAGGCCACCCCGCGACAGGCGGCGGCCAACCACGCGCGGCGGCCGAGCTGCTCCAGTCGCCAGTAGGTGAACCAGGCGAGCGCCGCGGCAAGTAGCCCGACCGGCAGTAGGCGGAACATCAAGCCTGCCAATTCACCACGGAGTCTGCCTGTTCGCTGGTCATCGGATCGCCTCGAGCGCCTGGGCCACCGTGAACTTCCCTTCGTAGATCGCCCGGCCAACGATCGCGCCGGTGAGGCCGGCTGCGCGCGCAGCCCGGAGGTCGTCGAGCGTCGACACCCCGCCGCTGGCGATGACGCGCGCCCCGAGCAGGGTGAGCCGTTTTGCCCCCTCGATGTCAGGGCCCGTCAGCATGCCGTCCCGCGCCACGTCGGTGTAGACCACGGTCCTCGCCCCCTCGGCGAGGACCCGCCGGCAGACATCCTCGACCCGCAGATCGGTGGTTTCCACCCATCCACGGATGGCCACCTTCCCTGCCCGGGCGTCGAGTCCGATGGCCAGTCGCTCGCTCCCGGCCCTCGCCAGGGCGCCGGACACCAGTGCCGGATCGGTCACCGCGGCGGTACCCAGGATCGCTCGGGCGATACCCAGACCCAGCACGGCCTCCAGCGCGGCCAGCGAGCGGAGTCCCCCGCCCACCTGGATGCGTACCTGCGTTCCCATTCGTGACGCGATAGCCTGGATCACCGCAAGGTTGTCGCCGGTCCCGAACGCGCGGTCGAGGTCCACCACGTGGATCCAGCGGGCACCGGCAGAGATGAACTGCTCCGCCTGAGCTACGGGATCATCATGGTACCGGGTTTCGTGGCCCGCTTCACCCTGGGCAAGGCGCACCACGCGGCCGGCACGGAGGTCGATCGCTGGAAAGAGATCCACGGCTGACGGGGAGAACCGGCTGGCGCCGGTCAGTAGCCGGCGGACGGCGCGGGAACTTCGGGGGGGAGCTCTGCCAGGACCGGGACCGGCCCCTCGGGCCAGGCGAGCAGGGCCCCGAGCCGGGCGCGTTCGCGCTCGAAGTCCCGCATCCTGGCGAGCGGCACCGGCTCACCGGTCCCGAGATCGACGGTGTGCGGGTCGCGGGAGATCCCGTCCACCCGGAACTCGTAGTGCAGGTGCGGCCCGGTGGCGAGCCCCGTGGAGCCCACGTAGCCGATCACCTCACCCTGCGAGACCCGCCGGCCTGGCTCGAGTCCGGTGGCAAAGCCGCGCAGGTGCCCGTACCGGGTGACGATGCCGTTGGCGTGCCGCAACTCGATCAGGTTGCCGTATCCCCCACTCCATTCCCGGCGAGCCACCACGCCGTCCCCCGCCGCCATGACCGGTGTCCCCGGATCGGCGGCGAAATCGATCCCCTCGTGACGGCGCACGATGCCCAGGATGGGATGCAGCCGCGCCCGGTTGAAGCGCGAGGAGATGCGGCGGAAGGACACCGGGGCGAGCAGGAACGCCCGGCGAAGCGAGCGCCCAGCCGCATCGAAAAAGCCGGAACCGCCATCCGGCTCGATAAAGCGATAGGCGGTGTACCGCTGGCCACCGACCTGGAGGTCACCGGCAAGCACCCGGCCGTAGCGCACCTCCCCCTCCTCGGAAATCAGCCGCTCGGCCAGGACCCGGAACCCGTCTCCCGGGCGGATATCGCGGCTGAAGTCCACCTGCCACGCAAAGATGTCGGCCAGGTCCCAGGCCAGGCGGATCCGGTCCGGCAGGGCGAGCAGGGAATCGCTGACCTCGTCGTCGAGGGCGTCGTACAGCGAGGTCTCGATCCGACCCTCGAGCGTCACCGGCTCGGCTCGCCACACGATCGGCTCGGCCTGGGGCCACCAGCCGTCGTTGAGCAGGTGCAGAGCAACCCGCGCTTCCGGCCCGATGCGCACCACCACCTTGGAGGGGATGGAGTCCTCGGGCCGGCGCTGGAAACTGAAGATGAGTCCGGGGCGGAGCCGGCGAGGCTCGAACACGTCGGCGGTGGCGCTCTGGCTCAGGGTAAAGCCGTTGAACCCCTGCCGCATGAACAGCTGCGACAGCGTCTCGCCCCGGCGGAGGGTATCGACCGTTTCGCTGAACAGCTCCTGCACCGTGACCGGCTTTACCGGCTCGGCCCGCCACGGCCACACGCCGCGCATGGCGTAGACTCCCGCGGCCATCAAAATGCCGGCCGAGACGGCAAACCCGGCGAGGGTCCTGAGTCCGGCGAGTCGATCAGGATTCATGGGAGGGTCGGGACGGGCGAGGGAGGCGCCACCACCCGACCGTCTCGTCCGTCCCGTCCGCCGCGTCCGTCAACACTCCAAGCCTGTCCTTGCATCCGGGGTCAGTCCATCTGCCGGCGGATGAACGTCGGGATTTCCATTTCCGGAACCTCGCCTGGACCCGAGGCCCGCCGGGGATCCTGGCGAGGCGTCTGCGGAGCGGGGTTCGGCTGGGACTGCACCGGTGGCGGAGTGACCCGCTTGCCAGTCGGGAAGTTGATGACTGCAGACGCCGGCTTGGCGGGTTGCGCCGGGGCGACGGCCGGCGTCTCGACCCGGTCAAACCCGGTGGCGATCACCGTGACCCGCACCTCGCCCTGCATCGAGGGATCGGTAGCGGCGCCGAAGATGATCTCGGCCTCGTCGCCCACGGCGTCGTGGATGATGTCGTTGATCGTGGTGGCTTCGCCCAGGGTGAGGTCGTTGCCACCGGTGATGTTGATCAGCACTCCATTGGCACCGGCGATCGAGACGTTGTCGAGCAGCGGGCTGGAGATCGCCTGCTGCGCCGCCTCCATCGCCCGGTTGTCCCCTCGACCGATCCCGGTACCCATGAGCGCGGAACCGCCGTTCTGCATGATGGTGCGGACGTCGGCGAAATCCACGTTGATGATGCCGGTCTTGGTGATCAGGTCGGCGATACCCTGGGTGGCCTGCAGCAGGACCTCGTCGGCCTTCTTGAGCGAGTCCTGAAACGGAATCCCCTTTCCGACCACCGCGAGCAGCCGCTCGTTCGGCACCACGATCATGGTGTCGACGCAGATGCGCATCTCGGCGATCCCCATGTCCGCCTGCCGCATCCGCTTCTTGCCCTCGAACAGGAATGGCTTGGTGACGATGCCCACCGTGAGGGCGCCCATGTCCCGCGCCATCTGCGCGATGATCGGGGCCGCCCCGGTCCCGGTGCCGCCCCCCATCCCGCAGGTGACGAACACCATGTCGGCGCCCTGCAACACCTGCAGCACGTCCTCCCGGTTCTCCTCGATCGCCTGCCGGCCGATCTCCGGCCGGGCGCCGGCGCCCAGACCGCGGGTCAGCTTGCGGCCGATCTGGATCTTCACGTTCGACTTGGAATTGGTCAGCGCCTGGGCGTCGGTGTTCACCGAGATGAACTCCACCCCCTGGAGCTGCTCCTCGATCATCCGGTTGACCGCGTTGCCGCCACCGCCGCCGACGCCGACGACCTTCATCCGGGCGTTCTGGGCGCCGCTCTCTTCCAGCTCGAAGATCATTGGATGTCCTCTTGCCCGTCGGGGATCAGAAGAAGTCCTGCAGCCATTGCCGCACCGGCATGACCCATTTTTCTACCGCCTGCGACCTGCGTTTGCCCGATCCGAAGCTGGCCCCCTGCACCAGCTGCCGTGAGCCATACAGCGCCAGCCCCGCCACCACGGCGAATCGGGGGGACTCCACGCTGTCGGTGAGGCCCGCCAGGTTCTGGCCCGGCTTGCCCACCCGCACCGGCATGGCGAAGACTTCGCGCGCCAGCTCTACCAGGCCCGGGGTCTGGGCCCCGCCGCCGGTCAGCACCACCCCGGCGGGAAGCCGCTGGTGGTATCCGGCGCGGGTGATCTCGTCCAGCGCGAACTCCAGAGTCTCCTGCAGCCGCATCCGCATGATGTGCCCCAGCACCTTGCGGTGGGCGGTACGGGCCCCCTGGCCCGGCGTGCCCGGCAGCTGGATAGTCTCCGACTCCGGAATGAAGGGCTCCCAGGCCCCGCCGGAACGCTCCTTGAGCTTCTCCGCGTCCTGCTGAGTGACCTGCAGGCCGTGCACGATGTCGTTCGTGACATGGCCCCCCGAGATGAGCAGGGAGCCGGTATGCCGGATCTTGCCCCCCTGGAAGATAGCCACGTTGGTGGACCCGCCACCCAGCTCCACCACCGCCGAACCGAGGTCCCGCTCGTCGGGCGTGAGTACCGCGAGCGAGGCGGCCAGCGGCTCGAGCACAAACTCCGCCACGTGGTAGCCCGCTCCCTCCACGCACTTCCGGAGATTCTGCGGCACGCTGGAAAGGACGGTCACCAGATACACCTGCGCATCCAGCCGCGAGCCGGTCATGCCAATCGGCTCGCTGATACCGGGCTGCATGTCCACCAGATAGTCCTGGGGAATGGCGTGCAGCAGTTCATGCTCCTTGCCGAGCGGGACGCTGGAGGCGACATCGTTGACCCGGGCCACGTCGCCGGTGCGGATCTCGCCCCCGGTGACCGACACCACCCCGGTCGAGGTTTGCCCCGCGACGTGCTCGCCGGCGATGCCGCAGTACACCGAGCCGACCTCCACGCCCGCCATCCGCTCGGCGTCCTTCATCGCCTTCTGGATGGCGCGGGTGGTCTCCTCGATGCCGCGGACCACGCCGCGGCGGACCCCGTTGGAGCGCTCCACTCCCACGCCCAGGATGCGACTGGTGAGCGAGCGGCTGTCCCCCTGCACCTCGGCGATCACCGCGGCCACCTTGGTGGTGCCGAGGTCGACGGCCGCGATCAGCCGGGCGGGCGAACCGCTCATGCCGCCCCCCAGCGCACCACGACCTGGCCGGCGAAGCGGCCATCCAGCTCCGCCCACCTGCGTCCCTTCCTGGTCCTCGCGAGATCCTGCGCCACAGCCGTCACCGCTCGAATGACCTCCGCCGGCGCATCCGGCCGGAACAGGTATCGTTGCCCGTCCACCCCCAGCACCACGTCATCCCCCGAACGCCAGCCGGCCGTGACGCTGGCAAAGAAGGTCACATCCGCATCCCGGACCCGCGCCAACAGCCGGGTCACCAGCGAATCTGCCTCGCGGATCACCGGCAGGTCCGGCGCCGCCACGGTCGGATCGAACGGCAGCACCTCACCGCTCTCGCTCACCAGGGCGAGCCTGCCTCGCCGCATCACCAGCGCCACCGGCTCCGCCTCGCGCACCGTGACCACCAGCGTTCCCGGCAACCGCCGGCCGACTCGGACAAACTCGAGCCCGGGGAGCGAATCGGCCGCCCGTTCGATCGGGTCGAGATCGTCGAAGATGCTCATCCGGGCCGGGACCGGCAGCGCCCGCACCACCTCGTCGGCGCGGAGGTTCCTGAGCCCGCGGACTTCAACCCGGGACACCCTGAAGAACTCGAGCCCCCGGAGCAGCCTGGGGCCGCCGAACCAGAGTCCGAGCACCAGCAGGAGCGCGCCGAGGATCTTCCACCCGGGCTTGCTCAGGCGGCGTTGAGCCACGCCACCAGCTCCCGGCCCACCCGGGTGATGTCACCCGCGCCGAGCGTGATCACGACGTCTCCAGGCCGGGCATGCTCCAGAATTCGATCGCGCACTCCGGCACGGTCCGGCTCGAACAGCACCACCTGGGCGGTGTGGGCCCGGGCCGCTTCCTCGGCAACGGCGCGCCCGCTTACTCCGGGAAGCGGCTGCTCCCGCGCGCCGTAGATCTCGGTTACGATGACCACGTCCGCCGCGGCCAGGGCACGACCCATGGCAACCCCGTGTTCCGCGGTGCGGGAGTACAGATGCGGCTGGAACACCGCCACCAGTCGCCGTCCGGGAAAGGCCTGTCGTGCGGCGGCGAGGGTGGCGACCAGCTCGGTTGGATGGTGGGCGTAGTCGTCCACAAATCCGATCCCCCGCACCTCTCCCAGCCGCTCAAAGCGGCGCCCCAGACCGCGATACCGGGCCAGAGCCTCGAGCACCGGGTCGAGCGGGGCCCCGAGCGCGACGGCAACACCGAGAGCGGCGGTGGCATTGCGCAGATTGTGCACTCCGGGGACCTGCAGCCTCAGCGAGACCAGCCGGCCGTCCGGCAGCGTGATAGTCGCACGGCTCTCCCCGGCCTCCTGCTCGATCTCGGAGATCCGCAGCTCGGCAACGGCGGAGTGCCCGAACCGCCAGATTCTCGTGCTCTTTCCCGCCTTCCCGCCATCCCGCCTGACCGCCTCCAGGACCCGAAGGGCTCCAGGGTCATCCGACCCCGCGAGCACTACCTCCGCCCGGCCGGCGAAGGTGGCGAAGGCCGCCTCCAGCGCCGCCACGCTGCCATAGCACTCCAGGTGGTCCGCCTCGACGTTGTTGACCACCGCCACCTTCGGCGACAGGGTGAGAAACGCCTGGTCGTATTCGTCCGATTCGACTACGAACAACCGGTCGCTGCCCAGTCGGGCGTTACCGCCCCAATCGTTCACCCGCCCGCCGGCAAGCCCGGTCGGGTCGAGTCCGGCGGCTGTGAGAGCCTCGGTGGTCATGACGGTAGTGGTGGACTTGCCGTGCGTACCGCTGATCCCCACCACCTGGCCGGACGCTACCAGCTCTGCCAGCGCCTGTTTCCGGGGCACCACCGGGATGCCAAGCTGACGCGCGCGGGCGAGTTCGGGATGGTCGGGGGGAACCGCGGCGGTAACCACCACCGCGCGCACCCCGTCCAGATGCGCGGGATCATGGCCCGACAGGACCGTGGCGCCGAGTGCGGCGACATCCTGGGCGCCGGAGGGATCGGGGTCACACCCGCTGACTGCTACCCCACGGCGGCGGGCGACGAGCGCCAGAGCGCTCATGCCGGCGCCACCGATGCCCATGAAATGGACAGGACGGGAATCGGCGGGGTCGAACAAGTCCATGTAGGAGCTAATCTAAAATCCTGCCTGAAGTTGCGAAAGCGCCAGAAGCCCCCAAAAGCGTCAAGAGATACGACACGATCTCGTCAGCCGCGGCCGGCTTTCCCCGGGTCCGGGCAGCCTCGGCCATGGCCTCCCGGCGCCTCCGATCTGCCAGGAGCCCCCCGACCGCCGCCCCGAAGGACTGTACCGTCAGGTCGCGCTGCAGGATCATCGACGCTGCTCCGGCAGCCGCCAGGGCCTCGGCGTTGTGGCGCTGATGGTCCTCCGCTGCGGTCGGGAGCGGAATCAGCAGCGAGGGAAGCCCCCAGGCACACAGCTCCGCACCGGTCATCATGCCAGCTCTCGCGACCACGAGGTCGGCCACCGAGTAGGCATCCGCGATCGGATCGATGAAGTCGAAGACCTGGACTTCGGGCGGGAGATGGTACCGGGAGAAGGTCTGGTAGCTCCCCCGCCCGGTGGCCCACAGGATCGTGATCCCGCGACCGCCACCCTCGTCGAGCCATCCGGCGACCGTCTGGTTAATCGCCAAAGCCCCCTGGCTGCCGCCCGTGATGAGCAGGACCGGAGATCGGACCGGCGGACCGGCGGACCGGCGGGCGGCCTGGCCCTCCGACTCCTGTCCGCCCGTCCGCCCGTCCACCCGTCCGGAAAGTCCGAAACGCAGAAGCGCCGCGCGCGTCCTCGACCGATCCGGCGGGGTGATCGGATTCCCGGTGTCGAACACTTTAGTCTCCCGGCCCGGCCGGAGACGGGTCCTGGCCTCCGGCAGCCCCAGGTAGATGTGCCGCACTCGTGGCGCGAGGAGACGGGAAGCGAGCCCCGGGTAGGCGTTCTGCTCCTGAATGGCCGAAGGAATGCCCCGGCGGGTGGCGGACCACACAGCGGGAGCGGAGGCGTATCCACCGGTGCCCACCACCGCCACGGGCTGCTCGGCATCAAACACAGACGAAAGGCGGGACAACAGCCGGCCGGCGACGAAGGGCCAGCGAAAGTTCTTCCACCACTGGCGCCGGTAGATCGGCTCTGCCGGCAGCAGGTGAAAGCGGAAGTCGCGGGTGGGGAGGAGTTGCGCTTCGATGCCCCGCTCCGCCCCGACGAGGACGGGCTCCAGCTCGGGGCTACGCTCTCTGAGCCGGGTCGCGATGGCGAGCGCCGGCATGAGGTGGCCGCCGGTGCCGCCGCCAGCAATGAGGATGGTGGGCAGGGTCGCCGAATCCGGGAGGTGAGCGACGAAATGTAGCGTCCCGGCCGCTACACGCACCTGCCGGCAAGTCAGAGATCCAACGCGACCTCCACCGGTCTCGAAGAGTCGGTTGTGGTGCCGTTTCCGAGCTGGCCATGGTCGTTGCTGCCCCAGCACCACGCGATGCCGCGATCATCCAGCGCGCGGCCGTGATCATTCGAGATGCTCAGCCGTGAAGGCATGTCCATCGCTGCCGGATACAGGCGCCGGGGGCAGGCCGTTACCCCAGCAGAACACCCCGCTGGTGGCGAGCGCGGACGGATCATCGTACAGACCGTCGACGGACCCTTCGTCCTTGGTCAGCGCCGTGAGCCCTGCGGCGCTCATCGCCAGTGATGCCACGAAACCTCAGGTGACGGCCTGTATCGCTGCGCTGTACGGACCTCGCCCGGCGATCGGACGCCCCGTCTCGGCTGACCGCTCGTCAGGCGGCGGAAGGGCACGAAGCTCCACGGCAGGCCGGAAACCGGCACCGATTGCCCCTCATCATGTAACGCAGGGAGCGCGGGGGGCGTTCACTGTTCACCCTTCACCGTTCACCGTTCACCCTGACCTCACCCTTCGCCTTCCTCCCCGGCCTCCCCCGCATCCGCCCGATGCTGAGCAGAATGCCGGTGCCGATCAGTGACACCACCAGGCTGGAACGGCCCGCAGAGATGAACGGAAGGGTCAGACCGGTGGTCGGCATGAGATTCAGGGTCACCGCCATGTGCATCACAGCGGTCACCCCGACCGCGGCGGTAAGCCCCGTGGCCAGGTATTGACCGAACGGATCTTCCGCCGTTCGGGCGATCCGGAACCCGAGCCAGCAGAACAGCCCGAACAGCACCACAATGAGCAGCACACCGAGGAAGCCCCACTCCTCACCGATGGCGCTGAAGATGAAGTCGGAGTACGAGTAGGCCAGATAGCCGAATTTCTGCTGCCCCTGCCCGAAGCCGACCCCGAACAGCCTGCCCGACCCCAGGCCGACCAGCGACTGGTAGATCTGGCTGGTGCCGTCGGCGCCGTTGAGGAACTTGTCCAGCCGGTCGGCCCGGTAGCCCGCCAGCTGAATGAGCTGCAGCCCTCCGATCACCGCCGTGAGCCCGAGCAGCAGGAAATGGCCGATCTTGGCTCCGGCGGAGAACAGTACGATGCCGCCGAGCAGCGCGACCAGCACCGCCATCGACATGTTGGGCTGCAGCAGGATCAGGAGCGACACCAGCCCCAGGATCACCAGGAACGGGACCAGACCTTTCTTGAACTGGCGTACCTGCTCGCCTTTCTTGGTCGCCAGCATGGCGCACCAGATGATGACGGCGAGACGGGCCAGCTCCGACGGCTGGAAGCTGAGCAGCGGCAACTGGATCCACCGCCGGGCGCCGTTCAGGCTGGGCGCGATGGCGTGGGTGAACGGCAGCACCGGAATCACCAGCAGCACAATGGTGCCGAACAGGAGGGGCCAGGCCAGCGGCCGGAGGCGGCGGTAGTCCATCCGGGCGATGATCAGCATCAGGATCCCGCCCGTCAGCGCCCCGATGAACTGCCTGAGCGCGAGCGACCCTCCGACCAGGCCCCCGTCGCTGGTGCGCACCAGGCTCGACGCCCCGTACACCACCGCGATGCCGAAGGCGACGAGCGTCGCCGTCACCACCGCCAGCAGGCGGGTTTCCCAGCGGAGCTCGCCGGGCTGGGCCATCGGTACCGCTCTGGATGCCGTCACCGCATCGCCTCCACCGCCGCCCGGAACTGGGCGCCGCGGTCTTCGTAGTTCCTGAACATATCGTAGCTGGAACAGGCCGGGGACAGGAGCACCGCATCCCCCGGCCGGGCCAGCGCCGACGCCGCGGCGAGCACCTCGGCGAAATCGCTGCCCTTCTTGATGACCGGCAGTCGCCCCTCCAGGTCCTGCACCACCAGGTCGCGCGACTCCCCGTACGCGATGACTCCGCGGCAGCGGGCCGCCGCCGGCTCCGCCAGCGCGGTGTAGGGCTCACCCTTGTGCCGCCCGCCCAGGAGCAGCACGAAGGGCCGCTCCATCGCCTGCACCCCCACCATCGTGGAAGCGACGTTGGTGGCCTTGGAGTCGTTGATCCACAGCACCCCGTTCACCTCGCCCACCGGTTCCATGCGATGGGGCAGCGCCTCGAAGGTGGTGAGACCGGTGGCGATCCGTTCCGGGGCTCCACCCGCGCGGGCCACGATCAGCGCGGCGCAGAGAGCGTTGGCGACGTTGTGGTCGCCGAGCAGCGGAAACCGGCCGCGCGCGAGCAGTTCGGCATCGCCCAGCAGCAGCCGTCGGCCCTCCCGATCATACCAGCCATCGGCCCGAGTCCCCAGCCGGAACCTGAGCCGGTCTCCCTTGCGTCCCGCCGCCCGGCGTTCGACCTCGCCGTCGTCGCCATTGAGGACCCAGCAGGACGCCGCGTTGGCGTTGCGGTAGAGCCGGTCCTTGTCGGCGTAGTACTCCTCCAGCGAGGCGTACCGGTCCAGATGGTCGGGGGCGAGGTTGGTGACCGCGCCGATCGCCGGCACCAGATCGTGGGTGTCGTGCAGCTGGAAGGAGGAGACCTCCAGGGCCACCCATTCGGGCCGCTTGCCTTCGAGGGCCACCTGCGCCAGCGGAGTACCGATGTTTCCCGCCGCCACGGCGCGGAACCCGGCCGCCTGCAGCAGGTGTCCGGTCAGCGCGGTCGTGGTGGTCTTGCCGTTGGTCCCGGTGATCACCGCGAACTTCACTCCGGACATCGCGGCGTAACCCACGTCCAGCTCGGACACCACCGGGACCCCGGCGTCCCGTGCCGCGAGCAGCGGGGGCACGCCCGGCGGCACTCCGGGCGACACCACGCAGAGCCCCGCCCGTCCGATTCGCTCGAGATCATGGCCGCCCAGCTGGAACGTGACTCCGGCGTCCCGCAGTCTGTGCTCCACTTTCGGCGCGTCGGGTCCGGCGGTCTTGCTCAGGTCCTTGGCGCTGTCGGAGGCGTACACCGAGATCCCCTCGCGCCGGAGCAGCAGGGACGCGGCCACCCCGCTCTTCCCCAACCCGATCACTGCGGCCTCACGCCCCCCGGCCCGCCACCGCGCGAAGCTCATCGCAGCTTGAGGGTGGCCAGCGCCACCATCGCGCAGAAGATGCCGAGGATGTAGAACCGGGTCACCACGGTACTCTCATGCCAGCCGAGCTTCTCGAAGTGGTGATGCAGTGGCGCCATGCGGAAGACCCGGTGGGCGTCGGCGTATTCCTTCCCGCGGCTCCGCTTGTGCCACTTGTACACCCCGGTCTGCAGCATCACCGACACCGCCTCCGCCGCGAACACTCCTCCGACGATGAGCAGCAGGAACTCCGCCTTGAGCAGGATGGCCACGGTGCCGAATGCCCCGCCTAACGCCAGGCTGCCGGTGTCTCCCATGAATACCTGGGCCGGGTGGGCGTTGAACCACAGGAACCCGATGCAGCCACCGAGCAGCGCGCCGCAGAACACCGACAGCTCGCCCGCGCCCGGGAGGTAGAACAGGTTGAGGTAGGCGGTCGCGTCCACCCGGCCGAGGATGTAGGCAAACAGCGCGAACGCGCCGGCGGCGATGGCGGAGAGTCCCGCGGCCAGGCCGTCGAGCCCGTCGGTGAGGTTCACCGCATTGCTGCTCCCCGTGATCACGGTGGTGACGAACGCGACGTACATCCACGGCCAGAAGAGCACGATGACGAACTTGAAGAAAGGCACCGTGGTGGCCGAAGGGGGTATGGTGTCACCAGGGACCACCGGGAAGAACAGCAGCAGCGTCCCCAGGACCACCCCGAAGCTGACCTGTCCCGCCAGCTTCCATTTGGCCACCAGTCCCCGGGACTTCCCTTCCACGATCTTGAGATAGTCGTCCAGGAAACCGATCCCGCCCATCCACAGCGTGGCGAGAATGGCGAACAGGACGAACCGGTTGTTCAGCTGGGCCCAGAGCACGGTCGCGAGGATGGTGCTGAGCAGGATGATGACGCCGCCCATGGTGGGCGTGCCCCGCTTGCCCTGGTGACTGGCCGGTCCCTCGGCCCGGATCACCTGGCCGATCTTCCGTGCCCGGAGCCGGGTGATGATCGGCGGACCGATCAGGAACGCCAGGAGGATGGCGGTGACCGTGGCCCCCGCCGCCCGGAAGCTGATGTAGTTGAGGAGGTTGAAGAGAATGAAGTGCTTGCCCAGCGGGGCGAGCAGGTGGTAGAGCACGGCGCCTCAGTGAGTCGGTTGGTGATCCTGCCCGGTGAGGAACGGAAGTATACGTTCGAGCGCGGCACCACGGGATGCCTTGAGCACCACCAGCTCATCGCCCCGGAGCCGCGCCTTGAGCCGCGGCCCCAGCGTGGGCGCGTCCGGTGCGGTCAGCAGCCGGCCCTTGAGCTTCTCGGCGTAAGGCGCCAGGGCCGGCACGAAGTCCCCCACCGCCGCGAGGACATCCGGCTCGAGCCCCACCAGCGCCGCGGCCACCGCCGCGTGATGCCGGGCCGACTCGGTCCCCAGCTCCCGCATCGTTCCGGCCACGAAGACCAGCTTGCGGCCGGCCCGCATGGCCCGGGCGGTGGCGATCGCGGCGAGAAACGACGCCGGGTTGGCATTGTAGGTGTCATTGATGATCGTGAGTCCTCCGACCTCGATCAGCTCTCCGCGGCCGCCCGGAATGCGCAGTGTCCGGAGCGCCTCCGCCGACTCGGCCAGGTCCAGCCTCAGCTCCTGGGCCAGAGTCCAGGCCAGCATCGCGTTGGCGGCCTGATGCTGGCCCAGGAGCGGCAAGGTGATTCGGGCGCCCTCCACTGTAAGGGTGGGCCGGCCGGTGGAGTCGACGGTGACGGAGACCGGTACCCGGTCGGCCCGGGCCAGCCCGGCGGTGACCACCCGGCGCGCCTTCCGACGGGCTCCCTCAGCGAGCGCAGGGGGATCGGTGCCGACGATCGCCAGCTCCACGCCGGTCAGCAGCTCCAGCTCTTCTTCCAGCACGCCGTCGAGACTGCCGAATCCATCGAGATGGGACAGCGCCACGTTGGTGGTGACAGTGACACCGGGTTCGATGATCGATCGGGCCCGCGCCAGTTCGCCCCTCGCGCTCGCCCCCGCCTCGATCACCAGCGCCTGGGTGTCCTCGGGCGCCGCGAGAATGGTCTTGGGGATGCCCACCAGGTTGTTGTCGTTGGCGGGGGTGGCGTGCACCCGATACTTGGTGCGGAGCACCACGGCGCACATCTCCTTGGTGCTGGTCTTTCCGTTGGCCCCCCCGATCGCCACCACCGGGCCGGCGATCTCCCGCCGCCGGGCTCGCGCCAGCATGCCATAGGCGGCCAACGTATCCGGCACCCGGTAGAGCACCAGCCCGGGAACGTCCGCCGTCGCTTCCCGTACCAGCGCGCCCGTCGCCCCGGCCTCGGCCGCCTTGGCGAGGTGGTCGTGGCCGTCGAACCGGTCGCCCCTGAGCGCCACGAACAACGCCCCGGACTCCAGGGTGCGTGTGTCGGTGGAGATCGAGGAGTACGGCGTCTCGCCGCCCTCCCCGAGCCCCAGTGCCTGCCGGACGGAAGCGTCAGCCCAACGCATGAACGACCGTTCCGAGTTCGGAGTTCAGAGTTCCAAGTATCCCGGTGGCCGGGACCGATCGAGCCGCCGTTCCTGACTCCCAGCGAACTCGGAACTCGGAACTGGGAACTCGGAACTGGTTACGCATGACCCAATATCTCGCGAACAATTGTCGCTTCATCGAACGGTACCTTCTCCGTCCCGACCACCTGGTAGGTCTCGTGGCCCTTGCCCGCGAGCAGCACGGTATCATCGGGACGCGCGGCAGCAAGGGCCGCAGCGATGGCGGCCTTGCGGTCGGCGAAGCGCTGGTGCGGCGTGTCGCCCATCCCCTGCTCCACCTCGTCGATGATCAGGTCCGGCGGCTCCCGGCGGGGGTTGTCGGACGTCACGATGGCGAGATCGGCCAGGGTTGCGGCGATGCGGCCCATCACCGGGCGCTTGCCCCGGTCGCGCTCGCCGCCACAGCCGAACACCACGATCAGCCGTCCGGGCGTTACCGGCCGCAGCGACTGCAAGGCGCGCTCCAGCGCATCCGGCGTGTGCGCGTAGTCACGCAGCACTACCGAGGGCCGCTCGGCGATCCGTTCCATCCGGCCGGGCACCTGCGGCGACTGGGAGAGGCGCTCCGCGACGTTGGCGAGGGACCGGCCGAGCCCGAGGGCGGCGGCCGCCGCGGCGAGGGCGTTGGCGATGTTGAACTCGCCCAGGAGCGGCAGCTGGATAGAGGCGCTCCCCTGGGGCGTCGAGAGGCGGAAACTGCTGCCGGCATTGCCCAGGTCCGGTTCCAGCGCCCGGACCATCGCCGAGGAACCGAACCCGAAGGTGATGCGCCGCTGCCTGACGGGAAGCGCCTGCCAGGAGGGGTCGTCGACGTTTACCACCTGCACCCCGTCGAGGCCGAGCAGGGCGTCGAGCCGGAGCTTGGCGGCGAGATATGACTCCATCGTCCCGTGGTAGTCCAGGTGGTCGCGGGTGAGGTTGGTGAAGATCCCCGCCGCGAAGCTGAGGCCGTCAAGCCTCCCCTGGTCCAGACTGTGGGAGGAGGTTTCCATCGCCACCGTGGTGACCCCCCGCTCCACCAGGGTGGCGAGGGTGGCCTGCAGGTCGATCGGCCCCGGAGTGGTCAGCGAGCCGGCGGTGGAGGCGACCGGCCGTCCGGCGCCATCGAATGCCCCGAGGGTGCCGATGCTGCCGGCGGTGCCCCCGTCGTTGAACAGGTGCCGCACCAGCGCGGTGGTCGTGGTCTTGCCGTTGGTGCCGGTGACGCCGATGAGGGTGAGCCGGCTGGCGGGATCGCCGTGCCAGAACCGGCCCAGCACCAGCGCCGCCTGCCGCCCGT
>JBGQJV010000042.1:0-23356 GCA_041499215.1 Gemmatimonadota bacterium | reverse complement strand
TCGTCGACCACGAAATCCCGCAAGGCCTGTACCCCGGCGGTAGGCTCGTAGCCCGACCAGGCGCGGGTCACTGCGACCATTGTGGATTCCAGCCGGCTCAGAATCCAGCGGTCGCTGTCGGGCCGCCGCGCCCGGGCCGGGGCCTCGGTCACTCGGTGGGCATACAGCCGGAAGAACTCGTAACTGTTCCGAAGAGCGCGGAAGAAGTCCCCTGTGACCTGGGGAATCTGACGCTTGTCGAACCGCTTGGGCAGCCACACCTGACTCGAGGCAAGCAGGTAGAAGCGCACCGTATCCGCGCCGAACTCGTGGATCATGTCCCACGGGCTCACCACATTGCCCTTGGACTTCGACATCTTCTGGCCTTCGGCGTCGAGGACCAGCTCGTTCACGATGACGTTGCGATAGGCCGGGCTGTCGAATGCGGTCACGGCAATCGCCAGGAGTGAGTAGAACCACCCCCGGGTCTGGTCCACCCCTTCACAGATGTAGTCCGCGGGAAAGTGCCTCCTGAACTCGGCCTCGTGCTCGAACGGGTAGTGCCACTGGGCGTAGGGCATCGACCCCGAATCGAACCAGGTGTCGATGACCTCGGGCGCCCGGCGCATGGTGCCGCCGCAGGCACAACGCCAGGTGTATCCGTCGATGTAGGGTTTGTGCGGATCGAAGCCGGCGGGGAGCGGCTTGCCCCAGCGCTCCGCCAGCCGGGCGTAGCCGCCGATGACCTCCACGTGCGTCGGCTCGTCCTCGCAGACCCACACGGGTAGCGGGGTACCCCAGTACCGGTCGCGAGAGAGTGCCCAGTCGACGTTGTTCTCCAGCCAGCCGCCGAACCGCTTGGCCCCCACCTCGGGGGGTTGCCAGTTCACGCCGCGGTTGATCTCCAGCATCCGCTCCTTGACTTGGGAGGTCCGGACGAACCAGGAGTCGCGGGCGTAATAGATCAGCTTGCTGCCGCAGCGCCAGCAGTGCGGGTACGTGTGAGTGTGCTGCTCCGTCCTCAGCCAGCGGCCCTCGGTCTTCAGCCGCTTGATGATGACGTCGTTGGTTTCGTCGGCGGTGACCAGCTTGCCCTCGATCTCGGGCCAGGTGGTACCCTGGAAGGTGCCGTCGGTGGCGACCGGGCGGACCAGCGCCAGGCCGTGGACCTGGCCGGCGGCGTAGTCGTCGGCACCGAAGGCGGGAGCCATGTGCACGATGCCCGAGCCGTCGTCCGCGGTCACGAAGTCGCCGGGGATGACCACCGAGTGTTTCATCCCATCCGGCATGGGGACCACGTCGAAGGGCCGGCGGTATTCGTGTCCGACCAGCGAGGCCCCATCGAACTCCTCGATGACGCGGGCCCCGGGCGCTTCGGTCGAGGTGAAGGCGTCACCCCGCTCGAACAGGGCGTGCTTCCGGGTGTCCGCAACGACCAGCTTGCGTCCCTTGAGCGGGCCGTGCAGGACCTCGACGGTCACGTAGGTGAGCTTGGGATTCACCGCCACGGCGACGTTGGACGGGAGCGTCCAGGGTGTCGTGGTCCAGACCACCAGTTCCCGACCGGAGCCGTCGCTCAGCGGAAAGGTGACGTAGATCGACCGATCCCGGATCTCCTCGTACCCCAGGGCCAGCTCGTGGCTCGAAAGCACGGTGCCGCAGCGCGGGCAGTACGGCAACACCCGGTGGCCACGATACAGCAGGTTCCTCTCGGACAGGCGACTGAGCAGCCACCAGACCGTCTCGATGTACTCGTTGGTGTAGGTGACGTAGGCGTGCTCGTAGTCCAGCCAGTATCCGATCCGGTTGGAGAGCTCCTCCCAGTCGGCCTTGTAGGTGAAGACACTCTCCCGGCAGAGCCGGTTGAACCGTTCCACCCCGAATTCCTCGATGGCCTTCTTGCCCCCCACCAGCTTGAGCTGTTTCTCCACCTCGATCTCGACCGGCAGGCCGTGGGTGTCCCACCCGGCGATCCGGGTAACGGACTTCCCCTGCATGGCCTGGAAGCGGCAGATGAGATCCTTGATGGTACGGGCAAAGACGTGATGGATGCCCGGCTTGCCGTTGGCGGTGGGAGGACCTTCGAAAAACACAAAGGGCGGCCCCGTACGGGTCGCCTCGAGTGTCTGAGCGAAGAGCCGCTCTTCCTTCCAGCGTCCGAGCAGCTCCTGTTCCATCCGGTCGGCACCGCCGTCCGGCCACGGCTGATAGGTCATGCGTCGATCTGTTGCACCAGCGCGGCAACCAGCCGGGTAAGCCTGGGCTCCGCACCCATTGCGGTGGCGATGATCTGCTCGATGTTGGCCGGCTCGAGGGCGTCAGGCAGGCACTGGTCCGTAATGATCGAGAGGCCCGCCACCCGCATCCCCTGGTGCACCGCGACGATCACCTCGGGCACCGTGGACATGCCCACCAGATCGGCGCCCATGCCACGCAGCATGCGATACTCGGCCCGGGTCTCGAGGTTGGGACCAGGCACGGCCACGTAGACGCCCTCGTGCAGCGTGATACCCATCTCCAGCGCAACGGCGCGGGCCTTGGCGCGGAGGCCGCTGTGGTAGGGGTCGGACATGTCGGGGAAGCGCGGGCCCAGCCGGTCGTCGTTGCGCCCGATGAGGGGGTTGTCCCCCAGCAGGTTGATGTGATCGGCAATGAGCACCAGGTCGCCGGGAGGCCACAGCGGGTGCATTCCGCCGGACACGTTGGTGACCACCAGCGTCCTGGCCCCGAGCGCATACATGACCCGGAGGGGGAAGGTCACCTGCTGCAGGGTATATCCCTCGTACCGGTGGAACCTCCCCTGCATCACCACGACCCGCTTCCCCTTGAGCCGGCCCAGAATCAGGCGGCCGGCGTGGGACTCGACGGTCGAGAGGGGGAACCCGGGGATCTGCTCGTAGGGGATGACGACTTCGGACTCGATCTCCTTGACCAGTCCACCCAGACCGGTGCCGAGGATGATCGCCACTTCGGGGATGAGCGAGCTCCGCTGACGGACGACCGCCGCGGCCTCCTGCACCCGGTCGAAGAGGTCGGTGACGGTCATGCGTGACGCTTGAGAAGCAGCTCGGTCTGTACCTGGTGGGTGATCTGTGCGTGGGCCTGCAGCCCTTCGACCTCGCCCAGCTGGCGCTCCAGCAGGGCGCGGAAGTTGGACAGGTAGGCCGCGAACTGGCGGTGCAGGGTCTCCTGCCTCTCGCGGATCTGGCGCTCCTCGTCCTGGGCCTGGCCCACCAGCCGGATCGCATCGGCGCGGGCCTCGCGGAGGATGGCCTCCGACTCCCGCTCGGCCTGCTCCACCGCGGCGACCCGCAGCTGCTGCGCCGCGAGCAGAGCCTCGTTCATCGCCCGCTCGCGATCGCGGAAGGCGCGGAGCTGCTCCTGGAACCCGGTGAGCCGCTCGTCGAGCTTGCCCCGGTCCCGGATCAGGCGCTCCAACGCGTCGGACACCCGGAGCTTGAACTCGTCGACCTGAGCGGGATCGTACCCCCGGAACACGCGTTGGAATTCCTGGGCCCGGACGTCGCCCGGGGTGAGATGAAATGCGTCGTCGCTCATGTTACCCGCTCTCCGAACAGCAGGGTTCCCAACCGGACCATCGTGGCCCCTTCCTCCACCGCCACGAGGTAGTCCCCCGACATGCCCATCGACAGCTCCGGCAGTGCGATGCCCCGTGCCACTGCCTGGTCTCTCAGCTCGCGAAGCCGGCGGAATGCCACCCGCTGCACCTCTCGATCGAGCGTAAGCTCGGCCATGGTCATCAGGCCGCGGAGTTCCAGCCGGTCCAGCGGCCCGATCCGCTCGAGCAGCGCCGGCAACTCTTCCGGCTCTACCCCGCCCTTCTGCGGCTCCGAAGAGCAGTTGACCTGCACCAGGATCGCTTGCCGGGGTCCCGGTGCCGCGCGGCGGTTGAGCTCCTCCGCCAGGGCCCCGCTGTCCACCGAGTGGATCAGCGCGAAGCGGTGGACCGCCTGCCTGGCCTTGTTGCGCTGGAGCGTTCCAATCAGGTGCCACTCGACCTGGACATCAGTCAGTGCCTCCTGCTTCGACAGGGCCTCCTGGACCCGATTTTCTCCCACGGCCGACAGCCCCGCGTCCACCGCGGCCCGAACCGCCTCCGGCGGATGTGTCTTGGTGACGGCAATCACGCTGACCGGGTGAAGCCAGCCTCGGCTAGCCTGGCTCTCCGCGATCCGGCTCCGGACCTCCGCCAGACGCTGCGTCAGTCCCGGGTAGGGCATGACGGGTAAATCTAGGTGTCCGTTAGGGTTATTTGAAGGGGGGAGGGCCGACTTCTGAGTTCCGAGTTCCAAGTTCCGAGTTGCTCTCGAGGCCGGCTCCCGCCACCATGCGGCTCCTGGGTCGGCAGGGCTCCGGTTCCCGCAACCTGACTTGGGACTCGGAACTCGGAACTCGGAACGTGGAACTTCGTTTCAGGGCCGAGCTGAGTCGGCGGCGGGCTCTGCCAGCAGATTGAGCAGGGCACGTCTCATGGCCGGGTTGGGGGAGAGCCGGCTGGCGCGCTCGAGGTTCTTCATGGCGGCTTCCCGGTCTCCCCTGCCCTGGTAGGCATAGGCCAGCTGGGCGAAGGGGAGCGCCAGGTTCCCTGACACGCCCCGGGCGGTGGGCTCGAGGTCGGCCGAGTTGTCCGCTCCCAGGCCGGCGTAACGATAGGTCTGCCAGGCCAGGCGATCGGTGGTGGGGACGTCGAGCGCGATGCCCAGGACCCGATGCAGATCCAGGTCCTTGCGGGTGCTGTCGACCAGCGCGGTCTGGAGCCGCATCACCAGCCCCTGTTGCAGCACGTAATTGTTGAGTCCGTAATAGTCGGACCCGGTGGTGAGCGACCAGGCGATCGGGCGGCGGCCCAGATTGTCCTGCAGCAGGCGGATCACCGCGAAATCGTGGCTGTAGATCGGCGTGCCTTTGGGGAGGGTATGGCTGATCGGCCCGATCTGCAGAGTCATGTCCTGCTGCAGTAGCACCGGTTGTTGCGCCGCGGCGATCTGCTGATCGGTGAGCGAGTGCGGCTTCCAGGTCGGTTGCACGGGATGCTGCCCCTGCCAGACGGCCGGCGCCGCGGCCTCATCGAACGGCCGGATGGGGAATTCCCGCAGCTGGCGCTTGTACCAATCGGTTTCCGTGAGTGCGAGACACACCACCAGTACGTCCGGCCGGATGCCCCGTACCTCCTGCGCCCACCACAGGGGGAAGGTGTCGTTGTCGCCGTAGGTGAACAGGATGCCGTAGGCCGGCACTGAATTGAGCAGGTCGTAGGCGAAGTCCGCCGCCAGCCGCGCATCGGGGCCGTGACGCCGGTCGGCGGCCTTGAAGTTCCCGACGAACGGCGTGATGGCCACCAGCCCGAGCGGGACGGCCAACAGCGCGGGGGTCGTCCGCAACCGCTCCAGCGCCGAGCGGGCGAGCGAGGCCAGTCCGATCCCGGCCCACAGTCCCCACACCGTGAAGCTGACGACGAAGAAATAGTCCCGGTCGCGCACCTCGTGGTCGGCCGCCTCCGGGTACGCGTCGTAGGCCATGCTGAACCCTGGCTTGAAGTTCATGTAGACCACCAGGCCGAGCCCGGTGACCAGCCAGAGCATGAACAGGAGCCACCAGGCCGACCGGTCGGTCCGCCGCTGCACCAGCAGTCCGTGAAAGCCCAGCGAGGTGAACAGCAGGGTGGCAAGCGTCCGGATGGGGAGCTTCCCGATCATCGAGGTCACCCCATTGGCCCACTGCCAGTCGTAGTACTGCACGTAGTTGACCAGCTGCAGCCCGAAGATCCTGAGGGTGCGCCCCGGGTTGTCGGGGCCGTGCTGCATCGTCGGGTCGTCCAGCGGCGTGCGAACCGGGTACTGCTCCCGCCGGATTACGGCGAGGAGCGACCTCCAGTTGTCCGGCTGGGCCTCGTTGATGGGTGGATGCTGGCCGGAGCGGATGTACAGGTACAGATAGCTGGTCACGCCCACGAAGGAGATCACCAGCCCGAGCAGCGCGAACGGCAGGCTGCCGGCGTACCAGGCAAAGCCAGCCGCGGCGCAGTAACTCAGGCCGCCCAGGATGATCAGGGCGGTGCTGCCCAGACCGCTCCCGATCAGCAGGGCCCAGGTCCCGGCCATGACCGCCGCCTGAGCCCACTCCGCCGCCTGCTCCGCCGGGTCGTCGGCCGGCTGGGCGAGCAGCGTGGCAACCATGAAGGCGACCACCGCCGGCCCGGCGAGCAGCGCCAGCAGGTGGTTGCCGATGGAGATGCCCGCGAGGTACAGGATCAGGAGCAGGATATGCGAGGCCCGCGGCGTACCGCGGAGCTCGCGCCAGCGGAGGCAGAGCCAGCTCACCGCCGCGATAGTGAAGGTCGCCGCGGCGTAGACCTCGGTCTCGTTGGAGTTCTGCCACGAGGTGAAGGTGAAGGCCGCGATCACGACGGCGGCGAGGGATCCGCCGACCCGGATGATCCGCTCCGCGGTCCCCTCGAGCCCGCTGGCGAAACGGGCCAACCCGTCGTGCACCACCAGGAAGAGGCAGCCGGCGCCCATCGCGCTCAGCGTCGCCGACAGCAGGTTGGTCCGCTGGGCGTACTCACCGAACGGGATGAGTGCCCCCCACACGTGTCCGATCAGGACGAACAGGGGCGTCCCGGGAGGGTGCGGAATCCCGAGCGTCCTCGCGGCGGCAATGAACTCCCCCGCATCCCAGAATGTGACCGTCGGAGCGAGAGAAACCACGTATCCGGTCAGGACCAGGAGCGCGGCGAATCCGGCGAGGAGGTAGGGAGGACGTCGGGACATGTCGTTGGCTGGGAGGGTGGTCGGAGAAAGGTGAACGGTGAAGGGTGAACGGGTGAACGGTGAACCGGCGGTGGGGCGAGTCCCGTTCACCGTTCACCGTCTACCGTTCACCGATTCCCATTCATGTCGCCCCTCGGACCGCATAGGCCACCGCCAGGGCATCCCGCGTCTGGGCCACGTTGTGCACCCGGAACAGGCGGGCACCCCGCTCATACGCCAGGACGCACGCAGCGGCGGTGGCGGCATCGCGCTCGGCGACCTCCCGGCCGGTGACGCTCCCCAGGAACCGCTTGCGTGAGGGGCCCACCAGGATCGGCCGACCCAGCGAGCGCAGCGCGGAAAGCTGGTCGAGAAGGAGCAGGTTCTGCTCGGCGGTCTTGGCGAAGCCGAATCCGGGGTCGAGCACGACGTGATCGGGAACTACGCCACCCGCGACCGCGTGGTCCAACGCACCCGCCAGCTCGGCGTTCACGCCGCTCACCACGTCGGGGCTGTACTCGGCGTGATCCAGCCGGGCCATGGTGCTCACGCTCCCGCGCGAGTGCATCAGGATGACCCCAGCCCTGCCCTGCGCGGCGACCGCGGCCATTTGAGGGTCCAGCCGGAAGGCGGAGACGTCGTTGAGGATCGCGGCCCCGGATCCCAGGGCGGCACGGGCCACCTCGGCCTTCACGGTATCGACGGAGACGGGGACGGTGGGGTGCCGCCGAGTCAGGGCCTCGATCACGGGCAGCACCCGCGCCAGCTCCACCTCGACCGGAACAGGCTCGTTTCCTGGGCGAGTCGACTCGCCGCCCACGTCCAGCACCTGCGCCCCGTCGGCCAGCACCTGATCGGCGCGGGAAAGCGCCGCGTCCGGCGAAAGAAACCTGCCGCCGTCGCTGAAAGAATCCGGGGTGACGTTCAGAATGCCGAGGATTACGGGGCGGTCCAGCGGAAGTGGTCCGCGCGCGGTGATCCAGGTGAGCGGTGGCTCCGCCGGCAGCACTCTGCCGACCAGGTCGGCCACCTCCATGAGCGGCTCTGGCACTACCCACGGCCGCGCCAGGGCGCTCAACCGCGCCGAGGACCCGCCCAGCACGGCCCAGTCATCACCGGTGAGGATGTCGAGTCCGAGTTGTCCGGCGTGGCGCACCAGGGCGAGGAGAGTGGCGTCATCCAGACCGGAGAGTTCCACGGCGGCGGGTCGCATGCCGCCGGAGGCGGCCTCCGCCTTCACCTCGTCCCAGCCCCGGGCGGAGAGTGCGTCGCGAATGGCCCGAGGAGAGTGGGTGGCGAGGGCGCGTACGATCACGCGCCCATGGGCTCGGCCGGCGGGACCCCGAGGATGGGTGCGCGCTGGGGCAGCGAGTCCGCCTTGGCCTGGGGAGAGGCCGCCAAAGCCGGCGGAGTAGAGGGAGACTGCGGCGGAAGCAGCTTCCCCTGGGCCAGCAGGTCGATGTCGTCGCGGTCGATGGTCTCGCGATCCAGCAGCGTCAGCGCGATCCGCTCGAGCAGGTCCCGGTGATCGTTCAGAATCTTGCGGGCCTTCTCGTGCGCCTCGTCGATGAACCGCTTCACTTCGTCATCCACGATCTCGGCGGTGCGCTCCGACACCTCGCGCCGCTGGCCGAACTCCCGACCCAGGAAGATCTCCTGCTCCCGGTCGCCCACGGCCATCATACCGATCTTCTCGCTCATGCCGAACTGGGTGACCATCCGCCGGGCGATCGCGGTGGCCTGCTCAATGTCGCTGCCGGCACCGGTGGTCACCTTGCTGGGACCGAAGATCAGCTCCTCCGCCACCCGCCCGCCGAAGGCGATGGCCAGCCGCCCAATCAGCCACTCCTTGGTCTGGCCGTAACGGTCCTTCTCGGGCAGTGACATCATCAGCCCCAGGGAGCGGCCGCGGGGCACAATGGTGACCTTGTGGATCGGATCGGAGCCCGGGGTCTTCATGGAGACGACGGTGTGTCCCGCCTCGTGATAGGCCGTGAGACGGCGCTCGTCCTCGGACAGCACCAGGCTCTTCCGCTCGACGCCGAGCATCACCTTATCCTTGGCGTCCTCGAAGTCCTGCATGTCCACCAGGGACTTGTTGCGCCGGGCGGCCAGCAGCGCCGCCTCATTCACCAGGTTGGCCAAGTCGGCGCCCGCCATGCCCGGCGTGCCCTTCGCGATGGTCTCCAGCACCACGTCCGCCGCCAGCGGGATCTTCCGGGTGTGCACCCGGAGGATGCCCTCGCGGCCCCGCACGTCCGGCGCGTCCACCACGATCTGGCGGTCGAACCGGCCGGGACGGAGCAGCGCCGGGTCCAGCACGTCGGGGCGGTTGGTCGCGGCGATCAGAATCACCCCGTCATTGGACTCGAAGCCGTCCATCTCGACCAGCAGCTGATTGAGCGTCTGCTCACGCTCGTCGTGCCCACCGCCGAGACCGGCGCCGCGATGCCGGCCCACCGCGTCGATCTCGTCGATGAAGATGATGCAGGGGGCGTTGGCCTTGCCCTGCTCGAACAGGTCGCGCACCCGGCTCGCGCCCACGCCGACGAACATCTCCACGAAGTCCGAGCCGGACATCGAAAAGAATGGCCGCCCCGCCTCTCCCGCGACCGCCTTGGCAAGCAGGGTCTTGCCGGTGCCCGGGGGACCGACCAGCAGAGCGCCCTTCGGCAGCCGCCCGCCGAGCCGGGTGAACTTCTGGGGATCCTTCAGGAATTCGATGATCTCCTGCAGCTCCACCTTGGCCTCGTCGGCGCCGGCAACGTCGGCGAAGGTGAGCTTGGGTGTGTCGCCGGAGAGCAGCTTTGCCTTGCTCTTCCCGAAGGAGAAGGCCCGGCTGCCGCCTGCCTGCAGCTGGCGCAGCAGGAAGACCCACAGGCCGATGATGACGATCCAGGGGAGCGCAGCGATCAGGAAATTGGCTACCCCGATCTTCGGCTCCTTGGCCGAAATGGGGACCCCCGCCTGCTCCAGCTGATTCAACAGGCTCTCGCTGTCCTTGATGGGGAGCAGAACCGTGAAGTTCTTGGCCTTGCGACCGTCCTGCAGTACCGGAGAGGCGAACTCCCCCTCCAGCTGCTTGCCGTCGTACACGACGACGTTCTTCACGTTGCCTGCCAGCAGCTGCTGCTTGAATGCGCTGTAGGTGAACTCCTGCATCGTACTCCGCTGGCTGTTCATGAGCTGAAACAGCGCCATGGCCACAAGGGCCACCAGCAGCCAGAGTGCGAGGTTCTTGCTCAGGCTCCGCCAGTCGGGGCGGGGCGACGTAGGCATGCGATCAGCCATTCAAGCCAGTTCCGCGATATACGGGAGGTGCCGGAAGTCCTCCGCGTGATCCAAACCGTAGCCCACCAGAAACTTGGTAGGCGCGGCGAACCCCACGAACCGGATTTCCGGCAACGGGGGAGCGATCCGCTTGTCCAGCAACGCACAGATCGCCAAGCTCCTGGGCCCCCGGGACCGCAGCCGGTCCACCAGGGACGCCAGGGTTCGCCCACTATCAATTATATCCTCGACGAGCAGGATATGCCTGTCGGCAAGGGGAGTGGCAGGTTCGTAAAGCAGCCGGACCTCGCCGCTGGAAACGGTGCCCCGGCCGTACGAGCCGGCAACCAGGAAGTCGACCTGCAGGGGCCGCTCGATGCGCCGCACCAGGTCCGCCAGGAAGACAAAGCTGCCCTTGAGCGCCCCGATGACCAGCAGATCACCGTCCGGATAGGCGGCGGTGAGCTCCCGGCCGAGTTCCGCGACCCGTGCCTGGATCGCCGGCTCGTCGAACACTACCTCACGGAGCACTCTTCCGCCCACGCGGGGATCAGCCACGGGGCTCCACATCCACCCGCACTGCGGGGGCGCCCGCGTGAGGCACCAACCGGTTCGAGCGACAGACTCCGGGAATCCAGGCCAGTTCCCCATCCCCTTCCAGGATCGGCCAGTGGCGCCGCTCGCTGCTGGGCACCCTGGCGTCCTGAAAGCACCGAACCGCCAGTCGCCGTCCCCGGCCGCCCAGAGGGGCCACCCGGTCACCCTCCTTCCATGGCCGCAGCGTCAGAGTACCGGGGATGAACCACGCCGTAGGACCGTCGCGCGGCTGAGTGGGGGGAGCGGCTTCGGGTGTCCACCGAACCCGCCAGGCGCCCCAGGCGGTCTCCCCCTGCCGGCCGGCCAGCGGCACCGGCTCGGGGACCGCGCCGCCGGGCGGCAGCACGCGGAGCCGCTCGAACGCGAGCTCCAGTCTCCAGCCGCGTCCCACGTCGGCGGTCGCCCCGCTCTCCAGGGCGGCGAGGGTCTGCAACGCCCCCTTCACCCGGGTCGGGCTGGCCGGGGCACCGGCCCGGCGGAGCAGCGCCAGGGCAAGGGCGGCACCAGCCGGTTGAGGCAGCGCCGACAGGGCCCGCCACGCCACAGAGCCGCCACGCTTCTCCGGGTGGTAGTCGAGCCCCGGCCAGCTCAGCAGGGCAGCAGACCAGGCGCTGCGGTCGGCCTGGGCATGACGGCCGGCGTCGCGCAGCCGCCGCGTAACATCGGGAAGCCGCTCAAGCAGCAGGGGGAACACCTCATGTCGCAGCCACGACCGGAGGTGCCTCGAGTCGCGGTTGGCCGGGTCCTCCCACCAACTCAGGCCCTGGGCGTGGGCGTAGCGGAGCAGCGTGGATCGGTTGAACGGGAGCAACGGCCGGACCAGTGGTCCGCGCCGGGCAACCATCCCCGCGAGCCCAGCCGGCCCCGATCCGCGCAGCAGCCGCATGAGCACGGTCTCCGCCTGATCCTCGGCATGGTGCGCCAGGAGGATGTACCGGGCGGCGAGGTGCTTCCTGGTCTGCTCCAGCCAGCGAAGCCGCGCGGTGCGTGCCCTGGTCTCGCTGGCATCGGGACCCAGCACAAGCCGCCCGACCATCACGGGGAGACCGAACTCCAGCGCCAGCGCCTCGACCCGCCCGGCGACCTCACCGCTCGCGGGAGTGATACCGTGATCCGCGTGCGCCACGATCAGCTCGAGCCGGGTTCGGTCCGCCACCTGTCGCAGCAGGTCGAGCAGCACGACCGAATCGAGCCCGCCCGACACCGCTACGAGCACTGGGCCGGGCCGGAGCCGGAGGTGAGCGAGGTGTGAGGCAAACCGATCGGGGAGTGACATGGCCGAAAACTAAGGGAGATGGACGTGAGACGTGAGACGTGAAGCGGTCAGGGCTCCCGGACCAGGGAGAGCTTCGACCTTTTCGCCGCGCACGTCTCACGTCTTACGTCTCACGCCTAGGTCTAGCGTTCCGCGGACTCGTTTGCCTCCAGCTGAAACCGTGGAATACTGGCGGGGAAGCTGACTCCGTCCGACCGCAGGAAATGGTACCGACCCTCCATGTAGCCGCTGGGCGACTTCAGCACACAAAAGCTCTGGTACTCGTGCACCTGCCCCTGGGAGAGGGTCGGTTGTTCACCCACGACACCCTCTCCTTCCACCACGGTCTCCTCTCCGATCGAGTCGTGAATCAGCCACTCGCGCGAGCGGAGCTGCGCCGTTTGCGGACCCACGTTCTCGATCCGCACGAAGTAGGCGAAGACGAACTGCTGCCGCACCGGGTTGGACCGCTCGGGCAGGTACACCGGCCGGACGGAGATACGGATGCCATCGGTTTCGCGGTAGTAAAAGGGCCTGGGCATGGCCTCAAGGTGGGGAAGGAGAACGGGTGGCGGAAGGGCGTGAGGGCGGGACGGCCGGAAACTGGGCGGATAAGGCGGACAAGGCGGACAAGGCGGCCAAGGCGGGCAAGGCGGGCAAGGCGGACGCGGTTCCTTTGAGGATTCGTCCGCCCTGTCCGCCCTGTCCGTCCTGTCCGTCCTGTCCGTCCTGTCCGACGCCTACGGTTTCGCCGGCTCCTTATTTCCCTTGGCGAAGTCGCCCGCCTTCACAATCGTGATCTTCGACGGATCGATGTACTTCCGCATGGCGGTGTTGATCACCTCGGGAGTTAGCGCGGCCACCCGCTGCTCCAGGCCGGCGTCGAAGGCCAGGGTGCGGCCGAGGTACGCGTAGTTGCCCAGCTGGCCGAGGAGCGCCTGGTCCTGTGAGCGGCTCACCTGGCGGGACTGGAGCCAGCCACCCTTGGCCTGTTTCACTTCGTCCACGGTGAACCCGTCCTTGAGCATGCGATCGATCTCCTCGCGGAACGCCTGCTCCAGACGACCGGCGTTTTCCGGTGCATAGATCGCGAAGGTCTGGAACCCGCCGGCCTTGTCGAGGGCGCTGGCGAACAGACCCGACCCGACGCCGTAGCTGATCCCTTCCTTCTGCCGGATGCGGGTGGCCAGGCGCGAGTTCAGGAACCCACCGCCCAGCATGTAGTTCCCGAGCAGCAGCGCGGCGTAATCGGGATCGTCATCCTTGAGGCTCAGGTTCATGCCCGCCAGCATGAAGGCGTTGGCCTTGTCCGGTGTTTCCAGGGTGATGGACGTGGCCTTTACGTCCCGGTACTCCTGCGGCACCCGCTCGAACCGCTGCTGACTCTTCCAGGCGCCGAACAGCTCGGTCGCCAGGCCGGTGATCTCCGCCGGGTCGAAGTCGCCGACCACGGCCAGCTCGCCGTTGCTGGCGCCGTAGAACTCGGCGTAGAACCGGCGTACGTCCTCCAGGGTGGCGGCGGAGTAATCGGCCACCTGCTCATCCATGGTCGAGACGTAACGCGGATCGCCCTTGGGATACGGACTGAGATACCGCTGGTAGGCGATCGACCCCTGCGAAGTGGGTTCGGAGCGATTCTGCTCGAACTGCGCCAGGTCCTCCCGCTTGAGTTCCTCGAATTCCTTCTCGGGGAAGGACGGCTCGCGCAACACCTCGCCCAGCAGCCGGAGCGCGGGCACCACGTTGGGCCGGGTGGTCTCGATCGTCACCCGGAGGGTAGTCGGCGTGGCAAAGAACGGGCTGACCCGGGCCTTGAGCCGGTCGAACTCGTCCTTGATCTGCTGCCTGGTCTTGTTGCGCGTGCCGCGCATGAGCATGTCGGCGACGAGATCGGCGATCGCGTATTTCCCCTGCACCGCCGTGACCGAGCCGAACCGGAGCGTAATCCCCAGGTTCACCGCCTGTCCCCGGTTCTGCTTGGGCAGCAACGCCAGCTTGAGCCCGGCGGGCAGGGCGGCCCGGGTGGTGCGGTGGTCGATATTCTGCGGTGAAGGATCGAACACCTCGCCGGCGGCGAGTGCGGTGTCGCCGCGGTAGTTCTGCACCAGGGTGGTGAAATCGGGCGTGGCGGGGATTTCGGCGCGATCCGGCTTGTCAGTGGGCAGGAACGTGCCGGTGGTCAGGTTGGCCGGCTTGAGGTACGCGGCCGCCACCCGGGACACGTCCTCCGGCGTCACCTGCTTGATACGGTCCCGGTGGATGAACAGCATGCGCCAGTCGCCCATCGAGGCCCACTCGCTCAACTCGAGTCCCACCTGGTCGGACCGGTTGAGCGTCAGCTCGATGTTCTTGAGCAGCTGGGTCTTGGCTCGCTCCACTTCATCGCCTGACGGTGGCCGGCCGACGATCTCCGCCAGGGCCGAGTCCATGGCCCCGCGGGCGCGGGCAAGATCGTCCTCCTTGCGCACCCGGGCGAAGGCGATGATCACACCGGGCTCCTTCAACTGGAAGGAGAAGGCGCCAACGTCGGCCGCGAGCTTGGGTTCGACCAGCGCCTTGTACAACCGCCCCGAGGGTTCGTCCCCCAGCACCTGCGACAGTACATCCACTGCGGCGAAATCGGGGTGGGTGCCGGACGGCACATGGTAGACCGACATGGCGATCTGGACGTCCCCCACGCGCCGGAGGGTAACGCTCCGCTCGCCGTCCTGGGTGGGGTCCAGCGTGTAGCTCGGGTAGATCTTGAGCGTGGTGCTGCGGTCCGGGCGGGGGACACGGCCGAACTTGTCCTCGATGAGGCTCAACGCCCGGGCGGGCTCGAACTTCCCCGCTACCACCAGCACCGCGTTGTCAGGCTGGTAGTACCGGTGGTAGAAGGCCTGCAGCCGCTCGATCGGCACGTTCTCGATGTCGGCCCGCGCTCCGATGGTCGAATGGCCGTAGTTGTGCCACAGGAAAGCGGTGGAGAGCGTCCGTTCCATCAGCACCCCGAACGGGTTGTTCTCACCCGACTCGAATTCGTTGCGTACCACGGTGAATTCGGATTCGAGGTCCTTCCGGGCCACGTTGCTGTTGATCATCCGGTCTGCCTCGAGATCCAGCGCCCATACCAGGTTCGAATCGCTGGCGCTGAAGGTCTCGAAGTAGTTGGTCCGGTCGAACCAGGTCGTGCCGTTGGGGCGCGCCCCGTGGGCCGTCAGCTCCTGGGGAATGTTGCTATGGCAGGGAGTCCCCTTGAACACCATGTGCTCCAGAAGGTGGGCCATGCCGGTCTCCCCGTAGCCTTCGAGCCGGGATCCGACGAGGAAGGTGATGTTCACCGTTGTGGTGGGCTTGGACGCGTCGGGGAAGAGGAGCACCCGGAGACCATTCGGCAGGGTGTACTCGGTGATCCCCTCCACCGTCGGCCCCTTGGCCGCCCGGGGACGGGGCCGGGCGGCGAGCGCGGAGCGGATCTGCCCGCAGCTCCGGGCGGCCGCGGGAGCGGCCGCGGGGCGGGCCGGCGGGGTGGCCGGCTTGGCCGCCGGCGCCTCCACCTGCTGGGCCACCAGGGCGGCACCGAGAACGACCCGGCCCGCCAGGGCAAACGCGAGGGATTGACGGAACATCGGATAGCCTCCGTGAGTAGTCAGCGCGCGCGGCTTGTGTCAGGCAGGACTCGATCGAACAGCTCCAAGATACGCCGATATTCATCGGTCCAGGAGTCCGGCCGGACGAAGCCGTGGTCCTCCACCGGGTACACCGCCAGCTCCCAGTTCCGCTTGCCCAGCTCCACCAGCCGCTGGGCGAGTCGGACCACGTCCTGGAACTCGACGTTGGTGTCGGCCATCCCGTGGGCGATCAGCAGGGGGTCGGCCAGCCCCTCGGCAAAGAAGATGGGGGAGGACCGTCTGAAGGCCAGCGTGTCACCCTGGGGCTGGTTCAGAATCCGGGCAGTGTAGCCGTGGTTGTAGTGCGCCCAGTCGGTAACGCTCCGTAACGCCGCTCCCGCGCCGAACGAGCCCGCCTCCGTAAACAACGCCATAAGCGTGATGAACCCGCCATAGCTGCCGCCATAGATCCCGATGCGTTCGGCGGGAATGCCCTGCTCGCGCGTCAGCCAATGGGAGGCGTCGACCTGGTCCTGCAGATCACGGCCACCCATGTGCCGGTAGATCGCGGTGCGCCAGTCCCGCCCATAGCCGGCGGATCCCCGGTAATCCACATCCAGGACCAGGAACCCGCGCGAGGCCAGCAGATGGTGGAACATGTACTCGCGGTAGTAGCTCGACCACCACCGGTGCACGTTATGCAGATATCCCGCTCCGTGCACGAAGATCACGGCGGCGCCATTGGGTCGGGCGCCGAGGTCTGCGGGACGATAGATCCGCGCGGGGACGCTCGCCCCGTCACTCGCCGGAATCCACACGATCTCGGGAACGATCCACGGACCCGCCAGCCACTCGGCTGTCGGCGAGGTCGTCAACTGCACCGCGCGCGCCTCAGGCTTCGCGGGCTGCAGCATCAGCTCGGGTGGACGGTTGGCGGTGGAGAACAGGTCCACCAGCCAGCGGCCATCGGGCGCCAGCTTGACATCGTGGCCGCCGACGGCCTCGGTGAGACGGGTGCGCCTGCCCCCGTCCACCGGGAGCAGATAGGCATGCCGCTCGAAGGGGGAGCGCTCGCTGGTATGAATCAGGAACTGGCGGCCATCGGGCAGCAGCTCCACATCCAGCACCTCCCACCGTCCGGTGGTGAGCTGGCGCCCACCCGTGCCGTCGGGCAGGACCGTGTAGAGGTGAGCGAAGCCGTCCCGCTCGCTGACGAACCAGGCCCGGTCATCGGGGAGCCACCCGCCGCACTGGAAACAGGGGCCGTCCACCCAGGCGGTGTCGTTCAGAACCTCCAGCGGCGTCAGCTCGCCGGTGCGGCCGTCCACCGCGTGCAGGTAGCTCCACTTGTAGTCGCGGGTGACGGTCCCGAGCAAGGCGTGACGGCCATCCTCTGACCAGCCCGCAACCGAGATCCCGTCGGCGATGCCGGTGGTGTCCCCGGGTATCGGCGTGAGCCAGGTCACCGCGCCGTCGGGCAGGTGCAGGAACCCGGCCCGAACCGGCTCCTGCTCGTCACCCGCCTTCTCCCGTGACGGAATGTCCTCGACGTAGCCGCTCCGGGTGACCCAGGTGGGGACTTGCGTGGGCCGGGCCTTCTCCGCCTTCCCCGCGATGATGACAACCGCACCGGTCCCCGCGGGCGAGAGGCTCAGGCTCACCACCCGCTCGTCCTTGCCAAGGTAGACCGGAAGGGTGCCGAGGCTGTCCAGCCGGGCCTTGAGCGCCTTGGCGAGACTGTCCGCCCGGATCCTGTCGCGCACGGCGCTGAACAAAGCCCGCTGGTCCGCTTCCAGCGCCTTCCGCTGGGCCAGGGTGGTAGAGTCCTCCGCCGGCGCGAGTCCCGGACGGAGGTTGGTGAGTTGTTCGAGCCCGCCCCCGGAGAGGCTCAGCCGGAAGCCGTTCATCCCGCGGACGAACACCACGCTGTGCCCATCGGGTGTGAACCGCGGGTCCGACTCCTCCTCCATCGTGGCCGTCAGCCGGCGCGCACCGCTTCCGCCGATCGGCACCAGGAATAGGTCCCCACGCCACACCACCACCCGGCTCTTCCGGTCGGGGGAGCGGGGGCCCTCTGCCGCCAGCGGGCCGAGTGTGTCCATGGCGGCCACCGACAGTGACTCCGGCACCGCGCCGGCCTCGGCACGGATCCGGAACGGCCGAAGTGGCTCTCGCCAGTCGGTACCAGGCGGGAGCCACTCGAAATAGAGCCAGCGGCTGTCGGCCGACCAGCGCGCGTTACTCGGGGTACGCCCGGCGAATTCCGGGCCGCGCATGATGGTAGAGAGATCGGGGACCGCGGAGGTGGACTGCGCCATCGCAGAAGCGACGCCAGCCGGAACCAGAAGGACTGCGAGAAAGAGAGGGCGCATGGGCCCTCATATTAGCCGGCCGGGGCCGCCGGGACGAGCATCCCGGCGAGCGCAATCAGCGATCGACCCCACGCAGGAAGATGGTGGCGAACCGGCGGTCGGCGTCCGGCCCGTCGTCGAACGGCGGGAGACCGGAATAGTGATAGGGATACCGGTCACCGCGGATGGCCAGCGCCTCCTCGTGGATCTCGCGCACGCGGTAAGCGAGCGGCGTCAACCTGGCGGCCCTGGTGTATCGCGTCCGCAGGTCGAGATCCATCCCGTCAATGAACAGCGCGGACTTCGGCCGCAGCACACCGAGGATGTTTCCGAAGGCCTGTCGCGCCAGCGGCCGGGAAAGGTTCATGAGGATGTTCTGGGCGTACACGATGTCGGCCGGCCCCACCCGCTCCGCCATGCCCGGGTCCAGCGCATCGATGGGATAGAACCGTACCCGTCCTGCAACGGCGGGCAGGACCACGAAGTCTTCTCCCTGCCGCTCGAAGGTGTCGCCGATGAACTCCGGGGTGATGCTCCGATTGCCGAGCACCTCGCGTTCGGTATAGCGCGCAGCGGCGGCCCGCTCCAGGACCGCGGGGTCGATGTCGTAGCCGTCGATGGCGAAATCGAGGTCAGGACAGTTCTTGAGCAATATCGATGAAATCGTATAAGGCTCGGCGCCGATCGAGCAGCCGATCACCACGATCCGGAGTCTCCCGGTCCGCTTCGGGCCGGCCAGGGCATCCAGCACCGGACGGAGCAGGGCGTCGTACTGGGCCGGCGAGCGGAGGAACTGAGTGAAGGTGTAGTGGACCCGGTCATCGACGTGCAGCGCAATCCAATAGCGAAAGGCTCTGCCCTGCTCCGTCTGGAACAGCTGGGGGAGACCAGGGATCCCCTTGCTCACGCGCCGTACCACCTCGGCCAGCCGAACCCCGAGACTGGGCCGTTCGGCCCGGGCACGCTCGGCCTGTTCGCTCGGGCTTTCATCGGCCACGTGAGCCACCGCCTCGCCCGACTCTGCTTTCCGATTCACGGAGTGCACCCGCAAAAGGGGGGAACGCGCCTGCGATGGCCACCGCCCTGGCGCGGTGGTTTGGCTGACGCTGAAAGGACTCCCGCCCACCGGGGGGTGCCCGGTCGGAGGCGGTCGTCGGCTCCTGTATGCGCGGACCGCTTCGAACGAAGAACTTCATTGCCTGGTTCGCCGGCACGGCATGCCGGCGAAGCGAGCCGCTGACGGGCGCCCGCCTGCACGGATTGGGCCGACCCGGTGCGGTGCCATAAGCCTCTGCCGGATCCGTCGCGAACCGGTCCCAGCTGGACCGGCGCCGGCGCCCGCAGGCCGGCCTTGCTCGCCACGGAAGTCCTTCAGCCAAGGGCCGGTCCGGACGCTCGGGGGGGCCCTGGTGTTCCCGCCCGCCGCCCTGATATGCACCAATCCGCCTGCGGCGGATAGAGGGGCTGGCGGTGCCTACCTGCGGCGCGCGGTCGGCGCCTGTTGCGTCTGATCCCCAGCGGCCGGCCTCGCTCGCCCGGGGTACCAGTGAGGGTCTGTCGGCCATGCGCCACGCCTTCCGTTTACCAAAGTAGAGCCGGACTGGAACACCCGGTCCCGCCATCGGCACCCAGGAGGGCCGACCCAATGACACAGTTCAAGACCGCGGAAGACCGAGTCGATGAAGACGCCTTCGAGGCGGTACTGAGCGTCCTGGGTGGCAAGTCCCCCTGGCAGGATTACATCGGCCCGGCCCTGGATGAAACACGAAAGAACCTGGCCAAGCATCCGTTCAGGATTCTTCCTGAGGCCGAGTACAAGGTGGAACTCGCGAAGATCGACAAGAAGGCCGACCCCGCCAACATTCCCGGGATCACCAGCAAGCAGGAGGGCTTCATTCTGCTGCAGGGGTATTTCGGTACCAAATCGCGGGAAACCCGGCTGGGCCTGGCCCTGCATGAGACCGTCCACCTGATCTCCCACCGGCCGGGGCGCGCCGGACGGCCGCACAGCACCGCCTTCCCGGTGCTCGGCGAGGGGCTCCTCGAGGGGCTGGTCGAGCTGATCACCACCGATATCCTCAACGAGCAGAAGATCAAGCTGGCCGACCCGAAGGGCCGGGGCCACCAGGCGCGCGTCCCGGTGGCGGAAGCGCTGCTGAGCGGCATCAGTATCCCCCTGCTTGCCAGAGTCCTGTTCGAGGGAGAGTTCGGGTTGTTCTTCGAGGTCATGAACCACACTTACTCCGGGCCCGGGTGGATCGAAATCCAGCGCCTCACCACGGCCGATGATACCGCCGGTGCGATCCGGCGGATGAAGGAGCTCGGGGCAGCGGAGGAGAAGAGGCATAACGAGCGGCTCAAGCAGCTGATGCAGCAGATTCCCCAGCCTACCGCAAGCCAGCAGACCCGCTCCGGCACCGGCACCGGCTTCGTCTGGCACCGGGGAATGTCTCCGCCGCCGCCGGTGCGGTACTAGCCGATCCCCTCAGCGACTAGTGCACATCACTGGTATAGGGACTGCCCCCGATGGGTGCCCCATCGAGGGTAATGGTGATCGAGTCCTTTCCTTTCGTGTTCGGCGTATACGAGGCGGTGTAGCTCCCGTCGCCATTGTCGCTGGCAGCGAACCGTCCGTGAGGATTCTTGCCCGTCACCGTGATTTCGAGGAGGGTGGCAGGATCCCCTTCCTGAGGAAGGATCAGGCCGTCGCCGACGCAGGCAAGGACGGCGACCAGGGTGAGGACGATGGGGTCTACCCAGCCGCACTGGTCTTGCCACTGACGCGCCGCCGCGACTGCCACGATGTGGTACTCCTTCGGACCGGCTCCCGCGCGGAGCAGGCGCCCCGGTGGGTCTACTGCAAAAGATCAGGGACACCCGGGTCGGCGGCCATCCTCCGAGGGGATGAAAAGCGAACTAGATCGATGGAGTGGGAAACGGCAGGACAAGAGGTCAATCCTGACCGTTCCGGTTCCCCGTGACCTGCCCACGCGAGAGTCCGGACCGGCGGAGGAAGCGCCGCGACACAGGGAGCGACGGACCAAGGCTCCGGTGCGCGCTGCGCCAGGGCGTCGGCGTCTCATGCTGTATCGGCCACTACGGTTCGGGGGATGGTTCGCGGCAAGTAAAGCACCTCGCGGAGCGCGGGGCCCAGAGGTAAGTTGTCGGTGCGAGGTACCGTTGCCGATGTCTCCCACCATAGCCTGCGCCAACTGCTCGGAGCCGATAGCCGCCGGGGCTCGCTTCTGCTCCCGGTGCGGCCAGGACGTGTCCGGTCCCCAGGGAAACCTCACTACCGGTCAGCTGCCGCTCCAGAACGAAGGAGCCCGCGACCCCGGCCTGCTGACCCTGGAGCACCTCCGTCGGGCCACGTTAGGCGAATACGACATTGCGGGCGAGCTGGGTCGGGGGGGGATGGCGATCGTCTATCTGGCGCACGACATCGCGCTGGACCGGAAGGTAGCGATCAAGGTGATGAACCCCGGCCTGCTGATGGGCGTCGGCATGTCGGATCGTTTCAAGCGGGAAGCGCGCACCGCGGCGTCTCTCACCCACCCCAACATCATCCCCATCCACCTGGTTCGGGAGACCGAGAACCTCCTCTTCTTCGTCATGAAGTACGTGGAGGGCCGCGGTCTCGACTCGGTCATTGCCGAAACCGGACCGCTGCCGATCAGGATGGCCCTGACGATTCTGGCACAGGTCGGTGGGGCGCTGGGGTACGCCCACCGCCGCGGAGTAGTCCATCGCGACGTCAAACCGGCCAATATCCTGATCGATACCGAGGGCTGGATTGTCGTTACCGATTTCGGCATCGCGAAGGTCGCCGAGGCTGGCAGCCTCACCGTGAGCGGCATGACCGTCGGCACCCCCCGCTACATGAGCCCGGAGCAGTGCACCGCCCGTCCAGTCTCCGGCGCCTCGGACCAGTACTCGCTCGGCATCGTCGGCTACGAGATGATCACTGGGGGGCCGCCGTTTGCCGCCGATTCGCTGATGGAAATCATGCGGATGCATTTCTTCGAGCCCCCGGCGCCACTCCTGAGTCTGCGGCCGGAGTGTCCGCCGGCACTCGCCGCGGCCATCGAGCGAATGCTCGCCAAGGAGCCGGAACAGCGGTGGCCCAGCGTGGAGGACGCCATTAGCGCCGCCGGCCAGGTCCTGGTGGAGCGAAACGACCCCGTCCGAGGCCAAATGGGGGACCTGGCGAAGACCGGCATCAAGCAGATCGCCCGGATCTCGGCACCGGTGAGTCCCACCCCCCAGGGCAGGAGCCAGCCGCGGTCGCCATCCGTGCCCCCTGCGCCCCCCGCAAGCGCCGCGGGAGTGCCGCCGACCGGCCTGACCTCGCGGGCCGAGTCGCCCGCCCATCGCCATCGCCGGCGGCCCAGCGCGCTTGTCCTGGGAATCGTCGGCCTGGCCGCGGTGGTCGTTTCGCTGGGAGTCTACCTGCTGGCTCGGTCGGCTCCAACGGACCGGCGACCGCAGCCGGGCCCGATACCCACTTTGGCAATCGAGCCGGTCTCGGTCGACATGCAGGTCGGGGACAGCCAGACACTCACTCCGACCCCGAAAGACTCCGCCGGGCAATTCCTCGGGAGGGATCCGGTCGACTGGTCCAGCAGCGCGCCGTCTGTCGCATCGGTGTCCCCCGGAGGTGTGGTCGTCGGGCTGACGCCCGGTTCCGTGGAGGTATCGGCCAGAAGTGGCGGCCGGAGCGCCAGCAGCCAGGTAACCGTCAGGCTGGCCGCCGTTCAGTCCATACAAGTCTCACCTCCCTCTGGGTCCATCCCGGTGAGAGGGACCATCAAGCTCGAGGCCGTGGCCCAGGACGCGCGCGCCAGACCTCTCCCAGGGCGATCCATCACCTGGTCAAGCGGAGACCCTGCGATTGCTACGGTCTCGGAGGACGGGCTGGTCACCGGCGTGAACGCCGGCACTGTCACGCTCGAGGCCCGTTCGGAGGGAATCCGAGGACAGGCGACGATCAGCGTGACGGCTCGTGCGGCGGTCCCGTTCCCAGGGCCGGCAACGGGCCTCCTCAGGGTGATCCTGTCAGGCTCCTGGGCGGAGATCTCGATTGACGGGAAGCGCTGGGGCCGGCGGAACCAGCTGGAGGTGCCGGTGTCGGCCGGCGCCCGCCACACGGTGCACCTGGAGCGTCCCGGCTTCATTTCCGTGGATACGTCCGTCGCTGTGCAGGCGGGGACGCCGATGGTCCTGCGGATCTCGCTGAGGCGGGCGTCCGCGCTGACGGTCACCCCTGGATTCCTGCGGATCCAGATCCGCCCCTCGTGGGCGGAGGTTTCGATTGATAGGAAGAACATCGGGCAGAGGAGGGACTGGGGCGACAGCATGGGCCCGGGTCCGCACCGACTCCGATTCGAACGCGAGGGCTACATCACGGTGGATACGACGGTGACCCTGCAGCCTGCCGAGACGCTGCAACTGAGAATCGACATGCAACGGAGGAGTCCATGAGTCGTGCGGTCATGGCGGGTGCGCGGATCGGGTGGTGTCTCCTGGTGACGAGCCTGGCCGGCG
>JBGQJV010000041.1:0-23864 GCA_041499215.1 Gemmatimonadota bacterium | reverse complement strand
GCTGGCGCCATGCGGCGGGAACAGCGCTTCACGCTGCCGGCCCAGTTCGACGTAAACTACCGGCTCGCGGTGCACCGCGTGGCCGACGAGGTGGTCCGCTGGATCACGGGTACGCCGGGGTATGCGGCCTCCCGGGTCCTGTTTCTGGTTGACCGGCGGCTGTATCGGGTGGATAGCGACGGCGGCGGGACCTCCGCGCTGTCTCCCCCCGCCGAGGAGATCCTGTCGCCCACCTGGAGCCCCGACGGCCGGCGCATCGCCTACACCCGATTCGGGCGCGGGACCGGCAGCCTGGTGCTGCAGTCGGTGGCCACCGGCGAGAAGACCGTGGTGACGGGGACCACCGCCCTGCTCAACATCACACCGGCATTCTCGCCGGACGGGCGGTTGCTGGCGTTCGCGCGCTCCGGGGAGGACGGCACCGACATCTACACCGCGGATGCCGCGCAGAACTGCTGCGTTCAGCGGTTGACCGTGGGTCGCTACTCCGATAATCTTTCCCCGACCTTCGCCCCCGACGGGCGCAGGCTGGCGTTCGTGTCCACCCGGGCGGGCGCACCACAGATCTACGTCATGGCGGTGGATGGCACCGACCAGGAGCTGTTTGCCCCGTTCGACTATGGCGTCACGGGCAGCTCCAATGCGCCGGAGTGGTCACCGGACGGGGCCAGCGTCGTGTTCCACCGGGATGTGAACCGCACGCCGCAGGTGTTCGTGCTCGACGTGGCCAGCCGGCGGGTCCGCCAGCTGACCTCCAGTGGCCGGAACGAGGATCCGAGCTGGGCCCCGGACGGGCGTCACCTGGTCTTCGTTTCCGATCGCAGTGGCCGGCGCCAGCTCTGGGTCATTGACATAGTGACCGGCCGCATCCGCCAGCTCACGTTCGAAGGTCAGGCGCGGTTGCCGGCGTGGTCCCGCCGTCTGTCCGACCCTGTTCCCACTCAGCCCTAGCTTCCTGGAGGTCCGATGGTGTCCCGCGCCTTCACCCGCCTGCTGGCCGCCCCCCTCGCGCTGGTCGTGGTTCTGGCCTGCGGGGGGAAGAAGCAGCCCGAGCAGCCGGCGCCGCAGCCGAGCACTCCCGCGCCCCAGCCTACCGCTCCGGCGCCCCAGCCTGCCCCGCCCCCGGCGCCGGCCCAGCCGACCGAGGATCCCGCGGCGGCGGCCGCCCGGGTGACGGCGGCGCTGCTCGGCGAAGTGGCCACGATGATCCATTTCGAGTTTGACATGTCGGACATCCGGCCCGATGACCGGATCGTGCTCGACCGCAAGGCCGCCATCCTGGGCGCCAATTCCGGGCTCCGGGTGCGGATCAGCGGTCATGCCGACGAGCGTGGCTCGGATGAGTACAACCTTGCCCTTGGCAGCCGCCGCGCCGCGGCGGCGAAGACCTACCTGGTCAACAAGGGTATCGACGCCAGCCGGATCGAGACGGTCTCCTACGGTGAGGAGCGCCCGCTGGATCCCGGCCACGACGAGAACGCCTGGGCGGCCAACCGCCGGGACGAGTTCGAAGTGACCGCGGGCGGCCAGAACCTGCGCAATCCGTGATGCGGTACGCCCGACTGATTGCGCCGTGGCTCACGCTGGCCGCCCTGGGGGCCTGTGCCTCCAAGGGCGACCTGCGGCGGGTGGAGGAGCAGCTGATCCTCTCCCGCACGGAGACTCAGCGCACCGACTCCGCCCGGGCCGTGCAGCTGGGCGAGCTGCTCCAGGTGCAGCGGCGGATCATGGATTCGCTGGACGCGGTCAACCGCAATCTCGGCGCGCTCGGCCGCCAGGTCACCGGCTTCAAGGGCGACGTGGCGAACGACCTGGTGAACATCCAGCAGCAGCTGGTCCAGGTCCAGGCGCTCACCGGCCAGAGCCAGGCGCGGCTCACCGAGCTGCAGACCCAGGTCGAGGCGCGCTCCGAACAGCTGAATGCGCCGGCTCCCGCTGCCGATACCACCGCTGCGGCCGCCCCGGCCGGGGCGGCACCCACCGGCCAGCCGGCCGCCGGGGGGCCCTCGGCGGACCAGGTCTATGCCGCCTCGCTGCAGCAGCTCCGGCGCGGCAGTCCGGGGACGGCCCGCATGGGATTCCAACAGCTGCTGCGTACCTATCCCACCAATCCCCGGGTTCCGGACGCGACCTATTTCGTGGGCGAGACTTTCGCCGCGGAGGCTCCCGACTCGGCCCAGGTGTATTACAGCAAGGTCGTAGAGTCCTTCCCCCAGTCCCCCCGGGCGGCGAGCTCGCTGTACAAGCTCGGACTCCTGGCCGAGCGCCGGAAGGACCTCGACGGCGCACGCGGGTATTTCACCCGCGTGGTGCGTGACTATCCCCGGTCTGACGAGGCGGCCCTCGCCCGCGATCGCCTGAAGACGCTCGGCCGCTGACCCGGGCGCAGGAAGCAGGACGGAAATGACCGGCCCCGGTGCGGAAATGCCCTTCCTCGAGCACCTCGAGGAGCTGCGGGTCCGGCTGGTGCGTGTCCTCCTGGCGCTGATCGCGGGCTTTGCCGCCGGGCTGTGGGTGGTGCAGCGGTTCGAGTTCGTGAACCTGCTGAAGGCGCCGATCGCTCCCTACCTCAAGATCACCGGCGGCAAGCTGGTCGTGACCAGCCCCACCGAGCCGGTGATGATCACGCTCAAGCTTGCCCTCATCGTCGGGCTGGTGCTGGTCTCCCCGGTCGTCGTCTACCAGGTCTGGGCCTTCCTCGCTCCAGCGTTGTATTCCCGGGAGAAGCGGGCCGTGGTGCCCGCGCTCGGCGCGGGACTGGTGCTGTTCTGCGCCGGCGGAACCTTCGCCTTCGTCGTCATCCTGCCGCAGGCACTGCCGATCCTGTTCAGCTTCCAGTCCGAGGGGCTGGAGATCCTCATCACCTTCGAGAAGTACTTCGGGTTCGTGGTGCAGCTGGTCCTGGCGATGGGGCTGTGCTTCGAGATCCCGCTGGTCATGATGATGCTATCGGCGCTGGGGGTGGTGACCCCGGCCAGGCTCAACCGCTTCCGGCGCTACGCCATTGTGCTGGCGGCGATCGCGGGGGCGGTGCTCAGTCCGGGCACCGACATCCTCTCGATGATCATCATGACCGTGCCGATCCTGTTCCTGTACGAGATCGGCTTCCTCGGAGCGTGGGTGATTCACCGGCGCCGGGGGCGCAAGGAGGCGGTCACCGCCGCGCTGCTGCTCGTGGCCCTGTTCGCCGCGCCCCATCGCCTGGGGGCCCAGGTTCCGGTCAAGAAGCGTCCGGTGAGCCCGGCGGACTCCATCCGCCGGCCCAGCCGGGACACCTTGCCCGACAGCACCAGGGCCGACTCCACCCGGCTGAGACCAGGACAGGCGATCGATACCGCCACCGCGCGCCGGCTGGGGCTGCCGACCTCGCCGCGGTGGAATTTCGCGCCCGATGATTCGATCGTCACCGAAATGCTCACCCGGCCCGGCTACCAGGCCACCCGCTTCCGCTCGGATTCGGCCGTCGTCTTTGCCGAACAGCGGCACCTGGTGCTCACCCGGGAGGCAATGACCAAGCGGGGAGAGACCATCCTGGAGGCCGATTCCATCTCCTACCAGGAATCCGACTGCCTCATCCGGGCGAGAGGAGAACCGGCGCTGTTCGACAAGGAAACGGTGCTGACCGGCTTCGGCGGGATCCGCTACAACACCTGCATCCGCCGGGGTATCGTCACCGACGCGCTGACCAGCTTCAAGCAGGGGAGTACCGACTGGTTTCTGCGGGGCGACCTGGCCCAGGACTCGAGTGCGTCCCGGCTGTACGCCGCGGAAGGGGAGATCACCAGCTGTGACCTCCCTACGCCGCACTACCACTTCAGCGCCCGGGAGGTGAAGTGGATCTCCCGCACCGTCATGGTGGCCCGTCCGGCGGTGCTGTATATCCGCGATGTCCCGATCCTGTGGCTGCCGTTCGTGTTCCAGGATGCCCGGCCGGGACGGCGATCCGGGATCCTGGTCCCGCGCTTCGGGCTCAATGACATCGTGCGGCAGAACCCGGGCTACAACCGGCAGGTCACCAATATCGGTTACTACTGGGCGCCCAATGAATACTTCGACGCGATAGCCAAGCTGGACTGGTTCGCCAACCGCTACACCGAGTACGGCATCGCCGGGCAGTATCGCATCCTGTCCCGGGACATGAGCGGCGCGGTGGGATACCGGCGGATGGTGGAATCCAGCGGCACCCGGTCCACCAACATCCGCTGGGACCACCGGCAGAACTTCGACCTGAGCACGTCGCTCAACCTGAGCCTCAACTACACCAGCAGCGGGTTCGTGCAGCAGCGGAACGCCATCGATCCGCTGCAGTCCACCCAGCAGATCACCAGCTCGGCAAACTTCTCCAAGCGCTATCCCTGGGGTTCGGTGTCGATCGGCGGGAACCGCCGCCAGAGCCTGTCGGACAACAGCGTCTCGACCCAGTTCCCCTCGCTCGCGGTCACCCCGAAGCCGATCGACCTGTCCAGCAACGTGACCTGGTCACCCGGTCTGTCGGTGACCAACACCTTCGAGACCAACTTCCCGACCAGCCCGCCCATCGTGCGGGTGGGGCCGGGGGGAATCCTCGACACACTGGCCGCCACCACCGACCGGCGTAATACCATCGTCAACTTCGACACCCCCTTGCGGGTCGGTGGCTTCACCTGGCACAACAGCTTCAACTACAACGACCGGCAAGTCGATGGGCGGCAGGTCATCGGGTTGGTCCGGATCCCCGACCCCAGTACCCCGGACCCGACCGACTCGATCACCGTGAGCCAGGCGACGGTGGGCGACTTCGAAAGCGACCTCGACTGGCAGACCGGCATCAATCTGCCCACCGTGTTCCGCAGCAGCTGGAAGGTGCAGCCCAGTGTGAACATCGTGAATTCCACCAGCGGGCCGTTCTATCTGCGCAACCAGAGCAGCGGGGGCAACTGGGTGCGGCAGAGCAAACGCTTCAACTTCGGCATCACCTCGTCGCCCACCTTCTTCGGATTTTTCCCGGGGTTCGGGTCGATTCAGCGGATCCGGCACAGCATCTCCCCCACGCTCAGCTACAGCTACAGTCCGGCCGCGAGCGTGCCGCCGGACTACGCCCGGGCTCTGGCCGGCCGGGACGGGATACCACGGTTCCGGAGCGATCCCGCCCAGCTGATCAGCCTCGGTCTGTCGCAGAACTTCGAGGCCAAGGCCCGGCCCAAGGCGGGAGACACCACCTCCGCCGACAACGCGCGGAAATTCCGCCTCCTCGGCATTCAGACCAGCTCGCTCCAGTATGACTTCGAGCAGGCGAAGCAGAAGGGGAAGACCGGCTGGAAGACCGACGCGCTCACCAACTCGTTTCAGAGCGATCTCCTGCCGGGCTTCAACCTCAGCCTGACCCACGATCTCTGGCGCGGCCCGGTCGGGACCGACAGCGCGAAATTCTCGCCCTTCCTGGAGGCGGTGACGGCCAGCTTTGCCATCTCCGGCAATACGGTCCGCTCCATCCTCGGCCTGATCGGCCTGGTGCATCGGCCGGATACGACCGGCAAGGCCGGTCCGCCGCCACCCAACTACGTGGCCAGCCAGAGTCGCTTCGGGAGGCCACCCTCGTTTTACGGCTACGGCGCCGATCAGACCCTGGGATTCGGAACCAGCCGCCAGTTCACCGCCAACTTCAACTACAGCCTCTCGCGGCAGCGGCAGGAAGGCATCGGCCCCGCCCCAACCCCGCAGCAGAGCCTCGGGTTCAGCACCGCGTTCTCTCCGACCGCTTTCTGGACCGTCTCCTGGTCGACCCAGTACAACATCACCGCAAGCCGGTTCGAGTCACAGACCGTCCGGCTCGAACGGGTGCTGCACGAATGGCGCGCCGGGTTCAATTTCGTCCGCAATCCGAATGGCAACTTCGCGTTCTTCTTCTCGGTGTACCTGTCGGACCTCCCCGATATCAAGTTCGACTACAACCAGACTTCGATCGAGCGCTGAGCTCCAGTTCGTCCGATTGTCCTCACCACGGAGGACACGAAGAGGGCGACGGAGAGACTTTTTGTGATCTCCGTGGCCTCCTCCGTGTTCTCCGTGTCTCCGTGGTGAAGGCGGGCTGTCACTGCCAAGGGACACCGGATAAGCCACGAGGGCTTCTCTAAGTGGTTGATCCGTAAACGTATAGCCAGTGCGACCGGAGTGGCACTCCTCCTGCCTTGAGACTATGCGATCACTTTCCGGAGACAGTCATGCGTCGCGTCTGGTTGGCCCTGCCGTTCCTCGGCCTTGCTGCCTGTTCCGACTACACTCCGGTCGGGTCCGGCGGCGGGTTGGTGGCTCCGCCCAGTAACCTGACCTACGAAGTCGAGCCGAGCGGCACACCCGGTGCTCCAGCCGGCGTGCTGCTGCACTGGGATTTTGACTCCGATCCCAACCTCGCGGTATGGCACGTCTACTCGCGCGGGTCCACTTCCGACTCGTACCGGTTGCGGGGCAGCACGACCTCCAACAGCTTCCACGATGAAGGCGTGCCCCATCTGCAGTACTACGTGACTGCCGAAGACCTCAACGGGGTGGAGAGCTCCCCCAGCGCGGTGGTCACGGTGGATGAGCGGCTGGCGTTGCAGAAGCCGACCACGCTCACCACCACTTCGCTCAATGGCGGTATCGCGCTGACCTGGTCGGACAACCCGTTCCAGTCGGACCCGGGCGGGTTCAAGATCTATCGGGTGTACAGCACCTCGTACGACCTCGACCACAATCTGTGCGGTACCACCTGGGCGCTCGAGGGGACCACGGTCGCGCCCGAATTCGTGTCCAGCGCGCTCAGCAACGGCGTGCCCCGCTGCTTCGGGGTTTCGGCCTTGAGCATCGAGGGGTTCGAGAGCCTCTGGTCTCCCATCCAGTCCGACACCCCGCGGCCCGATGCCCGCAATGTCGTGCTGTACGCCCGGCAGGCCCAGGATGCGGGGAGCGGGTTCCGCTTCTGGCGTGATCTGGATGGCGACGGCGCCGCCGACGCCAGCGAGATCGGCCTGGTCCTGGCAGGCTCCTCGAGCCAGGGCGACTTCACCGTGGAGCGGGATGCCAGCGGCGCCCTGTTCCTCACTCCCTTGCGGACCGGAACCGGGGTCGCGCTCTACGGCAGCGCGCCGGTGGCCGACCTGACCAGTATCGATTTTGCCCCGGACATCAGCTACGGTCGGACGGGGATCGAAGCCCTGCCGGGTTGGGGCTACGTGTTCGAAACCGATGGCGGCGACGGCTTCCTGCGGTTCGGCGCCGTGCGCGTGACACACGTGGGGCAGAGCTTTCTGATTCTCGACTGGTCCTTCCAGACCGACCCCGGGAATCCGGAGCTGATCCGGGTGGCCAGCGTAGAGAAGTAGCGGTTCGAGGCGGACAGGGCGGACAAAGCGGACAAGGCGGACGAAAACAGGCGGGGCGGTCGGGGTTCTGGTTTGGTGTTCCGCCCCGTCCGCCCCGTCCGCCCTGTCCGCCTTGTCCGCCTTGCCTTGCTCGCTCCAAGAGGGGCCGGTATCTTCTAAGTCCCGGTATTTCATAGGCCTTAACCCTCGACCCGCCGGCTGGATGAACTTCGAGAAGCTGAAGGAAACGGCCCGGAAGTATGAGCAGAAGGAGGAGTGGCGGCGGGCCATCGAGGTCTACCTGCAGGCAATCCGTGAGTTCGAGGCGGGCAACGATCCCGTCCCCGACCTCTCGGTATACAACCGGATTGGGGATCTGTACCTCAAGGCCAACGAGCCCGGCGCCGCGGTCCAGGCCTATGAGCGCGCCGCCGACCTGTACGGCGAGCAGGGCTTCTACAACAATGCCATAGCGCTGTGCGGCAAGATCCTCCGGGTGAACCCCGGTCGGATCGGCACGTACCTCAAGCTCGCCCACCTGCACGCCCGCAAGAACGTCGTCATCGAAGCGAAGAAGAACCTGCTCGAGTACCTCGAGCGGATGAACGCCCTCAATCAGCTGGATGACGCTTTCAAGTCGGTCAAGGAGTTCGCGGACCAGTTCCCCGGCAACAAGGAAATCCGGCTGATGTTGAGCGAGCTGCTCCGCGCCTCCTCCCGCAACGCGGAGGCGCGGGAGCAGCTGGAGAAGCTGGCCAACGACCTCGAGGCCCGGGGTGACACCATCGGCGCCCGCAAGACGCTGATGCGGCTCCAGGCCCTCGACGCCGAGGAGGGCGGGGCGGCCCCAGCCGAGGTACCGCGACCCGCTCCGACGCGAGCCAAGGGCGACCTGGTCTTCCTCGATACCGGGTCGGAGCTGGGCGCGCCTGGCGGGCGGCCGGCCCATGCGGGGCCGCCGTCACGCAAGACCCGGGCGGTGACGTTGCCGCCTCCGGGGCGGCCGACCGAGCGAAACAAGGCGCCCTCCAGCCTGCCGCTGATCGAAGTGGGCGATGACGCTCACGCCGGCAAGATCGGTGGCCCCAAGCCTGGTGGTCCCAAGACTGGAGAGACTCCCGCGCTTCAGATCGAGACCTCGAGCCTGGTGGACACACCGCTGGAGCTCGAGTCGGTGCAGTCGATTTCCGATGAGGCTCACCTCGAGGCCGCCGCCTCCGCGGAGGTGGCGAAGACCCTGGGGTTCGAGCCGACGGTGACGGAAGGATTCGACGGTGCGCAGGTGCGGCCGCTCGAGGGCCTCGAGCTGGACGAGCCCACGCCCGACAACGTGGAGCTGCAGATCTCCACCGAGGGACTGGATCTCGAACGGGCCAGCGTCGATCCGGAGGCGTTGGAGCCGGGCGACCGGACCAGCCTTATCATTCCCGAACCGCTGGACTCCCCCGAGATGGCCGAGGCGCTGGGCGAGCTCACCGAGGGCTTCGAGCCGGGCGTGGACACGACCAGCTTCGCGGGCGAGCTCGAGCTGCTCGAGACCGGGGCAGCCGAGCCGGATCTCGGCACCGACCTGGATTTCCCATCGGAGCCGCTCCCCTATCTGGATGACACGGTGCTGGACGGCGGCGATGACGCCGTCAGCTTCATCGACGCCGGCCCACCGGCCTTGCCCACGATCACCGAGCTCGAAGACCGGGTGCTGGATGATCCGGATGACCCGGAAGCCCATCGCGCCCTGGGTGAGGCGTTGCTGGCGGCGGGCGAGCAGCTGCGCGGGCAGGAGGAGCTGGAGCTGGCGCTGGCGGGATACGAAGGGCGTGAGGACTGGCAGCACGCGAGCGACCTGATCAACGAGTTGATCCGGCTCGACCCCAACGGGGTGCGCTACCACCAGAAGCGGGTGGAAATCGGATTCCGCAGCGGCGATCGCTCGCGGCTGGTCGATTCCTACCTCGAGCTGGCGGACGCCCTGCTTCGGGTCGGCGCGATGGACAAGGCGCTGGCGGTGTACCGCCGGGTCTCCGAACACGATCCGGGGAATCAGCGGGCGCTGGCGGCCCTCGACGCGCTCACCTCGCCCGAGGATGAACTGCCTCCGATTCCGCCACCCGAGCCCGCGCCGACCGCCCGGGGCGCGGCGGGTCTCAGCGACGTGGCGGAAGAGGCGGATCAGGCCGTCGACGCCATGTTCGAGGCGCCCCCGGCGCCTGCCGCCCCGGGCCGCCCGGCCCCGCCTCCCGCGGTCCCCCCGGGAGCGGACCGCAAGCAGCGGAAGTCGGTGCCGGCGGCCCGCGTCCCGGAGCCGACCGGCGACTTCATCGATCTCGGGGCCCTGGTGCAGGAGGACGACCGGGTGAAGGACACCCGGATGCGGGTCGAGGACGAGGAACCCACCGGCGACGAGCAGAAGGACTTCCAGGAGATGCTCTCGGCGTTCAGACGCGGCATTGACGAGAACATCGACGCCGAAGACTACCAGGCGCACTACGACCTGGGCGTGGCCTTCAAGGAGATGGGACTCCTGGACGAGGCGATCGCCGAATTCCAGAAGGCGCTCCGCTCCCCCGAGGGACGGCTCAAGACCTCGGAAGCGCTGGGCACCGCCTTCTTCGAGAAGGGGCAGTACGCCATCGCCGAAGCCATTCTCAAGCGGGCGGTGGAGAGTCTCGGTGCGACGGACGACGAGCAGATCGGGCTCATCTACTGGCTGGGACGCTCGCAGGAAGCCCAGGGCAAGGCAGAGGTGTCCATCGCCAATTACCAACGGGTGCTGGCGGTGGATATCGGGTTCCAGGATGTGACTGCGCGGATGAACCGGCTCGGCACCGGGCGGGCGCAGTGACGTCGCCTACCGCCGGGGTGACCCTCGCCGCGTTGCAGGCCTCGCTCAAGCCTCGGCTCGAAGTCGTCCAGGGAGAACTCCGTCGCATCATCGAGAGCGATTTCGGGCTCATCGCCGAGGTGAACGGCCACCTGCTGCAGATGCAGGGGAAGATGTTCCGCCCCACCGTACTGCTGCTGGCCAACGAGGCTGCCGCCGCTCCGGACGACCGGGTCGAGATCCTGGCGGCCGTGGTGGAGCTGATCCACCTGGCCACGCTGGTGCACGACGACTCGGTGGATCACTCGGTGCTGCGCCGGGGCATGCCCACAATCAATGCGTTGTTCAGTCACCAGGTCTCCGTGATCATGGGAGACTACCTGTACTCCCGCGCGGTGGTGGAACTGACCCGGCTGGGGGACATCGAACCGCTCAGAGTGCTCTCGCGGGTGACCAACGAGATGACGGTCGGAGAGATGCGCCAGCTCATGGCGCACGAGCCGCTGGCCTTCTCGGAGGCGGAGTACGACTTGTTGATCCGGGCCAAGACCGCGTCGCTCCTTTCCGGCGCCTGCGACCTCGGAGCGCTCCGCGCGAGCCCGCGGGAACGCGCGGCCCTGCGAGGATTCGGCGAGGCGCTCGGGATGGCGTTCCAGATCGTGGATGACCTGCTCGACTACACCGGCGAGGAGACCGTTACCGGAAAACCCTCCGGAAACGACCTCCGCGAGCACAAAGTGACCCTTCCCCTCATATTTGCCCTGGGACGGCTGGCGGCCGACGCCCGCCGGGAGGTGGGAACGCTGATGGCGACCCCCGAACCGAGCGACCAGCAGATCGCGCGGGTGATCGGATTCGTAGCGGACGCGGGTGGGCTGGAGTACGCGAGACAGCGTGCCCACCGGCTGGCGGAACGGGCCGAGCGGGAGTTGGATCCGCTACCGCCCAGCCCCGCCCGGGAAACGCTGCGCGATAGCATCGCGTACGTACTCGATCGGCGGCGCTGATGGCCAGCGGTCCCAGGCGTCCCGGCTTCTACCTCGGTGTGCTGGTCACCGGATTCATCCTCGGCGGCTTTCTCAATGCCCTGGTGAAGGCGGTGATGCCGGACAGTGTCGCCAAACAGGTGTTTACCTTTACCGCCAGCGCGAGCGCGGGCCCCGTCTCGCTCGATCTACTGGTGTTCAGTCTCACGCTGGGGCCATTCGCGGTGAATATTTCGCCGCTCGCGATTCTGGGCGTCATTATCGCCTATCTGATCGCCCGGTCACTCTTCTAGCTGGGGGGCGTTATGTTCGGCAACCTGGGTCTCCCCGAGATCCTCCTGATCATGGTGATTGTTCTGCTGGTGTTCGGCGCCAAGCGGCTGCCGGAGATCGGCTCCTCCTTCGGCAAGGGGATCCGCGAGTTCAAGCGCAGCATCAGCGAGGCGAGTGAGGCCGTGACCGGCAACGATGCTACGACCCCACCCACCCGCCAGCTCGACAGCCGCAACAGCACCCCCACCACCCCTGCCAGCAGCGGCGAGCCGAAGCGGCTCTCGCAGTAAAGGCGGGCAGGCGGACTGGGGCAATAGCGAAGGGCGGGCTTCCCGAGTGGAGGCCCGCCCTGCTGTTTCCCGCCTGTCCGCCCTCCCGCCCTAGCTGCGCTTGTTGCCCTGGTTGCTGGACTGCGCCTCGGTCCGGTAGATCTCGGCTCGGCGATCGGTCACCTTGGTGCTGGTCCTGAGTGCCGCCAGGTAGTTCCGCACCCGGTCCTGGGTGGCCAGCCGGACCTGGCGGGCACGGAAGTCGTCGATGCCCTTGATGAACTCCGCGGAATCCGCCGGTTCCCGCTTGACCACCTTGAGGAAGTAGATCCCCTCTTCGGCATTGATGGCGCCGCTGGTCTTGTCCTGGTCTACCCCAAACGCCGCACCCACGACCCGGGGGCTGGGGATGGCCGGATTGATCCGGGTGAAGGGCCCCAGCTGCTGGTGCGGCAAACCGAGCGCTGTCGCAGCCTGATCGAGGGTGCTACCCTCGGCCAGCCGCTTGGCGAGGCTGTCGGCCACGCCCTTGGCCAGCTCCGTCTTCCTGTCGGTTGTTGCTGCAAGAGCCACGCTCTGCTTGATCTTCTCGAACGGCCGGACCCCTTCGGGTTCCAGGCTGTCCAGCCGGAAGAGGAAGTAGGCATATGACACTTCCACGATCCGGCTGGTCTCGCCAGGCTTGGCCTGGAAGGCCCACACGCCGGCATCGGGCACGACCTGGAGGCCAACCTGGACCCGGCCGCCCTTCTGCAGCGGCAGTGCCTGGCCCAGCTTGAGGCCGAGCACCCGGGCCGCCGTGTCCAGGGCCATCGGATCGACCTTCTCGGCGCCCAGCGCCTCCAGGCTGTCGGCCCGGGCGTCCAGCTGGTCGCGATGGGCCCCGACGATTTCGATCGGGATGAGGATGTGGCGTGCCTTCACCTTGCCGCTGCTGCGCGACTCCACCTTGATGAGGTGATAGCCGAAGGCCGAGAGCACCGGCTCACTCACCGTACCGATCGGCAGCGAGAAGGCGGCCCGCTCGAAGGCCGGATCCATGACGCCCTTGCCGAACTCACCCAGGTCGCCGCCCTTCGCGCCGGAGGCAGTGTCGGCCGATTCGCGCTTGGCCACTTCCTGGAACGGTGAGCCGTCCAGGATTTCCTTGCGCAGCTGCAGGGCGTGGTCTCGGGCAGCGGCAGTGTCGCTCTGGTCCGGCGACCGAAGCAGCTGCAGGTAGCTCAAATAGGCGGTCTCGGGCCGCTTGAACTGGTCCTTATGGGAGTCGTAGTACTGCCGGATCTCCGGGTCGGTGAGGTGGACCGCGGAATCCGGAACCGCGCTCCGCGGCTGAATGGTCACCAGGTCGATCGTGACCTTGTCGTGTGCGTCCTTCCACGACTGCCAGAGCCCCGGATCCGACACGTAAACATCCGCCGTGACCACCCGGAACAGCTTGCTCCGCCGCAGCTGGTCGCGGTACTGGGCCTCGAGCATGGGGATCACCTGGGCCGCCTCGGCCGAGCGGAGCCAGCGCTGATACTTGGACTCGTCGAACTTGCCGTCGGTCTGGAAGGTGGGGGCCGACAGGACCTCCGAGGGCGGGCTCTCCTGGATCGCCGTGGCGATCTCTTCCGGAGTGACGTTCAGATGGCGCTCCCGGTACTCCCGCTCCAGCGCCTGCTGCTGCACCAGCTCGTCCCACACTGCGTTGCGGACCTCCTCGACCTCCTCGGCGCTGAGCGACCGCCCGGTCTGGCGCTGCTGGTTTTCGATCTGGCTCTGGACCATCGACTGGTAGGCCCGAAGCTGGATGGTCACCCCATCGATCGTCCCGACGCTGGTGCGAGACCCGCCGGTCACCTGGCGCCAGTCGACGCTGGTCAGCAGGAACACGATCATCAGAACGGCGAACACCGCGGCGGCGACCTTGCCGGCCATGCTGCGGAAAACCTGCATCATAGAGGGCTGCCCTGCTGCAAGGAGGATCCGGTCGAAAAAGCGGGCTAAGTCTAAGCCCGGTAAGGCCGAATCACAAGCCAAAGGGGCCCTCCACCGGTTGACAGTCACTCCGGCCGTCGCTAATCTTTGTTCAATCCCCACAACAACTTAGGGACAGAGCCCGGGATGCCACCAAACAGCGAAATCGAGAAGCTCGAGCGCCGGTGGAGGGACAATCCCAAGGGAACGGTCTTCGCACCGTACGCGGAGGTCCTGCGCAAGAACGGCGACCACCTCCTCGCCCGTGACGTCCTGCGGCAGGGCCTCGAACTGCACCCCGATCATATCCCCGGCAACATCGTGCTGGGACGGTGCTGTCTGGACCTGGGAGAGGACGGCCCGGCTGAGGCGGCCTTTGCCCATGTTCTCGATCTGGATCCCGAGAACGTCATCGCACTCAAGGCGTTAGGCGACATCACCGAGCGCCAGGGTCGTCTGGCTGAGGCCAACAACTGGCTCTCCCGGCTGATCTCGGTCGACCCCAGCAACGACGAGGCGCGCGACCAGTTTACCCGGGTGAGCGCGGCTCGCGAGGCAGCGGCCCGGGTCCTGTCGTCCGAGTTCATGACCCGGGAGGAAACCCCCGCGGCCTCGTCCGTGGCGCCGACGGTGGAGGTACTGCTCACCCCCCGCGGGGAGCCCGCTCCCGCACCGGAGGTTCAGGATCGCGCCGAGGCGGGCGCGGGCGAAATCGACGATGTGAGCGATGTGGCCGCGTTCGCCGATGAGGCCCTGGACAGCTTCCTGGACCAGTCCGCGGCGGCCCCGCCGGAAGGCCGCGTGCTGCCGGAGGCGGAGGCCAAGGCCGCTCCGGTTACACCGCTCTTTACTCCCGAACCGGCGCCTATCAGTGATCTGGAGCCGGTGGTGCTGGACCTCTCCGGCGCTACGAGGGAGGTCGCACCGCTGGCGGGCCTCGACGTGGACGAAGGGTTCGTGCCTCCGACGGCCGAACCTCCGGCCCGGCCGAGCGGCCCGTTCACCATCGGAGTGGAAGAGACCGTCGCGGAAATCGAGATCCGGCCGGCCGGGGCGAGCGAGTTCCAGGCGCCGGACGACAGCACCTCCTTGCTCGACCTGTCACCCGGCAAGTCCGAGTTCCAGGTTCCGGACGCGACTTCCGACCTCCAGCTCTCCACCGGGGGCAAGTCGGAGTTCCAGTCGCCCGACGCCTCGGAAGAGCTGAGGTTCTCCGGCCAGGGCTCCTCGGAATTCCAGACCCCGAGTGGCGCGGATGAACTGCTGGAATCCGCGGCCCGATCGGGCGCCGCGGCTCCGCCGGAGCCGATCGTCGAGGCCCGCGACTCCTGGAACACGGAGCCACCGGACTCGCTGGCGGCCCTGGCGGCCATGCCAACCCAGGAGCTTTCCACCGAGCCGCCGGCGGAACCGCCCGTGGGCAAGTCGCTCGTATCCGCGCCCTCGTGGCTGTTCGACGACACCCAGGAGCAGGCTGCCCTGGCGCCCGACATTCCGCTGATCATCCCGGAACCGGAGCCTGAGCCGGTCGCCCAGGCGGCTGCCCCGCCCGAGCCGGAACCCGAGCCCGAGCCGGTGGCAGCGGTACCGCAGCCGGTGGCGGAGGCCGAGAACCGGAGCAGCGCGGAGCTCAAGCTGATCTTCCCGGACGACGCCGCGCAGCCGGAGCCGCACCGCGTCCGTCGCATTACCCAGGCGGACCTCGCGTCGCCTCAGGCCGAAGAGGCGCCGGAACCCGCAATCGGCGAGCCCGAGCCGATCCTGACCGAGACCATGGCGGAGCTGTATGCCCGGCAGGGTCACGCGGCCGAAGCGCTCCGGGTGTATCGGGCGCTGGCGGAGCGGCAGCCGGGCGATGTCCACCTGCGGGATCGGATCCGGGAGCTGGAAGCCAGAAACGCCGGCGCGCCGCGACGCCACACGTACGTGGCGGTGGATACCGGCGGGGAATCGGTGGAATCGTTCTTCCGCTCGCTGGCGGATGCGCGGCCGGGCAGCGGTGGAGCGGTGAGCGGGTTCGACCAGGGGGCGCCGGCGGAGGACAACAGTGGCGCTCCCACTCGTCCGGCGCGGGATCCACTGTCGCTGAGCGCGATCTTCGGCGAGGAGCCGGCGGCCTCGGCCCCACGCTCCGTCTCGGATGGTCTTGCCCCGGCCAAGCCCGTCAACGGACCCGACGCCTTCTCCTTCGATCAGTTCTTTGGCGGGCCTGGCTCCTCGAGTCAGAGCTCCTCGCCCGCCCGGCCCTCCGGCGCCTCCGAAGAGGACCTCGACCAGTTCCAGAACTGGCTCAAGAGCCTCAAGCGCTGATGCGGGTCGCCGTTCTCAACGGGCCGAATCTGAATCTGCTCGGCGCCCGTGAGCCCGAAGTCTACGGTCGGATGACCCTGGCGGAGCTGGAGCAGCTGGTCCGTGCCGAGGCGGCACGGCTGGAGGTTGGTCTGAGCTGGACCCAGACCAACCACGAGGGCGCGTTCGTCGAGGCGGTGCAGGGGCTGCGCGGCCAGGCGGACGGCGTCCTGGTCAACGCCGCGGCCTTTACGCACACGAGCCTCGCCATTCGGGACGCCTTCCTGGCAGTGCGGATTCCGTTCGTCGAGGTGCATCTCTCCAACATCTTCGCCCGCGAACCGGAACGGCGGCACTCCCGCCTCGCCGACCTCGCGCTGGGCATCGTGGCCGGCTTCGGGCCGGCGGGATATCTGCTCGGGCTGCAGGCGCTGGTCGGCAAACTCCGTGAGCGCTGATCGCCGGGACCCGCGTCAGGCCGCCCTGCGGGAGCGGCTCGCGACGCTCGGTCTCGACGCGCTGGTGGTCCAGTCGCTCCCCAACATCCGATACCTTACCGGCTTCACCGGCTCGAGCGGCCTGCTGGTGGTGCGGCCGCAGGATGCGATCCTGGTCACCGACTATCGATACGCCTCCCAGGCTCCGCGCGAGGTGGGCAACGCGGCACGGGTGGAGATCGACCAGGTCAATGTCTGGGACCGGCTCAAGCGGGTGGTTCAGGAGCGTCCGGTCGGGATCGGCGGGTTCGAGGCCCACGTTGCGACGGTGAAGGACCGCGAACGGCTGGAGGGGTTCGGGGTGCCGCGCTGGGAGCCTACTGGCGACCTGGTCGAGCGACTGCGGGTGATCAAGGACTCGGGCGAGGTGGCCGCAATCCGCGGGGCGGCCACGCTGGCCACCGAGGCCCTGGCCGAAGTCCTCCCATCGGTCCGTCCCGGTGACACCGAATTCGCCATCGCGGCCCGGCTCGAGGCCGCCTTGCGTCGGCGGGGAAGCGAATGGCACCCGTTCCCCACGATCGTCGCGTCGGGGCCGCGCGCCGCACTGCCGCATGCCGGAACCAGCCCGCGCGCGGTGGAGCAGGGCGAGTGGCTGCTGCTTGACTTCGGTGCGCAGATGGACGGATACTGTGCCGACCTGACTCGAACCGTGGTAGTGGGCGCCCGGGCGGATGAACGCCAGCGCCAGGTGTACGACACCGTGCGGCTCGCCCAGCGACGGGCGCTGGAGAATGTGCGGGCTGGCATGACCGGTCGGGAGGCGGACCAGCTGGCGCGCGAAGTCATCGCCCAGCGCGGCTACGGAGAAGCCTTCGGCCACTCCCTGGGTCATGGGCTCGGACTCGAAGTGCACGAGGCACCGCGGCTGTCCGCCACCGCCGAGACAGCACTGCCCGCCGGCGCGGTAGTCACCGTGGAGCCCGGCATCTATCTTCCCGGCTGGGGCGGCGTCCGGCTGGAGGACGACGTGCACTTAGCGGCCGAGGGTCCGGAGCTCCTGTCCGACAACGCGGTGGATCTGGTGGAGCTTGTCTGAGCTGGACGTGCCGGGTGTCTGGTGTCGGGGCGGCTGGCGAGCCCCGGCCGGCCCGAGCGGCCGACACCCGAACCCCGAAACCTGACACCTGGTAGCCATGAATCCCAAGGATGCCCAGGACCTCGCCAAAATGCTGGCCAAGCAGCCCGGCATCCGGCCGGTCGAGCTCAAGGACGTGCGCAAGCTGGCGGAGCTGCTACACGAATTCCCCGAGATCGGTTCGATCGAGGTGAAGGGGTGGTTCGAGACCGGTGTTGTCATTACCCGAACCGGCAACTCGCTGCACCACGCCGCTCCGATTCCGATGGCCGGGGCGCAGCCGGCGGCTCCCCAGCCGGCGGCGGCACCACCCCCTGCGGTCGCGGCCGCGCCGGCGGCCACCGCGCTCAAGGACATCAAGTCGCCGATGGTGGGCACCTTTTACAAGTCGCCCGAGCCGGGGGCCGAGCCATACGTCAAGGTCGGGACCCGGGTCACCCAGGGCCAGACGGTGTGCATCATCGAGGCCATGAAGATCATGAACGAGATCGAGGCGGAAGTGACCGGGGTGGTGCGCGAGGTACTGGTCGAGGACGCGCAGCCGGTCGAGTTCGGCACGGTTCTCTTCCGGGTGGATCCCAATGGCTGAGACGACGGCTCCGTCCAACCTGCTACCCCCGTTCAATTTCAAGCAGGCCATCTCGCTGATGGTGCAGCGCAATGGCTCCGACCTGCACCTCAAGGTCGGCCGCCCGCCCACCATCCGGGTGAACGGCGAGCTCAACGGGCTGGACATGCAACCGCTCAAGCCCGAGGACCTGAAGCTGCTGGCGGAGCAGATCATGACGCCGCGCCAGGTCAAGGAGTTCGCCGAGAAGAAGGAGGCGGACTTTGCCATCGGCGTGCCGGGCGTGGGTCGCTTCCGGACCAACATCTACCAGCAGCGTGGCACCCTGGCCTTCGCCTTCCGGGCAATTCCCTACGAGGTGAGGACCATCCGGGAGCTGAGCCTGCCGGAAGTGCTCGAGGAAATCGCGCTCCGGCCCCGCGGGCTGGTGCTGGTGACCGGCGTGACCGGCTCGGGTAAATCGACCTCGCTGGCCGCGATGATCAACCATGTCAACCAGAACCGGCGGGTCAACATCATCACGATCGAGGACCCGATCGAGTTCCTGCACCGTGACGTGATGGCGAACATCTCGCAGCGCGAGGTGGGCAGCGATACCCTCGCCTTCGGCACCGCCCTGCGGCACGTGCTGCGGCAGGATCCCGACGTCATCCTGATCGGCGAGATCCGCGACATGGAGACGCTGGACGTCGCACTGAAGGCGGCTGACACCGGACACCTGGTGTTCTCCACGCTGCACACCACCGACGCCACCCAGACCATCAACCGGGTGATCTCCTTCTACCCGCCGCACCAGCACCAGGAGATCCGCTCGCTGCTGTCGACCGCGCTCGCCGCGGTGGTCTGCCTGAGACTGGTCCCGCGCAAGGATGGCAAGGGTCGGGTGGCGGCGGCCGAGGTCCTGATCAACACCGCCGCCGTGGCGGATAACATCCGGGATATCGAGAAGCAACTCAACATCCCGGACCTCATCTCGGAGGGCACCGAGGCCTACGGGATGCAGAGCTTCGATCAGTCGCTGATGCGGTGGTACCGCGAAGAAGTCATCTCCTACGAGAGCGCGCTGTTCTACTCCACCAACCCCAGCGAGTTCGCCCTCCGCGCCTCCGGCATCAGCTCCGCCTCCGACCGGACGTTCAGCGGGGCGGCGACCAGCGGCGCCAAGGCCGACCTGTCCCAGGACCTGACGCCCTGATGGCCGGGAAGGTACTCGTCGCCGGCCGGGCCGCAGGTGAGGAAGGCGATCGCGGAGCCTCGTGTGTTCAAGCACGTCCTGATCGCCGACCGGGTTGCGGGAGCGGTCGGCGATCGCGGAGACTCGCGTGTTCAAGAAAGTCCTGATCGCCAACCGCGGGGAGATCGCCCTGCGGGTCATTCGCGCCTGCCGGGAACTCGGAATCGGAACGGTCGCCGTTTACAGCGAGGCCGACCGCGAATCGCTGCATGTGCGCTTTGCCGACGACGATGTGTGCATCGGACCTCCCCCCAGCCGGCAGTCCTACCTGCGTATCCCCAACCTGATCGCCGCCGCCGAGATCACCGGAGCGGACGCCATTCACCCGGGCTACGGGTTCCTCGCCGAGAACGCCGAGTTCGCCGACACCTGCAAGGCCTCGGGGATCACCTTCATCGGGCCGACCGGCGAGCAGATCCGGCAGATGGGTGACAAGGCGACCGCCAAGCGGCTGGCGCAGGCAGCCGGGGTCCCCACCGTGCCCGGTACCGCGGGCACGGTGCAGGACATGGAGGAGGCGCTGGCCCAGGTGGAGGGGATCGGCTTCCCCGTGATCATCAAGGCCACGGCGGGCGGTGGCGGCAAGGGGATGCGGGTCGCTCACGATCCGGAGCAGTTCGCTCAGGTGTTCTCGCTGGCGCAGAACGAGGCGCTGGCGGCGTTCGGGAACGGCGAGGTGTATGTTGAGAAGTACCTCGCGCGCCCGCGCCACGTGGAGATCCAGGTCATGGGCGACACCCACGGCAAGGTGGTCCATTTCGGCGAGCGCGACTGTTCGGTGCAGCGGCGGCACCAGAAGCTCATCGAGGAGAGCCCGAGCCCCGCGCTGGGCCCGGAACTCCGCTCCCGCATGGGCGAGGCGGCGGTCAGTCTCGCGGCCGCCATCGACTACGTCGGCGCCGGAACAGTGGAGTTCCTGCTGGACGCGGACGGCAGCTTCTATTTCATGGAGATGAACACCCGGATTCAGGTGGAGCACCCGGTGACCGAGATGGTGACGAGCTTTGACCTGGTGAAGGAGCAGATCCGGGTCGCGGCCGGCGAGGAAATCAGCTTCCGTGGCGAGGGTGGCCGGCTCCGGGGACACGCCATCGAGTGCCGGATCAACGCCGAGGATCCCTACCGCAACTTCCAGCCGTCGCCGGGGCTGATCACCGCCTACCATCCACCCGGCGGCCCCGGGGTCCGGCTGGATACCCACGTGTATGCGGGCTACACCGTCCCGCCGTATTACGATTCACTGCTGGCCAAGGTGATCGTCCATGGCAACACGCGGGCCGAAGCGCTCGCCCGCATGGGACAGGCCCTCGACAGCTTCATCATCGAGGGGGTCACCACCACCATTCCGTTCCTCGCCCGGATCATCCGGCATCCGGAGTTTGTTGCCGGCCAGGTGGACACGAAGTTCCTCGAGCGCCATCCGGAGCTGCTCCGCCCCGAAGCATGAAGCTGGACGTCGTCTTCACCGCCGCCGGCCTCACCCCCGCTGAGGTCCAGGGCCGGACCGCCTTCGTCATCGACATCCTGCGGGCCGGGACGACGATGTGCGCGGCGCTCTACCATGGCGCCCGGGCCGTCGTCCCCGTGGCCAGCACGGAGGAGGCCCTCCGTCTGGCCCAGACGCTCGGGACTGCCGAGACCGTGCTCGCCGGAGAACAAAACGCGCTGCAGATTCCGGGGTTCGCCCTGGGCAACTCACCCCGGGAGATGACCGCCGAGGTGGTTCGCGGAAAGACCGTGGTCATGACCACCAGCAACGGCACCGGCGCCCTGCTGGCCGTGGCCAACGCCCCCCACGTCTATCTCGCCTGTGCCGCCAATTTCACCCTTGCCAGCGCCCGCGCCCACGAGGCCTGGGAGCGCCAGGAGGAGATCCTGGTGGTGTGCGCCGGACGGGAACAGCGCTTTGCGCTGGATGACGCCTATTGTGCCGGCCGCCTGGTGGAGGCCGCGCTCGGGGGAGGAAGGGGTCGCAAGGGGCTCAACGATGGCGCGCTCGCCACCCTCGACCTGGTGCGCCGGTACGGCCGCCGCTGGGAACGCCCCCTCGCCGCCAGCCAGGGCGGACGGGAGCTGGCCGAGCTCGGCCTGAAGGACGACGTGGCCGACGCCGCCCGGGTGGATGCCTACCCCGTGCTGGCCCAGTTCCAGAACCGGCGGGTGGTTCCGACACCCCCGCCAGCTTCAGCCGTACCTAGTCTATGAGCGAAGAAGGCCGCCGCCATCTGGGCGCCATCGTGGCGCTGGTCCTCGGCAGCTTCCTCGGGCTGACGCTGGTGCCGGTGCATCTCACCGGGCCCATCGGAGAATGGCTCGGCGCGGCCCTGTGGCGCGGGTTGGGTCTCGGAGCACTCGGCTTTCCTTTCCTGGGTCTGGGGCTTGGCCTCGCCGGCTTTGACCGCCTGCCGCGGCTGGACATGAAGCGAACCGCCGTGCTGGTCTCCGGCCTCATCCTGCTGATTCCGTTTCTGGTCGGGGTAGTTGCCGGCGTGCGTCCGGTCCAATTCGATTCGGTCGAACTCGCGCCACAGTTGACCGGCGTCGTGCCGGGGTTCCTCGCGTTCTATGTCGTGGAGGCCGTGGGCGTCGCCGGTGGCGCACTGCTCGGCTTCGTGCTGCTCTGTGCGCTTACCATCGCGACCATCGCGTGGCATCCGCTGGGTCGTCTGGCACGGGCAGGGGGGAGCGGCGGCAAGGGCGGGAAGGGCGGGAACGAGTTTGCCGCCGCTTCCGCCCTTCCCGCCCTTGGGGAGACCGATGATGCCCCGTTCTTCCCGCCGCCGAAGCGCGACAAGAAGCCGAAGAAGGCCGCCAAGCCCCAGGGTGACCTCCCGCTCGGCAATCCCGCGGACGAGACCGAGCTCCCCCCCATCGAGCTGCTCGCTCCCCCTCCCGCGCAGGACACGGATGCCGGGGAGGCGGAGCTGGACAGGCTGGGGCAGGTGCTGCTGGAGACGCTCAAGACCTTCAAGGTGGAGGGGAGCATCGCGGGCCGGACCACCGGACCGGTGGTGACCCAGTTCGAGGTGGTGCCGGCGCCGGGGGTCAAGGTCGGGCGGATCGCCGCGCTGGCCGACGACATGGCCATTACGATGCGGGCCCAGTCCATCCGGGTGGCCCCGATTCCGGGGAGGGGCGCCGTCGGCGTCGAGATCCCGAACCCAACGGCACGCATGGTCACGCTGCGCGAGCTGCTCGAGGCACCGGAGTGGGAGGCCTCCCGCGCCGCGCTGCCGATCGCGCTCGGCAGGGACCTCGAGGGCAAGCCGGTCATCGCCGATCTGGCCAAGATGCCGCACCTGCTCATCGCCGGCGCCACCGGCTCGGGCAAGTCGGTGGCGATCAACACCATCATTACCAGTCTGGTGTACCGCTACACCCCGAAGCAGCTCCGCCTGCTCATGGTGGATCCCAAGATGGTGGAGCTCTCGATGTACAATGCGCTCCCCCACATGCGGCACAAGGTCGTCACCAACAACAACGACGCCGCCACGGTGCTCAAGTGGGGCGTGATCGAGATGAACCGGCGGTACGAACTGCTGCACGCCAACGGCGCCCGGAACCTGGCCGACTTCAACCGCAAGGCCGAGGAGGGGAAGCCGCTTCGCAAGCCGCCCCGGCCCAAACCGACCATCGCCTCGATCAGCGCCGAGCCCGAGCCGGGTCCCCCGGAGGCGCCGGAGGACGATCAGTACCGCGAGGGTGCGCTCCCGCTCATCGTGATCATCGTCGACGAGCTGGCGGACCTGATGATGACCGTGCAGGGCGAGGTCGAGACCCCGCTCGCCATCCTGGCCCAGAAGGCGCGTGCCATCGGGATCTACCTGATCCTCGCTACCCAGCGTCCCTCGGTGAACGTGCTCACTGGCCTGATCAAGGCCAATTTCCCGAGCCGGATCGCCTTCCGGGTGGCGTCCAAGGTCGACAGCCGGACCATCCTCGACCAGAACGGCGCCGAGGCGCTGCTCGGCAATGGCGACATGCTGTTCCTGCCGCCCGGCAAGAGCGAGCCGATGCGGCTCCAGGGGGCCTACATCGCGACCGAGGAAACCGAACGGGTGATGGGCTGGTACGAGGGCCGCCGTCAGGCGCGTGCCACCCAGGCCGTCATCCCCGGGAGCGAGCCGGACATTCTGGCGCTGATGCGTGCGCTCGAGGCGGACGAAGAGGGTGCGGGGGCCGGCGGATACGCGGGGGAGAGGGATCCGCTGTTCCGCGAGGCCGCCGAGGTCTGCGTGCAGAATCAGGCTGGGTCAACGTCGCTGCTGCAGCGCCGGCTGTCGATCGGCTACGGCCGGGCGGCCCGGATCGTCGACCAGCTGCACCTGGCGGGTATTCTGGGTCCGCAGCCGCCGGGTTCCAGCAAGCCGCGGGAGGTCCTCATCGGGATCGATCAGCTGGACGAGTACTGCTCCTGACTGGCGGTCACAGTCTCAGGGCCGCACCGATCCCCAGATTGGGCGAGGAGGAGCGCAGGAGCCCCTGACAGTGCGCGACGGATGGAGGTCGCCAGACGAGTTTCACGGGTGACGGCTTCGGTCATGCTCGTCACTTGCCTGTTCGCAGGG
>JBGQJV010000040.1:0-24024 GCA_041499215.1 Gemmatimonadota bacterium | reverse complement strand
TGCCGGATCCGACCTACCTTCGGTCTGTCCGTCTGTCCGTCTGTCCGTCTGTCCGTCTGTCCGTCTGTCCGTCTGTCCGTCTGTCCGTCTGTCCGTCTGTCCGTCTGTCCGTCTGTCCGTCTGTCCGCCTGTCCGCCTGTCCGTGCCCCTTGCCAGAACCCCGTTCCCCCACTAGACTTGCGGGCTCTTGATGTCCGGCTTTTTTCGACCGCGAGTCCGCCATGTACGCGATCTTCCGCACGGCCGGGAAACAGTTCCGCGCCGAGAAGGGAACCACGCTGCAGATTCCGCTGATCGATGATGCGGAGCCTGGCAGCAAGCTCACCTTCGACGAGGTGCTGCTCGCGTCGGACGGCACCAGCATCCAGGCGGGTACTCCGCTGGTCAAGGGTGCCAGGGTCACCGCCGAAGTCGTCGGGCTCGCCAAGGGCATCAAGCTGTACATCTGGAAGTTCAAGCGGCGGAAGAACTATCGCCGGAAGACCGGGCATCGGCAGAAGTACACCGAGGTTCGCATTACCGACGTCACGGTCGGCTGAGGATACCATGGCTCACAAGAAGGGTGTCGGCTCCAGCCGCAACGGCCGCGACTCCAATCCGCAGTTTCTGGGAGTGAAGCGCTACGGCGGAGAGCAGGTGCTCGCGGGGAGCATCATCGTCCGGCAGCGGGGCACCAAGTTTCACCCGGGCAAGAACGTCGGGCTGGGCACCGACCACACCATCTTCGCGCTGGTTTCCGGCGTGGTGAAGTTCGAGCACAAGGACAAGAAGCGGATGAAAGTCTCGGTCTATCCGGCCGCGGCCGCCGGCAACTAAGCCTGGCTCTCCGCTTTTCGGGGCCGCCGAGAGGCGGCCCCTTTTTTGTTGTGACTCCCTTCCGGCGGTAGCAGCCTGAAACACCAAGGGGGCTGAGGCCGTTAGATTGCGGCAGAACCCGAACCGGGGGGGAATGATGGCAGGGATTATCCAGCGACTCAACAGCGAGCTCGAAACCTTCGGCAAGCGGGCGCAGCAGGCGCTCGACGAAGGCCGTCACCAGCTCGAACGCTTCCGCCTCCAGCGTGACCGCGACGAGGCCGCCCGCAAGCTCGGCTACCTGATGCACCGGCGTGAGCGTGGCCAGCCGGTGGACTCTCTCGAGATCGATGCCTGGCTGGTGCGCATCGACAATCTCGACGCCGCGATCACCCGGGTGGAACGGGAAATGGCGGCCACCAAAGGCGAGCTGGTGACGGTCAACGAAGCGCCCCCGCCTCCGGGCGCGGAGTCAGGCGAGGCAGAGGTGAAATAGGCCGTTGGCCATTGGGCCGCGGCCGTCGGTGGCCCCGCAGCAGAACGACCCTCCGTGAGCCGCGCGGAGGGTCTTGTTCTTCCAGGGACCAGCCAATGGCCAACGGCCAACGGCCAGCAGCCAACGGCCTAGTACTTCGGCGGCAAGGTCCGGTACCGCTCCAGCAGCTCCGTCTGGCGGCTCTTCGCCGGCACTTCCACTCCCCGGATGTACACCTGGTCGGCGTGGCTGGAGAAGTCCAGCGGATCCCCGGACCAGACCACCACGTTGGCGACCTTCCCCGGCTCGAGTGAGCCGTAGCGGTCGTCTACGCCGAGCGCCTTCGCCGGGTTGAGAGTGACTGCCGCGAGCGCGCTATCCCACACCATGCCGAACCGGACCGCATGGCCGGCTGCCCAGCGCAGGTTCCGCGCCCCGCCGGTCTCGCCCTCGATGATGATCACCGATACGCCGGCCCGGGCCAGGAGGGCCGGGCCGTCGAACCGGGCACCTGGACCGTCGAACGTCGGAATGTCGTTGATCGGGTTGATGATCACCGGTACGCGCGCGCGGGCCAGGTCGTCCGCGATCTTCCACGCCTCGGTGCCTCCGGCGACGATCAGCCGAAGGCGAAACTCGTGCGCGAAGCGGAGGGCGCTGGCGATGTCGCTCTCCCGGTTGGCAACCGCCACGACGGGGAGCTCCCCCCGAAGCACCGGCCCCAGCGCCTCCAGCTCCTCCGCTTTCGCGGAAAGCTCCTGCATGGCGTTCTTGCGGTAGTCGTTCTTGCGCTTGTCGTACTCCTGGGCGTCCAGGAACAGCTGGCGGAGCCGCTGCAGCACCCCGGCGCGGCTGCCGCCCCCGGCACTCTTGCTGTCCTCGCTGAGGTTGATGACCATCGCGGCCGGCGACTTGGCCACCAGGGTCTCGACCCGGTCGCCCGCCAGGTCAATCAGGACCGCCTGGCCCGCCACCAGCCCGTTGGTGGGGCCGCTCAACGAGGTGGTCACCCCTTCCAGCCTGGCGATGGGAATGAGCGGCGTCGCTGGATCGAGTCCCTCCGCCACATTGAACGCGGCATTCACATCGCCGCTGTGGTTGGCCTCGTTGGTGGATGAAACCGAGCCGACCTCACTCAGACCCAGGGTGGACCGCGCGTGGAACAGGCCGGGAGTCACGACCTTGCCCGTCCCGTCCACCTGAGTGGCCCCGGTCGGGACCGCCACATTGGCTCCTACCGCGACGATCCGTCCATCCCTGAATACCACGGTGCCGCGTTCGATCTTGGGGCCACTCACCGGATAAATGGTAGCGCCGGTGATGGCGACCGTCTGCGCGGTCAGGCGAGCAGCCGGCCACGCGGCCAGAAGACTCAGGGCTGCGGTTAGTTGCGCTGACCCCACGATCCATCCCATCCACCCAACAACTGTCCGTCGGTCCGCCGGTCCGCCTGACCGCCCGCTCATCGTCCCACCCCCGGCTCGGTGATTCCAAGATTGAAGTCGGTCGCGGGCTGGTGCTTGGGGTCGTTCCGGTCGTAGACCAGCCAGCCGTCGTTGTAGACCCGCTCCGCCTTGCTGTAGATCGAGAACGGATCCCCCGACCAGAGCACCACGTCTGCGGCCTTGCCGGGCTCGAGGGTGCCGGTCAGCGAGTCGATGCCCAGCGCCCAGGCCGGGTTGGCGGTGATCCAGCGGATAGCCTGCTCGCGGGTGATCGCGATTCCCGCCTGCTGGCCGGCGTACATGGCCTTGGCCGCGTCCTGGTTGAGCCGCTGAATCCCGATGGGGTCGTCGGAGTGGATGATGGCCCGACCGCCGGCCTGCTGGATCAGGGCCGCGTTCTGGGGCACGGCGTCGAACGACTCCATCTTGAAGCAGCACCAATCCGACCACACCGAGGCCGCGACGCCCTCGCTGGCCAGCAGGTCGGCGATCTTGTAGCCCTCCACCACATGGTGGAACGAGCGGATCTTGAAGCCGAACTCCCGGGCCAGGTCCAGCATCTGGGCCATCTCGTCCGCCCGGTAGCAGTGGTTGTGGACCAGGATCTTCCCGCGCAGCACGTCGGCGAGCGTCTCCAGCTGAAGGTCTCGGTCCGGCGGTGTCCCCTTCCGGTCCTTGAGCCATTCGTCCCACTTCTGCCGGTAGCGCTCTGCCCGGATGAACGCCTCCCGGTACCCGGCCATGTTGCCCATGCGGGTGGACGGTCCGCGGCTCTGGTACACCCGTTTGGGGTTCTCACCGCAGGCCATCTTGAGCCCGTAGGGCGCGCCCGGCAGCTTCATCTCCTGGACCGTCCGCGCCGGCACCAGCCGCAGGGTCGCCGAGCGGCCGCCGATCAGGTTGGCCGAGCCCGGCAGGGCCTGGATGATCGTGACGCCGCCGGCGACGGCCAACGGGATCTGCGGGTCCTGCGGCCAGAAGCTGTGCTCGGCCCAGACCTGCGCGGTGACGGGATTGGTCGCCTCGTTGCCGTCATCCTCGCCGAAGGTGCCCGGCGCCGCGTACACTCCCAGGTGGCTGTGGGTGTCGATGACCCCGGGCGTGACGTACTTGCCGGTCCCGTCGACCACGGTAGCATCGGCCGGCGGCGAGAGATCCTTGCCGACCGCGACGATCTTGCCGTCCTTGAAATAGACCGAGGCTCCCGTCAACTCCGGTCCCGCCGCCGTGAGGACGGTCGCGTTGCGGATGAAGACCGGAGGGTTGGGCCGCCGGTGGTAGGTCGACGGATACTGCGCCCGCTCCCAACTCAGGCCGGGACCGGCGCCCGCCGGCGCAGCGGACGACGGGGGAGTGGTCTGCGCGCCGACGGCGCAGCCCAGCATCCCGGCGAGGAACAGCACGGATTTCGGACGTGAGAGCATGTGAGCTCCTTCCCCTGGGTGACGCCGGTCAGAGCTGCCCCGGCCCGCGCTTACGGCTTGGTGACCGCGAGGAATTCCACCGGTGACCCCGCCAGGGTGATGCGGACCAGGCGATGCGGGGCCGCGGTCGTCACGTAGAACGAGACCGCCTGGCTCGCGCCATCGAGGTCGGCCCGGTAGGTCTCGAAGGTGCCGGCAGGTGTCGCGGTCTGTTCGATATCGGCAACGGTGAGGGTCACGTTCCGCACCCGGTTCTCGCCCGACCCGAAGATGGGGATGGTCCACCGGGTGTTGAGCGCCCAGGGCAGGGTGGGGAGCAGCGCCACCAGCCCGTTGTCGTCGATGATGGTCGGAGCCACGGCAGTGTCCACCGCGAAGGACTGCGGGTGGCCGTCGCCGCCGATGACCTGCGCCTGCCCCCGTACCCGGCCCGAGCCGTAATTCAACGTGATCCTGGTATCCTGTCCCCGGACCTTTCCGGTCTGGTCCAGCCGCCGCATGTGGCCGGCCGAATCGAACACCAGTCGGGTGACCTGGTTGAGCTGGGGCCCGAGTGAGGTGCGCTCGGTGTACACCACGCTGTCGCCGGCGCGAGCGATCTCGGCGACCTGCAGCCCGACGGTCTGGCCCTGGGCCAGAATCACCAGCGAGTCGGTCCGCGGGGTCAGCTGGCTCAGGTCCAGCCGCAGCTGACCGGCCGTCGGGCGGACCTCTTCCGGCGTAAGCGGCCGGCCGTTCACCGCGAAGATCCGGGTCGGTCCCAGGGCGCTCAAGGGTCCGTACAGGCGGGCGGCGTCTCCCGCCACCACGATGGTTGTCTGTTGCGGGTCGAACACCCGCCGCGCCACCGCGCGAACCGATGCGGCGGTGACCCTCCCGATGCGCGCCCGATAGCCGGTGATGTAGCTGGCGGGCACGCCGAACATCTTCGCCTGGCTCAGCGCCGACGCCAGCTGCGACACAGTCTGCAGCCGAAGCGGGAACTCTCCGGCGAGTGATTCCTGGGCGTGATCCAGTTCGCGAGCCGGTACCGGCTCGGTGCGGAGACGATCGAGCTGCGCCAGGATCTCCCGCACCGTGGAATCCGCCACCTGGGTGGGGACCTCGGCCGTTGCCTGAAACAGCCCGAGCCGGTCGGTCCGCTCGAATGATGATGCGGTTGCGAGGCTCCACCCGTGGGTATTGCCCAGGGAGCGCACCAATCGGGAGTTCGGCCCCTCGCCCAGGATCCGGTTCAACACTGTGGCGGCGAAGTAGGCGGTGTCGCTGCCGATGAACGTGGTGTTGCCCAGGATGATGTCCGCCGTCTGGGCGCCGCCCCGGTGGACCAGGTAGATCGTTCGCGGAGTGGGGGTCGGGATGAGGGCCGGCAGCGGGGCGGGTCGGAGGCCCTTCCATCCGCCGAACGCGCGGACCGCTAGCCGCTGGGCATCTGCCAGGGTGATGTCGCCCGCGACGACGAGGACCGATCCTGCTGGCCGGATCCGGGCCTGCCGAAAAGCCTCGAGGTCGGCCCGGGTGATGCGGCTGAGTGACCCGGGAGTGGGGCGCCTGGCGTACGGAAGCTGGCGATAAGCCCCGATCAGGAACACCCGGCTGGCGAGGGCGCCTCCGTCGCCCGGCTCGGTGGTGAGCGTCGCGAGCACCACCTCTCGGGCCGACTCGAGCTCGCTGCTGTCGAGACCGGGCCGGAGCACCATGTCCGCCACCAGATCGAAAGCCAGGGGCGCATGGGCCGACAGGATGTCGGCCTGGATGCTCAGCAGGTCGGGATCGGTGACGGCACCCAGCGAACCACCGACCGACTCGATCGCCGTGGACAGCTGGGCGGCAGTGCGACCGCCCGCTCCTCGAGTCAGCAGGCGTCCGAGCAGGTCGGCCGTGCCTTCCTTGCCCTTCGGATCGAACGCTGTCCCAGCCGGCAGCGCCAGGGTCAGCGACAGCACCGGCTGACGCGGCTGCCCCAGCACCACCAGGCGAAGCCCGTTTGGCAGCAGTACCTCCTTTGCCGTGCCCAGGGGGAAAGGCAGGACCGGCTCGGGCGCCGGCGGCTCGGTGGGGAACTGGGCCTCGAGCGCTGGAGCAGCGAGCACGAGGGCGATGAGTCCCTGGACTATCGCCTTCACGAGGCCCCCCCGGAGGTGATCACCACCGTCAGTGCGTTCGCCGGTTTGAGCCAGGTTGCGGCTGCCCGGCGCAAATCGGCCAGGGTGACCGCGCGGACTCGATCCACTTCGGTATTCACTGCGTCGGGAGCGCCGTGGAAGGTGGCCGCGTGCTGCAGCACCTCCGCCACGTCCAGCGGCCGTTCGCGCCGGCTCGCCGCGGTCGCGAGGTAGATGTTGCGCGCCCGTTCCAGATCGGCGTCGGCTAGGCCTTCGCCCGCTGCCCAAGTCGCCTGGTCCGCGAGCAAGACAGCGAGCGAGTCACCGCTCACCCCTGGTCCGGCCACGGCGAACAGCCCGAACACCCCGGGACCCTGCCTGGTGCCGAGCACTCCGCCCTGGACCGCCGACGCGGCGGCGAGCTCCCGGGTCAACCGGGCGGTCAGCCGGCCGCCCTGGCCCTGTCCCAGGATGATGCCGAGCAGGTCGAGGGCGGGCGTGTCGGCATGATCGTGCGCCGGGATCCGGTAGAACTGCGCCGCCGCGGGTCGGGTGGCGAGGCGATCATTGACGGTCCGGCGCTGTACCCCGGGGGAAAACGTCGCGCTGCAGGTTGCCGGGTGGGGCTCCGGACCACGGCCGACTCCGCCGAAATAGTCGGTGATGATCTTCCGGGCGAGGGCGGGGTCAAAGTCTCCGGCAACCACCAGTCGCGCGGCATTCGGACGATAGTGCTGGTTCAGGAAGTCGGCCGCATCCTGGGTCGTGAGGGCGGAGATGGTGGCAACCCGCCCGATCGGTGGGTGGGAATAACCCGGACAGGCCGTCGAGTCGTACAGGGCCGCGACTGCGTCCACCACGATCGCCGTGTACGGCTCCCCGGTCGTCCTGCTGCGTAGGTCATCCATCAGGCCGGCTCGACTCGCACCGACTGTCGTATCGTTGATCACGATGCCACGCATCCGGTCGGCCTCCAGCCATAGCGCCTGGTTGAGCCGGTTGGAGGGCACCGCCTGAGAAAAGCGCGACACATCCTCCTCCACGTCGCCATCGACCCGTCCGCCGGCCTGCTCCAGCAACTCGGCATGGACGCCCGCCGGGACGTCGGCGGAGCCGGCGAACATCAGCCGGCCGAACAGGCGCGCAAGCCCGGCCTTGGCGGGCGGCTCGTCCCGCGAGCCGATCAGGTACCAGACGTCGACCGCTACCACCTGGGTCGAGTGGTCCGGAGCCAGAATCACGTCCAGGCCGTTGGGCAGTGCGAAACGCTCGAACGCGATCCGTCCGGTTGCCTGTCCCGGAAGGACGGGAGCGATGGAGAATGCCAGGAGCGCGGAGAGGAACAGACGTGGCAGGCGGAAACGCAGCAGACCGGTCTGGGACAGAATCACGCTGGGGCCTTGAACGGTGGTATCGCGAGGGCAGCCCGGCCCTGGCCGGGCGCAGAGCACCCAAAGTAGCTGCTGACCGCCCGGGCCGCGACTCCTAGCCCAGTGCGGCCCGGATGCGGTCGGGGTAGTTGCCGCAGATCCCATCGACACCGAGGGCGACGAGCCGGTGGATCTCCCGCTCCTCGTTGGCCGTCCACGCGATCACCCGGCCCCGGGCGCCATGGACGGTGCGCACCAGGTCGGCATCGATGAGATACGTTTCCATCCACAGGGTGTCGGCGCCTGCGCTCTTGAGCACGCTGAGCGTGTCGAGCAGATACGAGGCGAGCAGCACCCCGCGGTGCAGTCCGGGACGGCGCTCCCCCAGGCGGGCGACGATTCGGTGGTCGAAACCATGCACCGCGTAGCGCGTCGGCGTGGGGCCGGACTCCAGCGTCCTGATGAGGACGGCGTCCCAGGTGGAGGGGAGGGTCTTGACCTCGACCCACACCATGAGGCCGGCCAGCAGGGCGAGGGCCTCGCTCAGCGTCGGGATCGCCTCCCCGTTGGGCAGCCGGTAACCCTCGAATGCGGAACTGGGCAGCTCGCCGATCCGTCCCACGCCCCGCACGTCAGGATCATGATGCACCAGCAGCTCGCCATCGGTCGTGGCGTGCACATCCAGCTCCACCCCGTCGGCGCCCAGTTCGACGGCGCGGCGGAAGGCGGCGGGGGAGTTTTCGTGCGCCTGGCCGGACGCACCTCGGTGAGCTATGACGAGTGGAGGCATACTGTCCGCGTTCGAAGGTTCAAGTTCCAAGTTCAAAGTAGCAGGCGTCTATCTGCCTCGAACTTCGAACTTGGAACTCCGAACTGGCCACCTTGCTGTGTGGCGCCTAGTCGATTCGTTCGACGATCATCGCAATTCCCTGGCCGACCCCGATGCACATCGTGGCCAGGCCGTATCGTCCGCCGGTGCGCTCGAGCGCGTGGACCAGCGTCGCGAGGATCCGGGCCCCGCTGGCGCCCAGGGGGTGGCCCAGTGCGATGGCGCCGCCGTAGATGTTCACCCGCGCGGGGTCGAGTCCCAGCTCCCGCGTGCAGGCGATCGACTGTGCCGCGAATGCCTCATTGAGCTCGATCAGATCCAGGTCCTTGATGCCGAGTCCGGCGCGGGTCAGCGCTTTCCTGGTCGCCGGAATGGGGCCGAGTCCCATCACCGAGGGATCGACCCCTGCCACCGCACTGGCGATCACCCGCGCGAGGGGCCGAAGCCCGAGCGATTGGGCCGCCTCCCGGCTCAGCAGCGCCAGTGCCGCCGCTCCATCATTGATGCCGCTGGAGCTGCCCGCGGTGACCGTCCCTTCCTTCAGGAAGGCCGGCTTCATTTTGCCCAGCCCCTCGATCGTGACGCCAGCCCGGGGATGTTCGTCGGCAGCGAACAGGGTGGTGCCTCCCTTGCCGTCGGGGACAGTCACCGGCACCAGCTCATCCTTGAAGACGTTGCCCGCGAGGGCGGCCTGGGTCCGGCGCTGACTCTCCACCGCGAACTCATCCTGCTCCCGTCGGGTAATGCCATAGCGCTGGGCCACCCGCTCAGCCGTTTCCCCCAGGGCGATGGTCCAGTCCTTCGGCATCGCAGGATTAGTGAAGCGCCAGCCGACGGTGCTGTCCGCCATCGGGGGAGGCTTCCGGTTCCACGGCGTGCCCGACTTCAGCATGACGTAGGGGGCGCGAGTCATGCTCTCGACCCCTCCGGCAACGAACACATCGCCCTCACCGGACCTGATGGCGTGGGCGGCGCTCGCCGCGGCCTGCAGCCCCGAGCCGCACAGCCGGTTGACCGTCTGGCCGGGTATCTCAACCGGCAGGCCGGCCAGCAAGGCCGCCATTCGCGCCACGTTCCGGTTGTCCTCTCCGGCCTGGTTGGTACACCCCAGAATCACGTCCTCGATCCGGTCCGCCGGGAGGCGTGAGCGCTCGAGCAGCCCTTTGATGGCCACTGCGGCGAGGTCGTCTGCCCGGATTTCGGACAGGGCCCCGGCGGCTCGGGCGATTGGGGTTCTGACGGCGGCGGTAATGACAACTTCGGCCACTGGACATTCCAGGCTGGGGTGTGGGCAGGAAGATAGCCGGGCCCGCTTGCGGCGTCCGTGGGAAGTGGCCATGCTCCTCTGGGCAGCCAACTTAACAACTCCCGGACGGAATCGTCTCTCTACCATTGATGACCGGGCCGGCAGCCACCCCCCCTCCCGCTCCGGCGGACGCCGACCTCGTCCGCGCCTACCGGGCGGGGGACGAGCGGGCTGCGACGGCCCTGGTTACCAGGCATGCGGGACCGGTGGCTCGGTTTCTTTCCGGGGCGGGGGCTGATGCGGGTGATGTGGACGACCTGGTCCAGGAGACCTTCATCCGGGCGTTCCGGTCCCTGCATGGGTGGCGGGGCGAGGCGGCATTCCGGAGCTGGCTGCTCTCGATCGCGAGCAATCTGCTCAAGGATCAGTTCCGGAAGCACCGCGGGCGGACCATGGTGGCGATCGAGGACAGCGATCTCCCGGCCGCTGACGATCCGGAAATGGCGCTGGATGCGACCGAGGCCGAGCGCCGGCTGGTTGCCGGCCTGGCGACCCTGCCGCGGCTGCAGCGTGAGGTGTTCCTGCTCCGGGCGCAGCAGGGGATGGATTACGAGACCATCGCCCGCACGCTGGACACCACGGCGGGGGCGGCGCGGGTGCACTACCACCACGCAGTGAAACGGCTCAAGGAGCTGGTGGCATGACGACAGAGCTGTGTGACATCCTGAGCGACAAGATGCCCCGGGTGATAAACGGCGAGGTCGGGTGGACAGCCGATGAAGCGGCCCACCTGGCCGCGTGCCCGGAATGTGCCGCCGAGTGGCGCCTGGCGGTCCAGGCCAGAAGTCTTGGAGACCGCGCGGCCGCGGCGATCGATCCGGCACGACTCGCAGCCGGCGTGCTCGTGGGAGTCGCCGCCCGGCGGCGCCGGGATCGGTGGAGCCGCGGGGCCTGGGTCACCACGCTGGCGGCGGCGGCGGCGATAGCACTCGTGGTCTGGACCGGGCGAAATCACGGTGGGTCGGGCGCGGCGGTAGGGCCGGATACGAACCTGACGGTCACGGCCGACGCCGGCTTCCGCCTTCCGCTGGCCGAGCTGGAGTCGCTCGACTCGGAGCAGTTGCAGACGGTCCTGGATGGGCTGGATGCGCCGGTCGGGGAAGTCACTCCCGGGCCAGCGCCGTCCTTCGGTGATCTGGACGACCATCAACTCGAGCGTGTGCTGCGCTCCCTGGAGGGCTGATGCGGACCGTGACGCTGCTGCTCCTCGGGCTGAGCCTGGCCGGCGCGGGTCCCCTCGTGGCGCAGGACCCCGGGGATGACTCCGGCCGGGCGGGGGAGTTGCGCCGCCAGATCGAGGACCGGTTCGCCGCGCGGGTGCAGGAGGAGTTGGGCCTTTCCGATCAACAGGCGCTCAAGCTCCGCGAAACGGTGGGCATCTACTTCGTGAAACGCCGCACCCTCGAAGCCGAGGAGCGACGGCTCCGGCAGGGGCTGGCGGCGGAGCTGCGTCCGGGCGTGGCGGCGAACAAGGACAATGTCGCCCGGCTCACCGACCAGCTGCTGGACAACAAGGTGCGGTATGTGGAAACGTACCGATCGCAGGTACGCGATCTCGCCGCGTTTCTCGATCCGGTGCAGCGGGCCCAGTTCCTGATTCTGCAGGACCGGCTGCTCAAACGGGTCGAGGAGGCGCAGGACAACGCGCCCAGGCGGCGGTTGTTGAGGCCCTGATTCGGGCGGGAAGGCGGAACGGCGGGAGGGCGGGAAACCTCAACGCGCCATGATGCTCTCCCGCCGGTTCCTCGTTCCCGCCCTCCCGCCCGTCCTACCCCCCACTCCGCGGCGCCACTACCTTCCGGACAGTTCCCCGGAGGACAACATGCGTCGTTGTATCGGTATGGTGCAGCTCGGTCTGACACTCTTGAGCGCCGGTTCCCTCGGCGCGCAGACCCCCTCGGTGGTCTACCGGCTCGAGGTGGAGGGCACCATCGAGAACGGCCTGGCGCCCTACATCGCCCGCGGCATCCGGGAAGCGAACGCCCGGGGCGCGGCCGCCGTCTACCTCGACATCGATACCCCCGGCGGCCGCGTGGACGCGGCGGAGCGCATCGCCGATGCCATCCGCGCCTCCCGCATCCCGGTCTACGCGTTCGTGAACCCTCGCGCCTACAGCGCCGGGGCGTTGATTGCCCTCGCGACCAACGGCATCTACATGCGGGAAGGCGCGGTGCTGGGTGCGGCCACGCCGGTGGATGGGCAGGGCACCAAGTTGCCGGAGAAGTATGTCAGCGCCATGCGGGCGGAGTTCCGTGCCCTGGCCGAGGCCCGTGGTCTCGACCCGCACATCGCCGAGGCGATGGTGGACGAGAGCATCGGCGTGCCTGGCGTGGTCGAGCCGGGCAAGCTGGTGACGCTGAGTACCAGCGAGGCGCTCCGGGTCGGCTATGCCAAGGCACAGGTGGAGACCGAGGACGAGCTGCTGGCCAAGGTCGGGCTGTCCGGTGCGCGGATCCAGGCGGTGGATATCAACTGGGCTGAGATGGTCGTCCGCTTCCTCACCAGCCCGATCGTGTCGCCGCTCTTGCTCTCGCTCGGAATCCTCGCGCTGCTCGCCGAGGTGAAGGCCGGGGCCCACGGGCTGGGCCTGCTGATCGGGCTCGCCTCGCTCGGGCTGTTCTTCGGCTCCAGCCTGATCCTCGGTCTGGCCGGCATGGAAGAAGTCATCCTGCTGGGCCTCGGCTTCGTCGCCGTGGCCGTGGAGGTGTTCCTGCTTCCGGGCTTCGGAGTGGCGGGTATCCTGGGCGCGCTCCTCATCGGCGCGGCGGTGGTGCTGGCGATGCTGGGGAACTTCCCCACTGGAGGGGATGTGATGCAGGCACTCGCGGTGCTCGGCGCCAGCGTGTTCATCTCGCTTGCGGTGGCCTTCGCGTGGTTCCGGCATCTGCCCAACAGCCGCCGGTTCCGCGGCCTGATCCACCAGGAGGCGTCCCTCTCGGCCGAAGGCTATGTCTCGGCGCTGCCGCGCGGCGACCTGATCGGAAAGCAGGGCGTGGCGCTCACCGACCTGCGCCCCGCGGGGGTGGCGACGCTCGACGGCGAACGGATCGACGTCGTCACCGAGGGGGACTACATCAACAGCGGGGCTCGCGTGGAAGTCGTGCGCGCGGAAGGATACCGGCACGTGGTGCGGCCGGCCCGCGAGGTCTAGCTGGATCTCCCCGGTCCGCGAGCCGGAATACCGGGCCGCGCGACCCATCGGGTGCCTTCGGGCGCCCCCCACTCCGGAGCACGCAACGTGAACGATTTTTCCGCGCTGGGCCCAGGACTGTTTGTGGCCCTGCTGTTCATCGGACTCATCGCCCTGATCATCTTCTTCCGCTTCGTTCCGGTGGCGCTGTGGATCAACGCGGTGGCCTCCGGAGTCCACGTCGGCTTCGGCACCCTGTTCGGCATGCGGCTCCGCAAGGTGAATCCGGGTGCCATCGTCGGCTCCCTGATCAATGCCCACAAGGCCGGGTTGAGCCTCGCCACCAACGACCTCGAGAGCCACTTCCTCGCCGGCGGCAGCGTAGAGCGGGTGATCCGGGCGCTCATCTCGGCGGACAAGGCCGGCATCCCGCTCACTTTCAAGCAGGCCGCCGCCATTGACCTGGCGGGACGAGACGTCTTCGAGGCGGTCCAGGTCAGCGTCAACCCGAAGGTGATCACCACCCCCAAGGTGGCCGCGATGGCCAAGAACGGGATTCAGCTGCTTGCCATCGCCCGCGTGACGGTACGCGCCAACATCAACCGGCTGGTGGGCGGGGCTGGCGAAGAGACGATCCTGGCCCGCGTGGGCGAGGGAATCGTGAGCGCGATCGGCTCAGCCGAGACGCACAAGGCGGTGCTGGCGAACCCGGACATGATCTCCAAGACCGTGCTGGCCAAGGGGCTCGATGCGGGCACGGCTTTCGAGATCCTGTCGATCGACATCGCCGACGTGGATGTCGGCAAGAACATCGGCGCGGAGCTGCAGACCGACCAGGCCGAGGCGGACAAACGGATTGCCCAGGCCAAGGCGGAGGAGCGCCGGGCGTTGGCAGTGGCGATGGAACAGGAGTTCAAGGCCGAGGCGCAAAAGCAGCGGGCTCAGGTGATCGCCGCCGAGGCCCAGGTGCCGCTGGCCATCGCCGAGGCCTTCCGCAGCGGCCACCTCGGGGTCATGGACTTCCAGCGCTACCGGAACCTGCAGGCCGATACCAGCATGCGGCAGTCCATCGCCGGCCAGGGCGAGACCTCGACCGGTCAGAGCGGCTGAGTGCCGGAGCTGCGCGAGGCCGCGAGCTTCGAAGGACTGGCTGTCCTCGCGGTCATCTACTTCATTCTCAACTTCCTGTCCCGGTCCGGCCGCAAGCGGGGGGCGGCGCGCACCCCACCTCCGGGACCGGCCGCGGGGCCCCCCCCGGCACAAGAGGAGGGATTCTCGCTCGAGACGGTGTTGCGGGAGATCGAGCGGGTGAAGCAGGCCAAGCAGGCTGAGGCCAGACCGGCGCCGCCCCGCCGCATCGAGCCGAAACCCGCCGCGCCGCGTGAGGGACGCATGGGGTTGGTAGCCCGGGGAAAGGTGCAGGAGCGGCCGCGCCCCCTGCCAACCGGCCGCATGGCGCAGACGCCGCAGACGGAGCGCGGCCCGCTGGGCCGGCACAGTGCGACTCAGCTTCCCTCCGCCGAGGACATCGAGGAGCGGACGTCTCTCGAGGATCAGGGGTCGCTGGAGAGGCCCGGCCGGCTGGGGAGCGAGGAGCTGCTCCGCTCTCGGCTGCGTGTGGTCGTGGATCAGGACGAGGCGGCGGAGGCGGTGGTGCAACGGCGGATCCGTGAGGTCGAAGCCCGCAACCGCCCGCTCAATGCCGCGGACCACGCCGCCTTTGATCAGACCATCCGCCAGGGTGACGCGCTCGACGCCGCTGGCAAGCGCTACCCGACGGACCAGCTCCGGCAGGCGTTCATCTGGCGGGAGATTCTCGGGCCGCCGAAATCGTTGGAATAGTGTAGCGCCGCACAGCTGCGCGGCGCCTACCGTTTTCCCTTCCCGCCAAACTTCTTCTTATACAGCGCCATCGCTCGGCTGATCGCCTCCCGGGCCTCCGCCGCCCCCTCGAACCCCCGCGTGCGCGTCGTCACCCCCTCGAGATCCTTGTACACCTGGAAGAAGTGCTCGACCTCCTTGAGGGTGTGCTGGCGGATGTCGTCCAGCTCGTTGATCCCGTCGGAATAGGGATCGCCCAGCGGCACCGCCAGCACCTTCTCGTCGGCTTTGCCCCGGTCGATGAGGTGGAAGAGGCCGATGGGCCGGCATTCGACCAGGCAGCCGGTGAACACCGGAATGGTCATCAGGACCAGCACATCGAGCGGATCGCCGTCGTCACCGAGGGTACGGGGCAGGAAGCCGTAATCCCCGGGGTAGTGGACCGCGCTGTGCAGCACCCGGTCGAGGCGGAAAATCCCCAGCTCCTTGTCGAGCTCGAACTTGTTCCGCTCGTTGGTGGGAATCTCGATGATGGCGTTGACCACCGAGGGAGGCTCCCGACCGGTGGGGATATCGTGCCAGGGGTGGAGGCCTGGCGGGTGGCTCTGTGGGGGCATGGCGGGAAAGCTAGTCGGCCGGCTCGGCAGCGGGAGCAACGCCACCGGGATCCGAGATGAAGGCCGCCGTCAGGTCGCCGATCGAGGCCCGGAAGGCCGAAGGCGTGACCCCGGCGAAGCGGCCGAAATCCCGGGTAAAATGCGCCTGGTCGGCAAAACCACTCTCCAGCGCGACCCGCGCCAGCGGTATGGTCGGTTGATGCCGCAGGCGGTGCAGGGCACGCTGGAAGCGAGCCAGTCGGACCAGCTCATGCGGCGGTATCCCGATCCACTGCTGGCTCAGCCGCTCGAGATGGCGCGGGGTGATTGCGGCCGCCCGGGCGGCGTCGGAGACCGACCGTGTCCGTCCACGGGCCAGCGCCACCAAAGCCGGCGGAGGCTCGCCACGCATCGGCGGGAGAAGGCCCGAGGCGAGGGCAGCAGCCAGGGAGCGGCATCGGCGGTCGAGGCCCGGCAGTTCAGCCAGCGCCGCGACCAGACGGGGCAGGGTCGGGGCCAAAACGTCGCCCAGGATGGTGCGATTGATCAAGTCGGTCGGATCGATGGCTCCCGCGCGGCGGAAACCCCAGGGCTGAAACCGGATTCCGATGAGGTCGGTGGCCCCTGTAGGCCGGATCCTGATGGGCCCCAGCATCTGCCCCACCAGAAGGGTGCGATGCTGCCGCTCGACCGAGCCCCCGAGCGCGCGCTCGAACGGGTCGGCGAGGTTGAGCACCAGCTCCATGCAGCCATCGGGGAACACCGGCTCGAATCCTGCCCGGGGATCCGCCGGGGCCCTGAGCGCCCAGATACACCGGACCCTCGAGCCCAGTGACGCGGTGGGCCGACACTCGGCGTACTCCAGCGTAGGCTCCGACGTCGGGTTCATTCAAGACTGAGGGACAGAGGCATGGCTATCATGCGAAACACCTTCTCATGAGGCCACTGATGCGTGCGGCATCTACCACGCTCCTGTCGGTTCTTCTGCTGGCCGGACCGTCCGCTCCGGATCGTCCGGCGTCTCCGCCCCTCGGCTGGCTCGCGGGCTGCTGGCGGCTCACCCGGGGATCCACCGTGGTTGACGAGCAGTGGCTCGCTCCGCTCGGCGGGATGACGCTGGGGAGTGGCCGGACAGTCCGCAACGGCACCGTCCAGGACTACGAGTTCAACATTCTCAGGCTCGCCACCGGCGGCGCGACGTACGAGGCCCACCCCTCGGGCCAGGAGCCTGCGACATTCACCTCGACCGGATCGCCGGAGGGCGACCAGATCGTGTTCGAGAACCCGACCCACGACTTTCCCCAGCGGGTGGGCTACCGGCGTGTGGGAGCCGACTCGGTGCTCGCGTGGATCGAAGGCAAGGCGGGCAGCGGCAATCGGCGGATCGAGTTTCCCTACGGCAGAGTCGGCTGCACGGCTCCGTAATGTTCCGCGCTTGCATTCCCACCCGCTGCCCACGATACTCCGCCGCTTGGCCCGAGTGGCGGAATGGCAGACGCAGCGGACTCAAAATCCGCCGGGGGCAACCCCGTGCGAGTTCGACTCTCGCCTCGGGCACTCGTTGTACCGCATACGGTTAGCGCGGTCCCTCTGGTTCTCGCCTGCACCCCTTCACCCCGCCTTTTGTGCGTCTTCTGTGCGAGTTCCCCCGGGGAAGGGGAGCACTGTGCGCTTGGCCTGTCCACCCAGCGCCGCCAACTTCGCGACCCCTTCGGCCAGATCCCGCTCGTTCACGATCGCGTACCGCCGGTAGATCGACTCGGTCTTGTGGCCCACCAGCTTCATGGCCACGGACCGCGGCACCCCCGCCCGCTCCAGGTTCCGCACCGCCGTCCGGCGGAAGTCGTGGCGGATCATCCCGACCAGTCCCGCCCGCTTGCACGCCCCATCCCAGGCCGCCCGCAGGTCCAGAATGGGTTGGCCGTCCCGATGGAACACCCACGGGATCACTACGCCTAGTCGCCGCTTCAGGGCCTGTGTCGCGTCCCGCTGGGCCCTGTCCCAAAGCCGGGCCCGCAAGGAGTTTGGCAGCGTGCGTCGCAGTAGCGTGGCACAGAAACAAAGCTCGGAGACCATGAAGGTATGCGACCCATTCGAAGGAAGCCGGTACGGCGACACAATCCGGGGGAAGCTGCGCCGATGGTCGGGTCGTGGAGCCATTTGTCGGAAGTGGCTCGGCAAGGGGAAGCTCAAGGAGAAGGGCGACAGGGGCTTGATGCTGCGAGGCGGCCAAACGCCGTCTCGTATCCTCCAGGAGCCTGTCGCGCAGGGATGTGGGCTCAGCCAAAGGACCAGTGGTGGGGGATAGTCCTGCGCTGACGTCTAACGTCACGCATAAGCTGCAGGCCGAGGCGCGCTGGCGCCAGCGAGTGTGACGACGGCTAGTTGTCTAGGGACCTAGAAGACCGACGGCCGAGGAGTGTCAGCGTCATGCGATAGTTAGGCGGCGTGGCGACCGGGCCTTGCCTCAGTTTGTAGGCAAGTTGTTGAGGAGGATCGCGAGGTAGGTACCGGCGGCGACCGTTGCCAGCCCCAGGGCCAAGCCGATCGTCTTCAGGCCGTTTGGCTGCCGCACCTCGACATTGCGGAGGTCGGCCATTGGGAGGCGACTGTATCGCCCCGTAAGCCCCCTTTGAGCTCCGCCGCACCGAACAGGGTGTCCCCGAGCAGGCGGGGGTGCTCAAGGACCGGGGTCGTGCCATCGGGCTTGGTGACTCGGACGCGGTCGGGTGGATCGTCCTCGAGCAGCTGAGCCGGAGTGACAGCGGCTGGGCGCCAAGCCGGGGTTCCTCGCTCCTTCACACACAGCGAAACGCCCCCAAGGTGGGGGCGTTTCCAGACATCCATCACGTCAGCGCACCATTACGGCTGGGTCACCGCGTTCATCTGCAGCGTGACCGCAGTCTGGGCCAACAGGCGCCCGTTCACGGAGGCGCCGGTCGCCAGAGTGATCCCGGTTTGCGCCAGCACGATCCCCTCCATGTGTGCGGTCGTTCCAATCGCGACCACATCGGCGGCCTGCCAGAAGATGTTCCTGGCTTGGGCACCGCCGGCCAGGATTACGCTGGTGCCGGAAGCCTGGGTAATACCGCCCGAGATCTGGAAGATCCACACATCATCGGGGCCACCCTCGAGCGTGACATTGGTCGGGATCAAGACGCCGGTGCTCCACTTGTAGGTGCCGGGGGAAAGCGTCATGCCGCCAATGTTTCCGGTGCCAAGCTCGGTATGGTCAGGGGCGCGGCCAGCCGCATCGGTGTACGCCGCCTGCATGTCGAGTACCGCGATGCCCAGATTGTCCGGGCTGGGAGACGCATAGTCGGCAGCGTAGAGTTTCCCGACAACCTGAGTCGAGGTCGAGAACGTGTTCGAGAGATCCATGGTCTCCGAGAATCCGGTGATGCCGCCGCGAGCGATCGGGCTCACGCCGATATTGCCAGTCACTGCGGACTGGGGAACGGTGGAGATGCCGGATTTTGCCAGAATCACAAAAGCGCCGGAGGCTCCCAGACCGACCGGCGCAGGGCCGGTCCGACTGGTGTCCGTGGTCCCGTCGGCGGTGCTGCCGGTGATTCCCTTGCCATCCTGTCCGCAGCCGGCCACCAGAGCGGCCAGCAGAATTGCCCCAAGCCCCATCTTTACATGTCCAAGTGAGTTTCTCATGATTGTCCCTCCTGAAGGACCATCGATTCGGTGAAGCTGCTGGAGTGGCAAGCCAGACGGCTGGCCACTTCCATACCCTGTTCCTGTCCCAGCAAGCCCTTGCAGTCCAGAACTGGGCGACTGCTGATCACCTGCAAGTGCATCAAGGGTGCCGAGCGGAGGAAACCGGAGGGACACTGGTAAAGCGTTGATGGGTATGGGGAGTACGATTCCTGGAGGGATGGGAGGGAAGGGAAAGCCGTCGGAGGCCGCCGCCGCATTTGACAGAACTGCCAAGCGGCGTGGGCTCGGGGAGCGACCGCGGCTCCTCACCCGGTCGCTTCAGCGGTGCTAACGACGGATGCCGTACTTCCGGATCCGGCCGCGCAGGGTACTGGGGTTGAGACCAAGGATTACCGCCGCCCCGGCTTTCCCCTCGATTCGCCAACCGGTTTTCTGGAGCACCTGGACGATGTGATCGCGCTCCATCTCGCCCAGCGCCTTGACGTCCTGCCCGGGCGCTTCCCCGGCCAGCCGGGGCGCCTCGAACCGGTCCAGTACCCGCAGCGAGGCCCCCTGGCTGGTGATCACTGCCCGCTCGATGACACTCTCCAATTCGCGCACGTTGCCGGGCCAGTGGTAGTCCTGGAGGATATTCAGGGTCTCTTTCTCCACGGTCTCGAGCTGTTTCCCTGTTTTCTTGTTGAATTTGGCCACGAAGAACTTGATGAGCAGGGGGATGTCTTCCTTGCGCTGCCGGAGCGGGGGGATGGTGATGGGGAAAACGTTGAGCCGGTAGAACAGGTCTTCCCGGAACCTGCCCTTGCCGATCTCTTCCTGCAGGTTTCGGTTGGTCGCCGCGATGATCCGGACACTGACCTTGATCGTACGGGGGTTGCCCAGTCGCTCGAACTCGCCATCCTGGATGACCCGGAGGAGCCTGGTCTGCAGCTCCATTGGCATCTCGCCGATTTCGTCGAGAAATATCGTGCCGCGGTCAGCCAGCTCGAAGCGGCCCATCTGCCGCGCATCAGAGCCGGTGTACGCCCCCTTTTCGCGGCCGAAGAGCTCGCTTTCGATGAGGTTCGCCGGGAGCGCCGTGCAATCGACGGTGACCAGGGGCCGATCCCGGCGAGCGCTCCGGTTGTGAATGGCGCGCGCCACCGCCCCCTTGCCGGTTCCGGTCTCGCCCAGAAGGAGAACAGTTGTGTCCTGGGGCGCCACCTGCTCAACTTTGAGGAACACCCGCTCCAGGGCCTCGCTTCGCCCTATGATCTCGCCAAAATTGAACTCGCGAGCGATGTCCTCCTGCAGATAGATACTCTCAGCCTGGAACCGGTTCTTCAGCTGCTCGATCTCGGCACAGGCGTTCCGGAGCGATTGCTCCGCCGCGGTGCGCACGTCTATCTCCTGCAAGAGGTCCTGGTTCGCCCCGAGCAGTTCGCTAGTCCGCTCCTGCACCATCTGTTCCAGCACCTGGTTATCCCGCTCGACTTGCTTGTACAACAACCGCACTTCCAGCAGGTTGTGAACCCGCAATAGCACCTCGGCCAGATCGAACGGTTTGCTGACGAAGTCCTTCGCGCCCGCTGCCAGCGCCCGCTGCCTGTCGCCAGGCTGCGCGGTGATCACCAGAACCGGGATATAGCCGTTCGTTTCGATCGCCTTCAGGCCTGCCATCACCTCGAAGCCGTCCATGCCGGGCATCTGCAGATCGAGCAGGATCAAGTCATAGTGGTTGTCCCGATACAGCGCGCAAACGGCCCGCGGATCCATGGTCGAAGAAATGCGCGCATAGCCAGCGCCGCGCAGCATTTGTTCGATCAAAATGACATTGGCCTCCTTGTCATCGACGATCAGGCATGTGGCGTTCAGGATATCGGACGGGACAACCATTCATCGACCATCCTTCAGTGTCACTGACGCATTCGGCAATGGCGCGCTGAATGGAGGCGCGTCATGGTGACTGTACGCGGCTGCTGACACATCTGTGCACCCCGAGATGCGATAGACATTCTTGCCCGCGCGCTTCGCCTCGTACAGCGCCAGGTCCGCGCTCCTGATCAGCGCGTCCACGTCCTCGCCATGAAAGGGAAAGATGGCGATACCCACGCTCGTGGTTAAGCTGACGCTATTGCCATCGATGTCAAACGGTTGGGAGAGTGCCTCTATCACCTTACGCGCCACTGTGGCCGCATAGTCGGGCCCGGTGATGTGCCACAGCACCAGGATAAATTCGTCGCCGCCCTGGCGCGCCACCGTATCCTCGGCACGCACCGCCGCCACCACACGCGTCGCAACCATTTGCAGAAGAGTATCCCCGGCGGCGTGCCCCAGGGTGTCGTTGATCTGCTTGAAGCCGTCCAGGTCCAGATACACCACGGCCACGGCGCTCTTGCTCCGTCGCGCGTGGACCAGGGCCATCGACAGTCTGTCTGCCAGGAGTCGTCTGTTCGCGAGCCCCGTCAGCTGGTCATGGAGCGCTAGGGATTCCAGCATCTGGCCGTGATGGCGGGCCGCCTGGTGTAACAGGCGGACTTCCAGCATGTTGTGGACCCGCATCAAGAGCTCGGCCAGATCGAAGGGCTTGCTGACGAAATCCTTCGCGCCACCCTGCAGCGCCCGCAGCTTGTGAGCCGGCTCTGCGGTAACGGCCAGGACCGAGAGGTAACCGTCCGCTTCGATCGCTTTCAGGCCTTCCATCACCTCGAAGCCGTCCATGCCGGGCATCTGCAGATCGAGCAGAATCAGGTCGTAATGGTTGTCGCGATGGAGGGCGCAGACGGCCCGCGGATCCATCGTCGGAGTAATGCGGGCATAACCGGCGCCGCGCAGCATCTGCTCGAGCAGAAGGATGTCGGGTTTCTGATCGTCGACGATCAGGATGTTGCCGCGAAGAATGTCCGCTGAACTTGGCACCGGTATCGCGCCGCCCTATCTGCTCGGGGCGGGTTCATGCTCGGCGCTGGCAAGGGCCACATTCAGCGCTTCCATCAAGTCGTCGACTTTGATCGGTTTGGTGAGATAGCGGAGGAATCCTGCCTCCAGGCCTTTCCTGATGTCGTGGGTCATGGCATTGGCGCTGATCGCCACCACCGGAATGTGCGCGGTTGCCGGATCGTCCCGGAGGATGGCGAGGGCCTCGATGCCGCTGATGCCGGGCAGGTTGATGTCCATCAGGATCGCCGCCGGATGATGGGTACGGGCGAGCGCGATGCCGCGTGCGCCGTCACCCGCACTCAACAAGCGCATATCGGGCCGTCGCGCGATGATCTGCTCGACCAGTTGCACGTTGGCACGGTTGTCCTCGATATACAGCAGGGTGTGCAGTCCCGGGCCTTGTTCGACACGCCCTTGAAGTGGCGCCGGCGGTGTGGCGGGGTCGGCGGCAATGTGGGGTTCCGCCGCCATGTTGAGTTCGATCCAGAACACGCTGCCTACCCCCACGGTGCTTTCTACACCGATTGTGCCGCCCATCAATTCGACCAGTCGTTTGCTGACCACCAGGCCGATGCCGGTGCCTTCCTCGGTGCCTGCCTCCTGGCCGAGACGGTTGAAGGGCTGGAAGAGGTTGTCGAGTTTGTCGGGGGGCAGTCCTTCACCGGTGTCCCGCACGCTGATGCGGATGCGTTGTGCCCCGCTCGCGCTGCAGGTCACCTCTACCGCACCCTGTGCGCGATTGTATTTGGTCGCGTTGGACAGGAGGTTGATCAGAACCTGCTTCAGCCGGATGCGATCAGCGTGGACAAAGGGAGAGATGTCGAGCTGGGGGAATGTCATGCGGATGCCGCTTTTCAGCACCTGGGGTTCGATCATGGCCTGGCATTCGCGCATGACCTCGACCAGCGACACGGGTTCCGGCGAAAGCGACGGATTGCCCGACTCGATCTGCGAGAGATCGAGAATCTCGTTGATCAGATCCAACAGGTACCATCCCCCCCTGAGAATCTGCTCGATACTGGCCTTCTGGGCTGGGGTAGGCAGCGGCGAACCCGACTGCAGCAACTGGGCAAAACCGAGGATCGCATTGAGCGGAGAGCGCAGCTCATGGCTCATGCTGGAAAGGAACGCGGACTTGGCGAGGCTGGCCTTGTCCGATACTGACCTCGCGCTCTCCAGCTCCACGTTCTTTTCCTTGAGCACCTGATCGAGGCGTTTGCGTTCGGTGACGTCGCGGGCGGAGGCAAACACCCCCTGCAGCGTCCGGTCGCGATCGTAGAAGGTGGTGGCATTGTAGGAGACCACCGTTTCCTTCCCGTCCCGGGCGCGCGCGGTGAGCTCGTAGTTGGTGACCTGCTTGGCACTGAGCACCAGTTTGATGGCCGCCTCGGCCCGCTCCGGGTCGGTGAAGTAGTTCTTGAACGGGGCGCCGATCAACTCGTCGCGGGTGCAGCCGGTGAGCCCTTCCATCTGCTTGTTGACGTCGGTAATGATGCCGGAGGGGTCGGCCATCATCAGCGCGTCGATGTTGGAGTCGATCAGCGAGCGGGTGTAGAACTGCTGATCGCGCAGCCGCTGATCGAGCTTCTGTTGCTCGGCCTCGACCTGCTTGCGCGCGGTGTTGTCGGTGCCGATCAGCAGGTAGCCGATGACGGCGCCCTGATCGTCGCGCAGTGCCGTGACCGACACGACCGCCGGGAAGCGGCTGCCGTCCTTGCGGATGTAGGTCAGCTCGTAAATGTCCTCGATTCCGCGGGAGGCCTTGAAGACCAGGGCCTCGAACCCCGGAGTGATCGGGGTCCCCAGGGCGGCGCTGAGCGCCTCGGCGCGTGCGATCAGCTCCCCGGGATCGGAGATGTCGGCCGGGGTGATCCGGTTCAGCACGTCGAGGGCCGTGTAGCCCAGCATCCGCTCGGCGCCGACATTGAAGATCTGGATGACCCCCTTCGCGTCCGTGGCGATACTCGAAAAGTTGGCGCTGTTGAAAATCGCCTTCTGCAAGGCCCCCGCCTTGAGCAGCGCCTCCTCCGCCTGCTTGCGCGCGGTCACGGCGCCGGCACCCTTGGAGACGCCGATCCGCGTCCTCGTCACGTCCTTGCCATTAGCCATGGTGCTGGAGCAATATCGGACATTACTGTTATTCTCC
>JBGQJV010000039.1:0-24032 GCA_041499215.1 Gemmatimonadota bacterium | reverse complement strand
GGCGCGCCAGGACGGGTGGAAGGTCCGGCTCACAAGCAGCAGTGCCGGCCCGGTGGTGGTTGCCTCAACCGCGAGGCTGTCGGCGCCCTCCGCCGCCAGGCGAGCGGTGCCCGTCCCTCCCCCCTGCCCGATCGCTGGTACCGGAGAATCAACCAGGGCTTCGCGGGTGACGTCGAAGGTCGAGTCCCAGAGCAGGGTCAGCCTCTTGGCGGAGTCAGGCTCCACCCTGACCGCAGGGATCACGCTCGCGGCGGGGAGCGCCGAAGTGTTCCGGTAGATGGCGAGCTGCTGGTTGCTGCCGAGCAGTGCGTACCCCGGAAGCGACACTTGCCGAGGGAGGATCACGACCCGTGCTGCCAGCAGCCGCAACGCCGGACTCACCAGGAACTCGGGCCAGTAGCGCGGGTCGCCGCCCTCACGGGATTCACGCCGGGTGAGCTGGTCGTACCACCGCAGCTGGTTGCTGTGGTAGCCGAACACTTCGGGGATCCGGTAGGTCGCGAGGTAGCCTCCCTGGCCCGGTCCCGGGAGGAGGCCTGGGAACGGCAACACCCGCTCACCAGGACCTAGCTGTTGCTTGAGGCTGGCAAACCCCGGATCCTCCGGGAAGAACTGGGTGAATGGCGCCGTCTGGATGTAGGGTGCATCGACTCGAAGGAGGTCGAGCGCGGTGACCCCCGTGAGCGACAAGACCATCGCGGTAGCGCTAACCATCCCCTTGCGCCATGCGGTGAGGGCGCCCCAGGAAAGGCCGCACCAGATCGCGGAGAACAGCCCGCCCAGCGCCATGGCGGGGAGGTTTGCCTCCAGGGCCTGAGCCCCCGGTGGCGTCCCGAAGACCGCGAACCAGGGGCGCAGGGCGCCAGCCCCCCCTGCCTGGACCGCGATGCCGAGGAGCAGCGCCAGGCCGCCGATCACGGCGAGGACCCGTGCGGCGGTGCGGCCCTCCGCTCCGTCGCGGGCCCGCAGTATCCGCTCCAGCAGCAGCGCACCCAGGACGACGAGCGCCGTCAGCGCGAGGAAGGTTGCGAGGCTCGGAGCCCGGAAGCGTTTGAGGCCCGGGATGGTCAGGTACATGAGCTTGAACGCGGGCGTCGTCGCCCCCAGCGCATACAGCAGCGAGATCCCCGCCATGAAGCCAAGCCCGATCCGCCGCCGGTCACCCTTCAGGGCGATGAGCCCGGCGATGCCGAGGGCGAACACCACCACACCGCCATACTCGGAATTGTGCTTGAGCGGGTTCCTTCCCCAGTAGGTGTCGTTGTCCCCGGAGAACTCCGGTACCACGAAGTTGACGACTTCCTCCGGGTTGAGCGCGTAGCTGGCCGCCGTTTCGAAGCTCAGGCCGGGTCCCGCGCGGGGAGACACGTCCCGCAGGTAGCGGTACATGGGGAGCAGTACGAGGAGGGAGACGCCCAGCGCGGTTGCCAGGGCCAGCAGGCCACCACCCAGCCGGACCACCAGGGCCCGGGTTCCTTCCTTCCGCCGGGCAATCAGGGACGCGAGGGCGTACACCCCGAGCGCCACCCAGGCGTAGAACGAGACCTGGGGGTGAGCCACCAGCAATAGCCCGGCTACCGCACCGAACCACAGCCAGCGGAGCAAGGACGGACGGTTGAGGGCTGAGACCAGCAGGCCCAGGGCGGCGGGAAAGAGGGTGATGACATACATCTTCCCATCCTGCCCACCCAGCACGAGACTCACGAGGTTCGCCGACAGCATCCACACGACGCCGGTGAACAGGGCCACCGTCCGCGACGCGCCGTAGGCGCGGACACAGCCATACATGCAGAGTCCCGCGAGAAAGACGTGGACGATCAGCTTCCAGGCGAGCGCCGTGACCAGAGGAAGGGTCATGTGCAGGACGAACGACAGCGGATACAGGATGTCCCCGCTTCCCGCCTCGATGGTCGGCACCCCCCCGTAGAGGTAGGGATTCCACAGCGGCAGCCTCCCGAGCTGGTGGAACTGCTCGACGAAGAAGCTCCGCATCATCACCCCTGCAGCGATCGTGTCATTCCCGATCAGCATGGTGCCCGGCGGGGAGAAGAGATACTTCCGGAACACCACCAGGGTCAGAATCGCAAAGACCAGCGGCGGAACCCAACCCGGCAGCGGTGTGGACTCCGACTGGGTGGCAGTGGAGGTCTTGGTCATGAGGCCCTGGATGCGCGCCGCATTGCGGGCAGGAACGGCAAGGCAGCGCCGAGTTCGGTGATGGTCAGGAGCAACCGGGTGGCGACCGCAAGACCGACTGCGGCTCCCGAGCCTACGGTAGGCGCGAGCAGCAGCGTGAACGCCAGCTCCCTGGGCCCGACTCCTCCGGGGGCGAACGCGGCAACCAATCCCACCAGATAGCTGATGGTGAAGACCGCGGTGGCCTGCCCCCAGGTTACGTGGGCGTCCGGGGTGAGTCCGCGGATGAGGCAGAGAAATGCCAGCCCATACGCCGACCAGGCCACCACGTTGGCGGCGAACCCAAGCAGGAGCGGGCCCGGTGGGACCGGTTCGATGCCCGCCACCGCCTTGGGCAGCCAGCGGCGCAGGTTGGCGAGGAGCGGCGGCACCGCGAACACAATCAGGCCGCCCAGCGCCAGGACGGCGAGGGTGCCAAGAATGAGCCGCGGTCCCTGGCCGAGCGACTGTACCGCCTCCGGTGCGAGGAAGGCGACCAGCAGGAGACCGCTGGCCAGGGACAGCGCCTGGAGAATGAACGCCGCGGCGACCGCGGCGGCCGGCTGGACTCCGGCCCGCTCCGCCAGCATCGCCGCTCCGGCAATGGCCCACACCTTCCCGGGCAGATACTTCCCGAGATTGGATACCATGCAGATCCTGACGGCGTCCAGATACGGCAGTCGCTGGCGCATCGCCAGCACCACCCGGCGCCAGCCTTCCACCAGGATTGCGTAGGAGAGCCAGACGACGGCCAGGGACAGCAGCAGCCACCACGGCTCGACCCGCCACTCGACCGACTGGTTCTGGAACGCGTTCCAATCCCGGATGAGCCTGCGGGCGGCATAGACGATGACCCCCAGCGCCAGGGCCACCTGGGCCCAGCGCCACCACGAACGGCGGTCAGCCACGCACCGGCCCTGGCCAGGGGTGTGTGGATACTCCACCCGCCGTCAGCTCCTCGAGCTCGATACGCCAGCCGCCGTGCTGGTCGCTTACCAGCTCCACCCTACCCTCCTGGGTCAGCCTGCCCCGCAGACGGCGGCGTGCCGCCCGCCAGGCGACGATTTCCGCCAGCGGCGCAACATAAGGGGCCTCGGCCACGATGCGCCGCACCAGTTGGCCGAATCCGGCGAGCGCGCCGGGGAACCCGAGCGCAGGAATCACGTTCGGATGCCAGAGGCCGACCCACAACCCTCCGGCATCCCGGCAGGTTGCGGCGAGCGTCAGCGCGTCCTCGACCCACCGCTCCGGATCCTCCTGCCGCTGATACTTGCTCTGGGTTCGGTCCATCCAGGTAAGCGGGGCCTCCAGGAGGGTGAGCGCTCGGCCGGTCGATTCCTGCCACAACGGGAGCACCTCGGCGAGCCCCAGCCGGAATCCGTTGCGATCGGCGAACCCGAAGCTGGCGTCGTAGCGGAAGCCGGCCTGTTCGGCTCCCGCCGGAGTGCGGCCGGGGTCGAACCGGAGGAAGTGCTGTCGCACGCCATCAGGGGACCTGCCGGCCACCAGGGCTACCAGGTGGCGTTCCTGGGCCATCAGCTCGGCGGAGTCGCGGGTCTGGAAGCTGCCGTGTAGACCGACCTCGTGACCGGCGGCGACGACGGTTTCGAGCAGCGCTCGCGCCGCCGGCGCGTTGAGCCGGTAGGTAATATCCCCCCGCCGCCAGCCACGCAGGGTCGGGACGCCCGCCAGCACAAACCAGGTGGCGCGCACCCCGGCTTCCCGCTCGAGGGCGATGATCGCCTCGACGCCTCGCTTCACCGGCCCGGACCCGATCGCGCCGAACGCGGCCCCGACGGCGCCGGCGGCACGGCCGAACTCGCCCTTCCACAGGAGCTCCTGCCACCGCAGCGCCGCGAAGAGCGGCCAGCCGCTCACGATGTCCACGTCATGCGTAAACGCAGCCGCCCAGGTCTTCCCCTCCGGCCAGCCGCCGATCCGGAATACCGGCTGCCCGCTCGCCGCGGCGCGGACCGCGGACAGGAGTGCTTCCGCATGACCGTGGATCGGGAGCTCACGCTCCTTGCCCCCCTGCACCAAGGGATTGGCCGACGCCGGCACTCTTCCATGACGGTCCCGGGCCGTGCTCCGCTGTTCCTGGGCGGCGCCGGCGACCTCCACGACCTGGTGAAGCGCCGTCCGGCTGACCCTCACGGACCCTGGCACCGCGGCAAAGGCAGGTTGGCTGGGCGCGGGATCGGTCAGCACCGCCCTCACCCCACCGGAACTGCCCGGGTCGAGCGGAAGCAGCCGGGCGAGGTCGACCAGCAGCTCGAAGGCCCAGCGCTCCGCCGCGGTGGGGGAGCCCTCGAGATCGAGGCGGATCACGTCCAGTCCGGTGGAGGGGTCAACACCCGGACCGTGCGTGCCGGCTGCCCAGCCACGACATGGAGGGGCGGTACGTCCCGGGTCACGACGCTGTTGGCACCGACGACCGCACCTCGTCCGATGGTCACGCCCGGCAGCACCACGACACCGGCGCCGAGCCAGGCATCCGCCTCGATCACTATGGGACCGCTCTTCTCGGGCGCGAACGGACGGATCCGGGAGTCGTTAGGGTGGGAGTCGGTAACCAGGGTGATCCGCGGGGCCATGCTCACCCGATCCCCGATGGTGAGCATGCCGCGATTCCGCAGTTCCTCGGCGATGATCAACTCGTCCGCGATGTACACCCCGCGGCCAATGGAGAATCCGCACCACCTGAGCAGCTGCACCCGCCAGCCCGGAAAGAATGTGTTCCGGGCCCAGCGCTTCAGGACCTTCTTCCGCAGCCGCCAGAGGAAATCCATGATCTATCCGAGATAGCGGAACAAGGCTGAACCGAGCCGGGCCACCGGCCGCGGCAAGCGGGTCCAGATCCGGGCTGCGAGGGCCAGTGGTCCCTGGTCGCGCCTGGCCTGGTTGAGACCGCCGGCCGACGGGAAATAATCATAGGCCAGCGGAACCGTCGCGGCACCCCACCGCAGCTTGAACTCGGCCAGGGTGGTCTGCTCCGGTGCCGTGCGGCCCAGGTCGAGTACTACCCCGGCAGCCACGGCCGCCTTCAACCCGGCCCAGAGCAGCACGTGGGTCGCGCGGTATTCGCGGACCAGCTCCGGGTCCGAGGCGCTGAAGGCATAGATCCAGTCCGTTGGGCCCTTGTACATCACGAATCCGGCGGCGATGCGGCCATCGGGGATCCGGCCGAGATACAGATCGACCAGGCCTGCGCGCTGAAGGTCGCGCAGCAGACCGGTGAACAGGCGGCGCGGGGGTGCGGGTACTCCGTGTCCCTGCTGCACCCGTTCCTCGAGTTCCGCCATGGCGAGCCAATCCGCTTCCGACTCCCCCATGATCACCTGAACGCCAGCCTTCTCCCCCTTTCGGATACGTTGCTGGACGCTGGTGCGGTCAAGTCGCTTCCACACCGCCTGCTCTCCGCCTGCAGGCGAGACGCGGTAGGTGGAATAGCGGTCGGATCGTTCGAATCCCGGGGCCGGGTCGAAACCAGGCCCCAGGGCCTTGACCTCGAGCCGTCGGGCCCGGCGCTCGGCAACCAGTCCGCGGGCGGTCTCCATTACGGCATGCGCGGCATCACGCGAGGCCGTCATCGGGCCGGCGATGAAGCTGAAGGGGTAGCTCACCAGTCTCCTGCCCCCCGTGAGGGTTGGCACCTCGGCCAGCGCCAACCCGGCCGCGAGTCCGTCCGCGTCGTTCGCGGTAATCCAGTGAACCCGGTACCGGAGGCAGCGGGCCAGGCCGGTGATCCAGCGTGCGTCATGGTAAAACGTGCCCCTGGCCCGGGCGAGCGCCTGCCAGCCGGCCGGTTCTTCAGTGCCGCGGGCGGTGGTGAACGGCGGCATCGAAGAGGGTGAGGAAGCGGTCGACCGCGGCATCGAGTGAGTAGAGCCGGCGGACCCGCTCGCTCCCCTGAGCGATGAGCCGGAGCCGGAGTGGTTGGTCCTGCAGCAGGCGCGCCAGCCGGTCGGCCAGCGCCGAGGGGTCGCCGTCGGGGGTGAGCAGCCCGGTGACACCGTCTTCCACCACCTCCGGAATCCCGCCGGCGGGCGTTCCAATCACCGCTGAGCCCGCCAGCAGCGCCTCGACCAGGGCGAGCCCGAGGCCCTCGGCGTGGCCGCGGGTGGGGAGCACGGTGACGGTCGCGGCGCCGTACTCCCTGGGCATCTCCGCCTGGGGCACGAACGGCGCGATGGTTACCTGGTCATCCAGGCGGAGACTCCGGACCTCGGCGACCAGCTGGTCATGGGCGGGGCCCTGCCCCAGGATGCGCAACCTGCAGTCGACGCCACGGTCGCGCAGCAGGGCAACTGCGGCGATCAGTATGTCGACACCCTTGCTGGGCAGGAGGTTTCCAGCGTAGAGCACCCGCGGCGGCTCCGCCTTCGGGGTGGCGCGTCCCTGCTCGAACAGGGCGACATCGACCGGCATCGGCGTCACCTCGACCGTGCGGTCTGGCAGCGAGAGTCGCCGTTCAAGATCGGTGGCGAGGAAGCGGGACACGGCGGTCCATCTCGCGGCCCGCGCCGCCAGCTTCCGGGCCGCGTGAACCAGCCAGCGGCTCCGCTCCAGCAGGCGAACGTCGCTCCCGTGGCTGGTGACCACGAGCGGCGGGCCGGCGGTGGCGGACAGCCAACCCCCCGGCAGCCACCAGTGGGCGTGAATCACGTCCGGCTGGAAGCGAAACACGGAGCGGCGGATGGCCCGGCGGAACGCCAGCAAATAGCTCGGAAGAACGAGAATGGCGGGGTCAAACAGCAGACGACCGACCCGGGCCTCGCCGCGGTAGCCGACCCGCTCCATGCTGGCGGGGGCGTAGCGGAAGCGTCGCACCTCCACCCCGTCTTCCGATTCTTGCTCGCGGGTTCCGGCCACGTGGGGCGCGACCACCACGACTTGGTGGTCCCGCCCCCGGCAGCCGAGCGCCAGCTGACGCACGTAGGTGCCGGCTGGATCACCCGGAAAACGGGGGTAATTGTGGGCCGCGACCAGGATGCGCATGCGGCGCCGACGATCTCAGTCGGGCCGCGGGCCATTCCGCCGCAGGCCTTCCCGGAGCTCCTCGCGCAGGCCGGCGATCATCTCCCCGATGAACCCGAAGCCGAACAGCGCGATGCCGGAGATAACCATGGTCTCGACCAGGTTCAGGAATGGCCGAAAGCCGATGCCATAGCCGAACCGCAGGATCAGGGCGGCGATCCCCGCCACAAGGCCTACCAGGAACAGCAGCGCGCCGGCCACACCGAAGAACAACATGGGCTTCCGGCCGAAGCGCAACTGGAACCACACCGACAGCAGATCCAGCACTCCGACCGGGATCCGCTTCCAGGTGAACTTCGACACGCCGGCGACGCGGGGATACAGTGGCACCGGGCGGCTGGTGAGACGGAAGCCTTCCGCCGCGGCCACCACCACCATGTAGCGGTGCCAGTCGGGCCGGAGCGGGTGATCGAGCTGTACCGCGCGGCGATAGGCCTTGACCGAGTTGAGGTCCGAGACGTTGAGCCCGAACAGACGACGGCAGAGCCAGTTGTAGACTCCGGAGACGAACGCCTTCTCGTACTTGCCCTGCCTAGTGCCGGTGACGATGTCCGCCTCGCCCGCCAGGATCGGCTCGACCAGGGTGGGCACATCCTGCGGGTGGTACTGCAGGTCGGCGGGGTAGAAGACGAAGATGTCGCCCCGGGCGACATCGCCGGCGGAGCTCAAGGCGTCGGCGATGCCGCGTTGGCGCCGGTGGGTCACGACTCTCAGGAACGGGTGGCGGCGCGCAAGATCGGCCAACACCTCGGCGGAGCGGTCACGGGAGCCATCGTTGACGATGACCACCTCGAAGGAGAACCGTGCGGTGCCGAGGTGCTCGGCGCAGAGCCGGACGAACTCGGGGAGGTTCTCCGCCTCGTCCTTCGCGGGCACGAGGAGGCTCACGTCGATCGGGTCGTCCGTGGTCATACCCGCTTCCGCATGCGGGCGGGCAGGACCCCGAGCTGGTCGCGGTACTTGGCGACGGTGCGGCGGGCGATCTTGATGCCCTGCTCCTGGAACAGGTGCACGATTTGCTGGTCGGTCAGCGGGTTCGACGAGTCTTCCTCGCCGACCATCTTCTGCAGCTTGGCCCGGATGGAACGGGCGCTGGCGTCCTCGCCGGACGAGGTGGACAGGGCGCTGGAGAAGAAGAACTTGAGCGGCAGCACCCCGCGCGGGGTCTGCACGAACTTTTCGTTGGTCACCCGGCTGACGGTCGATTCGTGCATGTTGATCACCTCCGCGACCTCACGGAGAGTGAGCGGCTTGAGGTACTCGATGCCCTTCTCGAAGAAGTCCCGTTGCCGGTCCACGATGAAGTTCATCACCTTGAGCATGGTCTGGCGGCGCTGCTCGATGGCCTGGATGAGCCAGTTGGCGCTGTTCATCCGGGATGCGATGAATTCGCGGTGCTCCGGGGTGAACTTCTTCTTGTCGCGCGCCAGCGCCTGGTAGCTCCGCGACAGGCGCAGCCGCGGGACCCCGGTGTCGTTGAGGAAGACCCGGTAGGCACCGTCGACCTTGTCCACCACCAGGTCGGGGATGACGTAGCCGTCCCCGCCGGAGGAGTGCTTGAGTCCGGGTTTGGGATCGAGCCTGGCCAGCTGATCGGCGGCGGCCTGCACCGCCGCCGGCTCCGCCCCGAAACGGCGGCCCAGGTCGTTCCACCGGTGGGCAATCAGGTCGGGGAAGGCCTCCTTGACCAGGCGGTAGGTCAGGGAGTCGACCTGCTTCCGTTCCTCGAGCTGAATCAGCAGACACTCGCGCAGGTCCCGGGCGGCCACTCCGGGGGGGTCGAGGCGCTGCAGGATCCGGAGCATCTCCTCGACTTCGGCGAGCGTGAAGTAGGGGATGGCCGGCGCCGTCGGGGCCTGGACCGGCTCCGGCGCCGGCGCCTCCACGGCGGCGATGGGAGCCGGGACCGGCAGCGGGGTGGCGCCAATGGCCTGTTCCGGCGAGAGGAAGACGCTGGCGGCCGAGCCGGCGGGCTCTTCCTCCTCGTCCACGTCGGGCTCGAATTCGGGGTCGCCGTCCTCCTCGGACTGCGGCCGCACCGCCGCACGGCGGTTGGCGTGGCCCTGGAGCAGCTCGTTCACCTGCTGGAGGATGTCCTCGGTAGACGCCGCGAGGTAGCCATCCTCCTTGATGTTGCCGAGGAATTCCTCCGACAGCAGCTGCTGCCGGGGGGTGAGATCCATCAGCATCAACTGCTCCCGCAGGTGATCGATGAGGTCCGCCGACTCCACCGTGACCGGCTCGGTGTACTCCTTCTCCTCGTACTCTTCCCGGGCGCCGCCAGTCACCTCGAAGCCGTTGAGCAGGATCTCTTCCCAGTCGGTCTCGTTCTCTTCCTTGACCTTCTCCTTCTCCTCCTCCTTCGTCGGGGTCTGATCGCCCTGGGTCACGTCCTCCTCTTCCGGTTCCACCAGCTCCAGGAACGGATTGGTGAGGAGCTCCTGCTTGAGGTGCTGTTGCAGGTCCATCATGGGCATGTACAGCATGTCCATGGCCTGATACAGCCGCGGATTGATCCGCAGGTCCTGCCGGAGCGAGGTGTGCTGGGAGAGCCCGGTTCTCATGCGACTTTCTCCAGCCGTGAGCGGAGCCGGGCGGTCAGGGTGGGGCCGAGGTACAGCTGCGCCACCCGGTCGTCGAACACCAGGTCGCGCACCGGACCCGACACCTGCACCTTGCCTTCGAACATGATGTAGGCGCGATCCACGATATCGAGCGTCTGCTCCACGTTGTGGTCGGTGATGAGCACGCCGATGCCCCGGTGCCTCAGCCCGGCCACGATGGTCTGGATGTCGTGCACCGCGATGGGATCCACCCCGGCGAACGGCTCATCCAGGAGCATGAACTTGGGGCGGGTTACCAGCGCGCGAGTGATTTCCAGCCGCCGGCGCTCGCCGCCCGAGAGCGAGTAGGCCTTGTTCCGCCGCAGGTGCTTGATCGAAAGCTCGTCCAGCAGCGACTCCAGCCGGTCCTTCCGCTCCTGGCGCGAGAGCGGGAGGGTCTCGAGGATGGCGAAGATGTTCTCCTCGACCGTCAGCTTCCGGAAGACACTCGGCTCCTGCGCCAGATACCCGATGCCCTTGCGCGCCCTGACGTACATAGGCGCCGTGGTCAGGTCCTCCCCGTCCAGGGTGACCTTCCCCTTGTCGGGGCGAATCAGCCCGGTGATGAGATAGAACGTGGAGGTCTTTCCCGCCCCGTTGGGGCCGAGCAGGCCGACGATCTCTCCCTGCTCCACATGCACTCCCACGTTGTCCACCACCCGGCGACGCTTGAAGCTCTTGCAGAGACCGGTCCCCTCCAGCACGCTGCCGCCGGGAAGCGGGCCGGTGGCCACCTGGGCCAGGCTGGCGCGGCGGCGAAGCCCCTGGATGGCGGCGTCGAGCAGCCGGGCCCGGGTGGAGGTGCGGTCCATTCTGGCAGCCTCCCACCATGGCCCCACGGCCCGGACCTGGGCCCACTCCTCACCCTGGTTCTGGCCGATCCAGCCTTCGTCCGCCAGCCGCGGCAGGACCGAGCGGGTCAGGTTCTCGTGGACCTCGTCGCTGGACAGCTCGGCGCTCTCTTCCCCCGCCTCGCTCCGGACCGCGACCACGGTTTCCCGGTAGGAGGCGCCGAGAGTCGGCAGGTCGACGTTCCCGTCGTCGCCGGCATCGCGCACGATGGCCGCCAGGGCGAGCGGGACCGAGGGATCGCGCTCGGCGAGCCGGGCCAGGAGGTCCGTCATCGGGCTCTCCGCCGCGCGGGTGGGGGTGGGGCGGTGCTGTCCCCGGGGGCGGCCACGGGGAGTGGCTCCAGGTAAACACCGTCCACCTGGCCGCGGAGGTCAACCCGCTCGACGCCGCGCTGTCCGCCGGTCTTCATGTGCACCGTGATCTGCTCTCCCCGGGCATAGTTGACCGATGGCAGGCCTCCCGGCACCTTCGCGTCGGCCACCCGGTAGTAGGACCTGGCGTTGCCCCGCGCCTCCAGCTGATCGAGCGCGGTCCGTGGGGTGCCGGCGGAGTCCCAGGTGGTGAAGGTCGCCACCACCGAATCGCCGGTCATCCAGTCGCGCTCGTGGGTGAGGCTGTCGACCTTGCCCCCGACCCATCCGTTCCCGAACGAGCGCACCTCGCGGAGAATCTGCTTGGGCGTGTCGAACGCGACCGAGTCGCCCCGGATTTCGTATTCGGAGGCCAGAGCTCGCGGCCGGATGCTGTCGCCCCAGGCCAGCGTCTGCGACAGGCTGCGCTGATCCAGGTCAAGGCCGATGGTGTCTGCCACCAGGTCCACCTGGGTGCTCACGGCGTGGCCGTTTCCCAGCGCCTTCACATAGGTGATCTCGCGCTGGTCGAGGGTCAGCTCGATCCGGCGGCCCTGCAGGTTGAACGAATCCTTGCCGAGACCGCGCATCACCGGTGTCCCGAGGAGCACCCCGTTGTGCCCCGCCCCGCTGTCGAGGAACAGCGAGTCGCCCCGGGCGGCGAAATCGCTCCGGTCCACCGTCACGGTGCCTCCGGCCCAGGTCCGGTCGTTGCCCCGCATGCGGACCCGGTCGGCCACGATGATGTAGGGCTCTCCCCGCTGCCCCGCCGAATCGGTGGGCACCGACTTGATGGTTGGCCGCCCGACGGAGTACAGCTCCTGTGTGTCACGCACACCGGGCATCACTCGCAGGTAGTCGAGCGAGGGTCCCGTCAGGGTGGAGCCGTTCTGCAGGTTCTCGGTCACCACGTGGCCCCGGGCCTCCCACCGTTCACCGTTCTTGTAGTAGGTACCCCGGTCGGCGTCCATGGTGATCAGCGAGTCGCGGTACTTCACCTTGCCGATGAAATAGGCGATGATGCCGCTCTTGCGGAAGAAGTAGGCGACGCTGTCGCTCGACATCCGGACCGAAGTGCCGATGCAGCTCAGCCGCACTCCGCCGCCGGCGTAGTAGTTGGTGTCCGCGCCTACCACCTGCTGGTTCCCCTCTCCGCCGACATAGTCGACCGAGAAGACGCACCCGCCTCCCCGCTGCGGGGGCGCCGGCTTGCCCTGCTGTGCCGCGACCCCCACGGTAGCGGCCGCGGACAGCAACAGCAGGAGCGGCGCGATACGCGGTCTCATTGCTGTCCCGGCAGCAGGAAGCCGCCCTTGAGGCTGTCACGCTGGCCCGGCAGCTGGTGCGCCTTGGGCTGTCCGGCTCGCACGTTGGCAAATTCCGGATCGGAGGTGAACCCATTGCCTTCGAGATGCTGCAGCGGTTTGTCGAACACGAACGGCTTGGTGGAGGAAATCTCGTGCTTGCGGGCGTCGTAGCGCAGCTGCTCGGTCTCCAGCCGCTTTCCGTCCGGCGTGGTGCCCACCACGTTGCCCCACGCCTCCATCGAGCCATCGCGGGTCTGGTACAATCCGGAATCGCCGGTCACCGTCGATCGCTCCAGCCCGCTGGCATCATAGAATGTGACCTTCACCTTCTTGAGCCGGGCGAGCTGGGTCGGTTCGTAGACGTACGCAGTGTCGGCCAGCACCCTGGTGCGGCGGACCCCGTCGGTGGTCATGTTGAAGTCCATCCCCTCCAGGATCTGATCCGCGGAATCGGCCGCAGTGAGCATCGTGGTGGGGCGGACGCCGTCGTCGCGGCACGCGGGCAGCGCCGTTGCGAGGAGCATGAAGCCGATCCAACGGCGGGAGGCCGGGAAGGCGGAAAGGCGGGAAACGGCCCGAGCCAGGGTTGCCCGTGCAACTGCCGCCCCCGCGACACGCTGGTGCAGTTGCCCGCCCCTCCGCCTGTCCGCCTGTCCGCCCGTCACCGAGCTTCCCCCCTGTCCTCGAGATAGACCTTCACCGCCTCGTCCCAGCGACCCTGCGCCCGGAAGAGCGCCTCGATCGCTTCCCGCACCGCGCCGCTGCCGCCCGGCGCGGTCGTAGTATAGGCGGCGAGCCGCTTGACCTCGGCAACCGCATTGGACACCGCCATCGGCAGCCCCACCCGCCGAAGCACCGGCACGTCGGCGAGATCGTCGCCCAGGAACGCCACCTCCTCCCAGCCGATTCCCCGCCGGAGCAGCATCTCGGTCATCCCGGGCACCTTGCGCGCGCCCTTGTCCTGAATGACCTCGTCGATGTGGAGCTCGGTGGCCCGGAGCGTGGTGGCGTCGGAATAACGCCCGCTGATCCAGGCGACGATCAGCCCCATCCGGCGGGCCAGCCCCATGGCGAGGCCATCCTGGATGTCGAACTGCTTGAACTCAATCCGCTGACCGTTCACCAGACCGAGGTAGATGGCGTTGTTGGTAACCACGCCGTCTACGTCGAGCCCAAGCAGCTTGATGCGCCCGGCGACATTCGCGTCGATCACGGCGCGTCCGCGAGCGGCCGGGTGGCGGCGAAAGTTGCCCCCCCGGCTCGGGCGGCATGCCAGACCTCGAGGGTCCGGCGCACCAGTTCCTCAAGGCGGTTGAGCGGCCACTGGGTCGCCGGGTCACTCGGGGACTGCTCGGGCGACGGATGGGTCTCCAGAAAGAACCCGTCCGCTCCTGCGGCCGCGGCAGCGGCCAGGAGCGCCGGCACATGTTCACGGCCTCCCCCGCTAGTCCCGCCCGGCCCCTGTCCCGGCTGCTGCACCGCGTGGGTGGCATCGAAGACCACCGGCACCCCGGTCGCGGCCCGGAGCCGGGCGAAGCTTCTCATATCGACGATCAGGTCACCGTAGCCGAAGGCGGTACCGCGTTCGGTCACGGCGATGTCACGGCTTCCGCCCTGGCGGACCTTCTCGACCGCGCCGGCCATCGCCTCGGGCGCCAGCCACTGCCCCTTCTTCACGTTGACCGGCAGCCCGGTTGCCCCAGCGGCAAGGAGGAGGTCGGTCTGCCGGCACAGGAAGGCCGGGATCTGGAGGGCATCCACCACGCCGGCGGCAACAGCCGCCTGCCCCGGTTCGTGAATGTCGGTCAGGACCGGGAGGCCAAAGTCGCGTCTCACCCGCTCCAGCGCGGTGAGCCCAGCCTCCAGACCCGGCCCGCGTGGAGCCCGCGCCCGGGCCCGGTTCGCCTTGTCGAAGGAGGCCTTGAAGCAGACCGGCAGACCCAGACTGGCGCGCAACCGGGCCATCACCTCCGCGACCCTCGGCAGGACATCACCATCCTCGACCACGCACGGTCCGGCGATAAGGAAGGGCGCGGTGCCGAAGGACCAAGCCATGGCTCAGCTCAGCGCGCCGTGCCTACCAGCGCTCCCGCGGGGGCCAGGGGCCGCTGCCGTGCCAGCGCCGCGCCGACGAAGGCGGCGAACAGCGGGTGGGGGCGGTTGGGCCGGGACTTGAGCTCAGGGTGGAACTGGCACCCCAGGAACCAGGGGTGGTCGGGCAACTCCACCATCTCCACCAGGCCGCCATCGGGGGACTGACCGGAGAGTCTCAGCCCGTGCTCGGCCAGGACGTCGCGGTAGGCGTTGTTCACCTCCCAGCGGTGCCGGTGCCGCTCGCTGATCTGCTGGGTGTTGTAGGCCTGGGCGGCCTTCGACCCGGGCCGGAGCCGCGCGGCGTAGGCCCCCAGCCGCATGGTGCCGCCCATGTCCTTGACCTCGCGCTGGTTCGCCATGATCGCGATGACCGGCGACTCGCAGTCGGGCTCGAATTCGGTGCTGGTGGTGTCGGTCATGCCGCACACGTCCCGGGCGAACTCGATCACCGCGATCTGCAGCCCGAGACAGATGCCGAAGAACGGCAGTTGATTCTCCCGGGCCCAGCGGATCGCCTCGATCATGCCCTCGATGCCGCGGATCCCGAATCCGCCCGGCACCAGCAGACCGTCGATCCCCGCGAGCAGCCGGCCCGCGGTGTCCTGATCGGTAAACTCGTCGCTGGACAGCCACACGATCTCGACCCCGGCATCATTGGCGATCCCGCCGTGAATCAATGCCTCACCGACCGACTTGTAGGCGTCGTGCAGGTCGGTGTACTTGCCGACCACGGCGATCCGCACCCGGTTGTGAGGGTGGTGGATCCGCTCGACCATCGCCTTCCAGGCGGTGAGATCGGGTTCCTTGGTTTCCAGCCTGAGCCGCTCGCACACCACCCGGTCGAAGCCCTGCTCACGAAAGCGGAGCGGGATCTCGTAGATGGTGGCGACGTCCGGGCTTTCGATCACGCAATCGAAGTCGACGTTGCAGAAGCCGGCGATCTTGCGCTTGATGTCGGAGCCGATCGGCTGCTCGCTCCGGCAGATCAGGATGTCGGGCTGGATTCCGATCTGCATCAGGTCCCGGACCGAGTGCTGGGTCGGCTTGGTCTTGAGCTCTCCTGCGGCGGCGATGTAGGGCACCAGGGTCAGATGGACGAAGAGGGCGTTGTCCCGGCCCACTTCCTGGCGGAACTGACGGATGGCCTCGAGGAACGGCAGCGATTCAATGTCGCCCACGGTGCCGCCGATCTCCGTGATCACCACGTCCTGCCCCGGAGCGGTCCGCCGGATGGCGTTCTTGATTTCGTCGGTGATGTGAGGGATGACCTGGACGGTGGAGCCGAGGTATTCGCCGCGCCGCTCCTTGCTGATGACCGTCGAATAGATCCGGCCGGTGGTGACGTTGTTCTGCTGGGAGAGCGACCGGTCGATGAACCGCTCGTAATGTCCGAGGTCGAGGTCGGTCTCCGCGCCATCATCGGTTACGTAGACCTCGCCGTGTTGAAACGGCGACATGGTGCCCGGGTCCACGTTGATATAGGGGTCGAATTTCTGCATCGTCACCGACAGGCCCCGCTCCACCAGCAATCGGCCGAGTGAGGCAGCCGCGATGCCTTTGCCGAGGGATGACACCACCCCGCCGGTCACGAAGATGTACTTGGTGGTGTTGGTCCCATTCGTCATTGAGCTTCCTCCTGTGCGAACCAGTGCGCCTCCGCGCGGCGGAGGTCTTCGGGTGTATTGACGCCGGGCTGGGCCGGGCTTTTCAGTCGGGCGACGCCCACGCTCAGGCCATAGTGCAGCGCCCGAAGCTGCTCCAGCCGTTCCGACTCCTCGGCGGGAGCGGGGGGCAGCCGGGTCCATTCCGCGAGCGCCCGGCGCTGGTAGGCATAGACGCCGACGTGCTGCCAGTACAGGTCGGCCGGGGGCTTGCGACGGTCCTGCCGGTACGGGATCGGAGCGCGGGAGAAGTACAGCGCCCGTCCGGCCGCGTCCGCAATCACCTTCACCCGGCCAGGATCATTGGCTGCCTCGGCTTCCATCGGCGCGGCGGCGGTGCCGACATCGTCGCCCGCCGCTACCCGGGCCAACGCGCCCTCGAGCGCGGCCCGGGGCAGGAACGGCTCGTCCCCCTGGATGTTCACGACCACATCGTGGCCGGAGAACTCGGGCCGCTCGGCAACCTCCGCCACCCGCTCGGTGCCGCTCAGGTGAGTATCCCGGGTCATCAGCGCCCGGACCCCCGACAGCTCGGCCACCCGGGCGACCATCGTTGAATCGGTCGCGACCACGAGATCGGTCACCAGGCCCAGCCGGCGCACCCGCTGAATCACCCGGGTCACCAGAGGCTCGCCGGCCAGGAGCTGGAGCGGTTTGTGGGGGAGGCGAGTCGAGCCGAGTCGGGCTGGGATGACGCCGAGGACGCGCATCTCCGAAGCTAACAGGGCCGTGGGGCCATGTCAAAACTCATGCCGCGGGGAGAGGAGCTCAGGGGCTACAAGCTATCAGTCGAGAAGTCAATGGGTTACGCGACGGCTGTCGAGCGCGACGCCCGGTGCGCCGCGGCCAGCCGGAGGAAGTTCCTAAGCAGCCCCTTCCCACTCTCGGTGGCGATGGACTCCGGGTGGAACTGGACCCCATAGATGGGGTGCGTCCGGTGCCGGAGCCCCATGATCTCCTGTCCCCGGGGGCGGTCGATGGACCAGGCAGTCAGCTCCAGCTCGTCGGGGAAGTCTTCGGCGGCGACCACCAGCGAGTGGTAGCGCATGACGGTGAGCGGATTGGGGATTCCCTCGAACAACTCGGTACCCAGGTGGCTGACCTCGGTGGTCTTGCCATGCATCAGGCGCCCCGCGCGGATGACCCGCCCGCCAAATGCCTCGCCGATCCCCTGATGTCCCAGGCAGACGCCCAGCACCGGCACCCGTCCGGCCGCCGCTTGGATCAGGGGGATCGAGATCCCAGCATCGGCCGGCACTCCTGGACCCGGGGAGATGACGATGCCCTCAGGTTCGAAGGCCAGCGCCGCGTCGACGGAGATGGCATCATTGCGATAGACCTGCGGGTCCGCACCCAGTTCCCCCAGGAACTGGACCAGGTTGTAGGTGAAGCTGTCGTAATTGTCCAGAACCAGGAACATGGTCGGGCCGGCAGGGCGAGTAGGTACTGCCGCAGTCTAGCGGGGGCCGGGCGAACCGCAATCGGCCCGCTCGCTCATCTTGGCCTTGCGGCTGGCGTGGGCGTGGGCGCCTCGACCTGGGCGGCGGTGGACTTCTTGTGTGCCTCCCGCTGAGCCCGCTCGATCTCCAGCCGGGCCCGTTGCAGCTCGCGGGCGGCGACGCGGTTCGCCGAGTCGGAGATGTTACCCCCCAGCGCCGCCAGGGAATCCCGCTCCGCTGGCGAGAGCCCGGACACCTCCTCCAGGGCGTTAAGCCGGGCCTCGTCGGTCTTGAGGCGGTCGAGCATGGCCCGCATCCGGCTCCGCACCGAGTCGGCGCTGCGCTGCAGCTGACGCCGCCTGGCGGCCGGCGCGTTGGCGGAGGAATCTTCCAGTTCGCCTGCAATGTCTTTGAGGGAGTCGACCGAATCACCACGAGATTCCACCAGCGCCTCCAGCGCCTCCCGCACCGAGTCGGTGTGGGCCGTGAAGGCATCCTGCAGCGTGTCCCTTGGCCCGTTCACCTGGATCCCGTGGCTGCTGATCTTGATCTGAGTGGAGCGCAGGTCGGCAACAGCCTTGGAGGGGAGCAGTAGCGGGAAGGTATCGGGGCTATTCTTGATGACCAGCACCCCGAACGGCTCCAGCCCTGCAACCGGTCCGGTGGTTGCTTCGCAGCGGAATGTGGTACGTTCGCCGATGTTGTCGACGTCATCGAGCGCCAGCTGGCAGTGGCCCAGCCGGTCGGGTCGAATGGAGTCCGCAAGCTTCACCAAAATACGGACGCCGGAGACATGCTCCGGGTCGGAGCGCAGGAACTCCACCCGGCTGATACTCCCCAGCTTGTCGTTGTCCAGCCGGAACGGTACCAGGCCGATCACGGGGATCGGGATTGGATCGGTGCTGTTGAGGGTTCTGGTGACCGTGCCCTTAACCGAGCGGAAGCCGGTGATGGCGAGCATGCCGACGGCGAAGATGCCGAGCGCGCCCGCCGCGATCTTGATCCAGTAGCTACGCATGGGTCCTGCTCCAATCTCGGGTTCGCCCCCGCGGCCGAAGGTGTTCCATTTAGAGACGCAGCGGACCCTGTCCAAGTTTCAGGCCGACCCGAATGCCGGGAGAGGCGATGATTGAGGTCGAGAATCTTACGAAGGTGTACGGCTCCCTGACAGCGGTGCAAGACCTCTCTTTCTCCGTCGCGCGGGGAGAGATACTCGGCCTGGTCGGTCCCAATGGCGCCGGGAAGACCACCACGCTGCGCAGCCTGGCGGGGATCATCCCACCCACCCGGGGACGGATCCGGATCGCGGGCCACGACCTGGCCGAGGCGCCACTGGCCGCCAAGGCCGAGCTGGCGTTCGTCCCGGATGAGCCACAGCTGTTCGAGTACCTCACGGTTACCGAGCACCTCAAGTTCGTCGCCCGGCTCTACCGGCAGCCGGCGGCGGTGGAGCGGATCGGTCCCCTGCTGGAGGAACTGGAACTGGCGGGCAAACAGGACGCCCTCGCGAACGAGCTGTCCCGCGGGATGAAGCAGAAGCTGGCCATCGCCTGCGGATTGGTGCACAACCCGACGGTGCTCATGCTGGACGAGCCACTCACCGGTCTCGATCCGGTTGGCATCCGGCGGATGAAGCGCACCATCGCCATGCGGGCCCAGACCGGCGCGGCCGTGGTCCTCAGCTCGCACCTGCTCCAACTGGTCGAAGAGCTGTGCACCCGGGTGCTGATCATCCAGGGGGGCCACCGGGTGGCGCTGGGAAGTGTGGCCGAGATCGTCAGTGATCGACCGGAACTGAGTGGCAGAGGCCTCGAGGAGATCTTCTTCAGCCTTACCGGATTCGGGGACGGCGGGAAGTGAGAGGTGGGAAGTAAGAAGTGAAAAGTAGGAAGGTGCACGGCTTACTTCTTACTTCTTACTTCTTACTTCCCTCTCTTCCCTGCCATGGCGCAGGAGGCATTCGGGTGCTCGATGCTGGCCTCTATCTGCTTTCTCACTCCGCGAAGAACCGGGTTCGGCGGGTGGCAACCCGGCTTCGGCGGCCGCGCTATGCGCTCGCGGTGATCGTGGGGGCGGGTTACCTCGCCCTGATCGTGCTGGGGCAGCGCTCGGACGGCGGCGCGCCGGTTCCGCTGCCGGTCATGCAGGTGGGCGGCACCATGTTGCTCGCGGTGCTCGCGACTAAGTGGTGGCTGTTCGGAGCGGATCGGCTGGCTCTGGCGTTCTCCGCCGCAGAGATCCAGTTCCTCTTCCCCGCCCCGGTGAGCCGCACCGGTCTGCTCGGGTACAAGCTGCTCCGGGCCCAGATGCTGATCCTGGTGAACGTGCTCATCTGGCTGCTGCTTCTCAACCGGGGGCGTGGCCAGGTCCTGCCACTGCCGCTGCACGCAGCGACCATCTGGGCGATGTTCTCCACCCTCTTTCTCCATCGCCTGGGCGTCGCTCTCACCCGTGATTCGCTCACCGAGCATGGTCGCGCAGGAATGGTCCGGCACTTGCCCGCCATCGCGGGCCTGTTCGGGCTCGCCATCGTCGTGGTGGTAAGTGCCCGCCGGGCGATGCCGCCGGGTGGGTTCGAGGCGCATCCCGGTGGCGTGATCGGCGCCCTCCGGGACCTGCTGCAGACGGCACCGCTCTCGTGGGTGCTGCTGCCGTTCCGGATTCCGTTCCTTCCGCTCGCCGCGCCGGACTTCGCGACCTGGCTGCCGCGGTTCCTGGCCGCATTCGCGCTGGTGGGGGTACACGCCCTCTGGGTGATCCGCGCCGATCGCGCCTTCGAGGAAGCCGCCATCGAGGCCAGCGTTCGAAGGGCGGAGCTGCTCGAACGGTGGCGCCGGCATGGCTCGCCTCCCCGGACCCCGGGGCGGCGAGGCTGGCGAGTTGGGCGTCTGGCTCCGACGGGTCACCCGGTCCGGGCGATCATCTGGAAGAACCTCACCCGCCTGATCCGGACCGCCAGCCCGAGCGTCATGGTGACGGCCGGCGTCATGATTGCCGCGATCGTGAGCTTCACGCTGCTGGGCGGCGAGGAGCACGTGGAGGTGACCGTGATGATCGCGACCCTGGCCCTGAGCTGGGTTGCCGTCCTGGCGATCTTCGGTCCGCAGTGGGTCCGGATCGACCTGCGGGGAGAGCTCGAACACCTCCCGGTACTCCGGACCTGGCCGATTTCTGGAATCAGTCTCATGGCCGGCCAGGTGTTTTCCTCCGCTCTGGTGCTGACTGGAACCCAGGGAGTCCTGGCGATCGTGGGGCTGACCGCGCTGGCTCAGTCCGGCCAAGCCGGCGTCCAGCCGATTCAGCTGGTCGGACTCTTTCTCCCCAGTCTCGTGGTGGTGGGATCCCTCAACCTCGTCGCACTCGCGATTCAGAATGCGGCGGCCCTGCTCTACCCCTCCTGGGTCAGGACCGAGATCCGCCCCGGTGGCATCGAGGCCATGGGACAGCATCTGTTGACCGCGGGGATCTCCCTGCTGCTGGTGCTGGCGGCGTCCCTCGGGCCGGCCGCCGTGGGTGCGGGGACCGCGTACCTGGTGTGGCAGTACGCCGATTGGTGGAGCCTGGTCCCCGCTTGCTTCGTCGCCTCGGCGGCGTTCGGACTCGAAGCCTTCCTGCTGCTTGACTGGATGGGGGACCGGTTCGAAACGCTGGATTTGTCCGAGGCCGACTAGCGCTGAGTTCAGAGTTCCAAGTTCGGAGTGGTGAATCAGCGAGCGACCGGATTTCTGGTTGGCGACGCAACGTGTGGGGAACCCGCACTTCTGAACTCTGAACTCTGAACTCATTCCCCCCGGAACTTCACGTATCTGAGGGCGAGTGTCGGCAGGACGAAGAGGCTCAGGAGGGTCGAGGTGGCCAACCCACCGAGGATCACGATCGCCATCGGGCCTTCGATCTCCCGCCCCGGATCCCCACTGCCCAGGGCCAGCGGCAGCAGCGCCAGGCCAGTGACCGTGGCGGTCATGAGGATCGGCCCCAGCCGTTCACTGGCCCCGCGGAGCGCGGTATCCCAGCCCCACGCAGCTCCCTCCACCGTCACCAGATGCTCATAGTGTGAGATCAGCATCACGGCGTTGCGGGTGGCGATGCCGAACAGCGTGACGAAACCCACCAGCGATCCCAGCGACAGGATCCGGTCCGACAGCGCCACCGCCACCACGCCGCCGACCAGTGCGAACGGCAGGTTGGCCAGCACCAGCAGCAGCCTCGCCGGCTCGGTGAAGGCCAACCACAGGAGCAACAGGATCGCGGCGGCGGCAAGCAGGCTGTGAACCAGCAGCTCACGCTGGGCCTCGCGCTGGGTGGCGGCGGTCCCCGCCAGCTCGACGTGAACTCCGGACGACAGGAGCCCGGGATCGTGCAGCCGGCGTTCCAGCTCGCCCGCGTACTCTTCGACCGACCGGCCCGCGGTATTGGCGGTGACCGTCTGCATCCGGCGGGCATTCTGGTGGGCGATCAGGTAGCGGCCCGAGGTACGGCTCACCTGCGCCACCTGCCCCAGCGTCGCCATCCGCCCGTCCGGCGCGCGGAGCGGCAGGCGGCCCAGGTCCTCGGGCCGACGGCGCGCGTCGGGGGACAGCAGGACCACCACATCGGTGGCCCGGTTGCCCTCGAAGATCTGGCCGGCACGGGCACCTCGGGTGGCGATCTCCACCGCCCGGAGCACGTCGTCGGGACCCAGACCCGCGCTGGCCACCTGCTCCGGCAGCAGCCGGACGCTGACCCCCGGTACCACCGGCGGCGGGTCGTATTGCACGTCGGTCCCTCCCGGGATCCTGCGGGCAAGCGCGGCGACCTTCCGTGCGGCGACGTCCAGACTGTCCAAATCGTCGCCGAACAGCCGGACCACGACTTCGGCGGTGGAGCCCGTGAGGGTCTCCTCGATCCGCTCCGTGAGGAATCCGCGGATGGCAAAGCTCACTCCGGGGAAGCCCCGCAGGTTGGCCCGCAGAGTATCCTCGACGGTGCGGGCCGCCTCTCCCTCCACTGGCTTCAGCTCCACCTCGATCTCGCTGTAATGCGTGCCCCAGGTGTCTTCCGACAATTCGGCGCGTCCCGCCCGCTGGGCCACGGAGTGGACCCGCGGGTCACGGGCAATGGCCCGCGCCACCATGCCGCCCAGCCGGACCGATTCCGCCAGAGAGGCCCCGGGCACCGCCGCCATGTGCACCACGTAATGTCCTTCCCGGAACTCCGGCAGAAAGGTGCTCCCGAACAACGGCAGCACCAGCGCGGCGCCGGCGCACAACAAGGCCGTCACGCCGATGACGGCGCGCGGGCGACCGAGGACGGCAGTAAGCACCCGCTCGAACCCGCGACGCAGGCCGGAGAGCACCACCGATTCGTGACTGGTCCGGTCTCGGGGAGCCAGCAGCAGCAGGGCGAGAGCCGGCGTAACCAGCAGGGCCACGGCGAGGGAGGCCAGCGTAGCGAGGATGTAGGCGATGGCGAGCGGCTGGAACAAGGCGCCCTGCACTCCGCTCATCGTGAGCACCGGGGTAAACACCAGGGCGACGACAAACGTGGCATAGACCACGCTGTGGCGCACCTCGAGTGAGGCGTTCAGCACCACCTCGCGGGCCGGCCGCGGATCGGACAACAGCCGGTTCTGCCGGAGCCGGCGGGCGATGTTCTCCACGTCGATGATGGCGTCGTCCACGACCTCGCCGAGGGCGATGGCCAGCCCGCCCAGCGTAAGGGTATTGAGGCTGAACCCGAACCGGTCCAGGATGATGATCGCCGAAAGCAGCGACAGCGGGATGGCGGTCAGGGAGATGGCCGCGGCGCGCAAATCGAAGAGAAACAGGAGCAGGATTCCGGCCACCAGCACCGCCCCTACCAGCAGCGCAGTAGTGATGTTGCGTATGGCCAGGTCGATGAACGCCGCGGGCCGGAACAGGTCGGGATGCAGATCGAGCCCTTCCGCGGCGATGGCGGGGCCCATCTCCCCCAGCACCTGTTCGACCGCGCCGGCGACCTCCTTGGTATTCGATCCGAGCTGCCCGGACACCACCAGCACGATGCCCTGGCCACCATCGATCGTGGCATCGCCGAACCTGGTCTCGGCGCCTTCGGTGACCGTCGCCACGTCCCGCAGGCGCAGCAGACTCCCCGCCTCGGCCCGGAGCACCGCCCGTCCCAGGGCGTCGGGGGTGAGCGATTGCCCTTCCGTGGTGACCACGATGCGCTGGTTGGGATCGTCCAGCACGCCGGCCCCGCGGAGCCCGGTGGCCCGGCTTGCGGCTTCCAGCACGTCCGTCAATCCGAGGCCGTACTGCCGCAGCCGCTCCGGACGGACCTGCACCTGGAGCTGGCGGACCTCGCCTCCGAATACGGCGACCTTCGATACCCCTGGGGTCGCGAGAATCCTGGGCCGGAGCACCCAGTCGACGAAGGTCCGCTGCTCCATCGGAGTGCGCCGGGCAGAGGTGATGCCCAGCATCAGCACGGTGCTGGAGGAGGAGGTGAGCGGAGTGAGCACCGGTGCTTCCACGGAGCCCGGCAGGCGTCGGCC
>JBGQJV010000038.1:0-24671 GCA_041499215.1 Gemmatimonadota bacterium | reverse complement strand
GGCAGCGCGAACTGCACGGCTTTTCGCTCGGGGCTGGGGGGTAGGCAGCATTGACCTGGCCACTCAGAGGGATGCCCCAATTGGCCCCCCGACCGGGCCCGTGTCAATGGCCGATTGCCGCCTGACCCCGAGTGAGAACCAAAGCCAGGCGGGTGCGTGGAACTACTTCCTCACATCAGGCCGGACTTGGCCGCCTGCCATAGCTTGACCAGCCGGTCGAACCCGTCCTGCAGAATCTCCACCTGCTGCGGGCTCGGGCTGGCCGCGACGGCGACCTCGAGGTCACCCACGATCCGGTTCATTTCCCTGCGGTTCTGCCGCTCGCACTCGCCGCGTATTTCGGCCAGTTTCTTCCCGATCTCGCCCCGTACCGCCTCATCCGCCGGAACTTGCCAGAGATAAGCGGAGCTGTCCCGCCCGCTGATACACAGCTCACCCAACCGGTCCACCAACGGGAACCCGGTCCGGCGAGGCTGACCCAAGGTCGCGTCCAGCATATGTTTGCCTCCTGGTTCAGCGGGTCGCACCCGGAGGTCGGGAGGCGGGTCCGCTGGCCTCCTGTAAAGCAGGAACCGCGCCCGCGGGAACGGCTCGTGCGGCGCATCACCTTTCCTCGGTGTCGCTCATCCATGCCTCTTCAACACCGTTTTCGGCCACTCGTGTGGGGCCTCTTCGCCGTTGTCCCACTGACCGCCTGTCCGCCTGTCCGCCTGCCCGATCTCAGCGCCCAGACCACCAGGCCCGAACGCACGGCCGGCCAGGAAACCTCCGCGTACGCCGATGTGCTGGGGTTCCTGGACTCGCTCACGCGGGCCGGCGCCGCGCTCAGGGTCGGGACCTTGGGAGAGAGCCCGGAGGGGCGCCGCATTCCCTGGGTCCTGGCCGCGCGCCCGATGGTGGACGGCCCGGCCGAGGCGGCCGAGACCGGGAAGCCGATCGTCTACATCCAGGGCAACATCCATTCGGGCGAAGTCGAAGGGAAAGAGGCGGCCCAGATGCTGCTCCGCGACCTGAGCCTCGGGTCGCTCCGACCGCTGCTCGACAGCGTGATCGTGCTGATGGTGCCGATCTACAACGCCGACGGCAACGAGAAGTTCGGTGCCGGCGACGTGAATCGGCCGGGGCAGAACGGCCCCGCTCGGGTCGGCCCCAGCACCAACGGTCAGGGGCTCAACCTCAACCGTGACTACGTCAAGCTGGAAGCGCCCGAGACTCGCGCCTCGCTCGCGCTCATCGATCGGTGGCAGCCGGACATCTTCATCGATCTGCACACCACCAATGGGAGCTACCACGGATATGCCCTGACGTGGGCTCCGGGGCTGAATCCCAATTCGAGCCCCGCGAACGACTACACCCGCGATCATTTTCTCCCCACCATCCGGGAGCGGATGCGGCGCCGCCAGCGGCTGGAGACCTTTCCTTATGGAAACTTCCGCAACCAGGAGCCGGACTCCCTGGTTCAGGGCTGGGAGACCTACGATGCCCGGCCCCGGTTCGGCACCAACAACATGGGGGTCCGTGGCCGGATCGCGATTCTGAGCGAGGGGTACAGCAACAACCCCTTCCCCGAGCGGATCCGGGCGACCTATGCCTTCCTGCGGGAAATCCTCTCGCTGGCCGCGGAGGAGCGGGTCGCGGTGCGACGGGTGGTGGCCCAGGGGAGCCAGTGGCGTCCCGATTCCATCGGCATCCGCTCCGGCTTCGCACCACCGACCCGGCAGGAGGTGATCGCGGAGATCACCCGCTCAGACGGCGACGGCAGCCACGGCTTTGCCCGCCGGATCCGGACCGGGGTGTATCGCACCATCCGGATGCCGGTCATCGACCGGTTCGTGGCGGTGGCGCAGGTGGCCCGGCCGGTGGCCTACCTGCTGCCACCACAGCATGCCCCGCTGGCCGCGCTGCTTCGGGCCCAGGGCATCGTGGTCGAGCGGCTGAGTGAGCCGTGGCAGGGCCAGGTCGAGGGGTTCACGGTGGACAGCGTCCAGGTGGCGCCGTTCGTGTTCGAAGGCCACCGCAACGTTACCGTCACCGGGCAGTGGGCCGCGCGGGCCGGCGAGGTGACTCCTGGCTGGTTCTATGTCTCCACTGATCAGCGTGCCGGGGTACTGGCCGCCTATCTGCTCGAGCCGGCGTGCGAAGATGGATTCGCCGCCTGGAATTTCTATGATCGCGAGCTGCGGCACGGGGGAGAAGCTCCGGTTCTCCGGGTCCGCTCGGCGCTTCACGTCCCGCGAGTCGCCTTGGAGTAACCGGCAGAGTCTGCCGGGGCGGGTCCGGAACACCTGAATCTGGCGGAGTGTACCAATGCTGTTGTTGTGGAATCCTGGCGCTGTTTGTCCAACCCTTCACGCCTCATCCTCTTGAGATCCACCCCGATGCTCAAAGCCGGCGACCGGGCTCCCGCATTTTCGCTGCAAGCCGACGGGGGCAACAGGGCTTCGCTGAAAGACTTCAAGGGACGCAAGGTCGTCCTCTACTTCTACCCCAAGGACGACACCAGCGGCTGCACCACCGAGGCCTGCGAATTCCGCGACAGCTGGAAAACGGTGCAGGCCCTGGGTGCCGTGGTGCTGGGGGTCTCGCCTGACAGTACCGCCTCACACGACAAGTTCAAGACCAAGTACCGCCTCCCCTTTCCGCTGCTGGCCGATCCGGACCACGCCGTCGCCGAGGCCTACGGCGCCTGGGGAGAAAAGAGCATGTACGGCCGGAAATATCACGGCATTCTGCGATCCACCTTCATCATCGACGAGGATGGCCGGATCGCGACCGTGTTCCCGAAGGTGAAGCCCAAGGGGCATGCGGCCGAAGTGCTGGCCGCGCTTCGATCTGCGTGAGTGTGAGCCGGGTCACACTCGCGACGTTGAACGCGCCGAAGCCGTTGACGGACTCCGCTTCGGTGGCTAGTGTCGGCCCCGTCTGGTTGATGTGCACACCAAACTGGGAGGTTCCATGCGCATGAGACGTCATTTGCTCGCGGGCGCGCTGCTGCTGACCAGCGTCGTACCGGTATACGCCCAGAAGCCAGGGGCGTTCGAGATGGGCGGCTTCGGACGGTACAGCAAGTTCGATGGGGCACTCAACTTCGACTCGCGGGTGGGGGTGGGAGGGCGGCTGGGTGTGTTCGTGCTGCCCAACCTCGCGGTCGAGGGAGATGCGTCCTACACCGCGACCGCCTCGCAGGACCAGGAATTCATCCGGGCCATCCCGCTGCATGCCCGGCTGGTGTACAACCTGCCGCTGGGTGAGTACAGTGCGCTGCTGATCGGTGGCGGCTATACCCGGCAGCTGTTCCGGCGGGGGTACCGGGAGACCAAGTCGGGCGCGGGTGGGCTGTTGGGACTGCGGCTCGGAACGGGAGATGTGGTTTCCATCCGGCTGGACTTCACCGGCGACTACATCCCGAAGGCGGAGAGCGAATCTCCGCAGTTCGCCAGCATCGACCGGCAAAAGCACAACTTGCACTGGGGCGGGCAGGCGGGGCTGTCGTTCCTGTTCGGTGGCCGGCACGACGGGGACAAGGACAAGGACGGGGTGAAGGACTCGATGGACCAGTGCCCCAGCACTCCTCTGGGCGAGAAGGTGGACGCCAACGGCTGTTCGCTGCCGAAGGATGCCGATGGCGATGGGGTGACCGACAACCTGGATCGCTGCCCCAACACCCCGGCGGGGACCCCGGTGGATGGCACCGGCTGCCCCAAGGATTCCGACGGCGACGGGGTGACGGACCTGAGCGACAAGTGCCCCAACACCCCGGCCGGCACGGCGGTGGATGCCATGGGCTGTCCGAAGGACTCGGACCAGGACGGGGTGCTGGATGCGGCGGACAAGTGCCCCAACACGCCGGCGGGGACCCCGGTGGATGCCACGGGCTGCCCCAAGGACTCCGATGGCGACGGGGTAACGGATCTGCTGGATAAGTGCCCCAACACGCCGGCGGGGACCCCGGTGGATGCCAAGGGCTGCCCGAAGGACGCCGATGGAGACGGGGTGACGGACACCGCGGACAAGTGCCCCAACACTCCGGCGGGGACCAAGGTGGACGCGGTGGGCTGCCCGGCCCTGTTCGGCGGCGGGGCGACCCTGGTGCTGGAAGGGGTGTACTTCGAGACCGGCAAGGCGGTGCTCAAGCCGGAGTCGCAGTCGGCGCTGGACCGGGTGGCGGAGTCCCTGACGGGGAACCCGGAGGTGAAGGTGGAAATCGGAGGGCATACCGACAACACCGGCAGCAAGGCCACCAACGTGCGCCTGTCCGCGGCGCGGGCCAATGCGGTACGCGACTACCTCATCGGCAAGGGAGTCGACGCAGGCCGGCTGACGGCGAAGGGCTACGGACCGGACAAGCCGGTCGCCGACAACAAGACGGTGGCGGGCCGCGCGGCCAACCGCCGGGTGGAGTTGACCAAGACGAACTGAAGCGGACAGGCGGGATGGCGGGATGAGTGCTGTTCCCGCCTCACCGCCCTCCCGCCTCTCCCGAGGCCGGGCTCCGGAGAGATCCGGAGTCCGGGCTCGGTGCTTTTTCCCCTCCTCCCGGTAGACGGGGTGGATTATTGTTCCATCCCTCGTCTCCGACCGGATGACTCGTGATAGCCCGTCGTCTGCCGCCGCTCCTTCTCCTGGCCGCCTGTGCCGGCAGCCATACCCCCGCCGCCACGCCGGCCAGCGTGGCCTCCTCGGCGCTCGTTCAACCGGAGCCGGGGGAACGCCACCTCCGCAACATCCGCCAGCTTACCTTCGGCGGCAACAACGCAGAGTCCTATTTCTCCCGCTCCGGCAGGCAGCTGATCTTCCAGCGCCAGGAAAAGGTCGACAGCGGCTGCGATCAGGAATACATCATGAATGCTGATGGGTCCGGGATGCGGCGGATCTCCAACGGCTTCGGCCGCACCACCTGCGGCTTCTTCTACGCCAACGACTCCCGGGTCCTCTATAGCTCGACCTTCAAGTACGCCCGCGAGTGCCCCGTCCCACCAGACCGCTCCCACGGCTACGTCTGGCCGATCGGCCATCTGGAGATCTATACCTCCAAGCCCGACGGCTCGGATCCGCACCAGCTCACCGACAACGGCGCCTACAACGCCGAGGCCACGGTGTCGTGGGACGGAAAGAAGATCATCTTCACCAGCACCCGCGATGGCGACATCGACCTGTACACCATGAACGTCGATGGCTCCGACGTCCGGCGGATCACCAGCCGGGTGGGATACGACGGCGGGGCCTGGTTCTCCCCCGACGGCAAGCAGATCGTGTGGCGCGCCGCGTATCCGAAAACGGCCGCGGACACGACCGACTACCTGAACCTGTTGTCGCAGCGCCTGGTGCGACCTGCCCGGGTGGAGGTATGGGTGGCCAACGCCGATGGCTCGAACCCCCGACAGATCACCAGTCTTGGCGGCGCCAACTTCGCCCCGGTGTTCACCCCGGACGGGAAGAAGATCATCTTCTCCTCCAACTATGAGAGTCCGCGGAGCGGGGCCTTCGACCTGTTTCTGATCAACCCCGACGGCAGTGGCCTGGAGAAGGTCACCACCCACCCCGACTTCGATTCGTTCCCGATGTTCAGCTATGATGGAAAGAAGCTGGTCTGGGCCTCGAACCGTAACGGCAAGAATCAGGGTGACACCAATCTCTTCATCGCGGACTGGGTGCCGTGAGCCAGGCGTACGCTTCCTCGCCCCGGTGGGGCAACCGTCTGGGGCAATGGGCCCGGACGCTGCTCGTCATCTGGATGGCGTGGCTGGTCCTCAGCACTTTCGTGGTGCAGGCGTTCCACGTCACCTCCGAGAGCATGGAGGGGACGCTCTTTGCGGGCGACGTGCTGTTCGTCGCCCGGCCGCTGTACGGGACGGAGGTGCCCCTCACCGGGATGCGGCTTCCGGCGCTCCGGGAGCCGCGCCATGGTGACCTCGTGGTCTTCGGATCGGTGGAGACCTCTGGCCTCGAGGTGGTCAAGCGTGTGATCGGCCTGCCGGGAGATACCCTCGCGTCGCAGGCCGGGCGCCTCTCCCTGAACGGTGCACCGCTGGCCGAGCCCTACGCGGCGCACGCCCGGCCGGAGATGCCCGATCCGCCCTCCTCCCGCGAACAGATGCGAGCCTGGCAGGAACCCCGGCTGGCGGGAAGCCACCCGGTGCCGTATCGTCCCGACCGCGACAACTGGGGTCCCGTGGTGGTGCCGGCGGAGTCGCTGTTTGTCCTGGGGGACAACCGCGACCTCTCCTACGATGGACGCTACTGGGGCTTCCTGCCCCGGCGGAATCTCCACGGCAGTCCCGTCGTCATCTATTACAGCTTCGATCCCGCGAGCTGGCGGCCTCTGCCGGTGCTGACCGCCACCCGCTGGAGCCGGCTCTTCACCTTGCCACGTTAGGCCCTGGCCGCCAGCCAGCTGACGCGCCCTGAAGCTCGCGTCCGGGCGCCTCCCGCCGGATGCCATCACCCGCCCCGAGCGAACCGGACCATGACCGATACCGCCGCCAACGCCCCGTCCACCCGCCAGGTACTGTGGGAGTGGACCAAGTCCATCTGTGTGGCGGTGGTGGTCTGGCTCCTGCTCCGCACTTTCCTGATCGAGGCGTTCCGGATCCCGTCAGGGAGCATGGAGAACACTCTCCTCATCGGCGATTTCCTCTTCGTCAACAAGGCAGTGTACGGCGCCGAAGTCCCCTTCACCGGCAAGCATCTGCCCGCCTTCCGGGAGCCCCGGCGCAACGACGTCCTGGTCTTCGATTCGGTGGAAGAGGAGGGGTTGAAGGTCGTCAAGCGGCTGATCGGGATCACGGGGGACACCCTGGAGATGCGGGAGGGAATCCTCTACCGGAATGGTCAGCGGGTGGACGAGCCATACGTCCGGCACGACCTCCCGACCAAGTCGGAGTCGCCGGAATACCGTCTCAAGATGCGTTCGTGGCAGGTGCGGCACCTCGTCGGGCGGGATACCACGGGGTATAACCCCGATCTGCAGGACTGGGGCCCCATCCGGGTACCGGCGGATTCGATGTTCATGATGGGGGACAACCGCGACCTGTCTTACGACGGCCGGTACTGGGGCTTTCTGCCCCGGGCCAATGTCCGAGGCACCCCACTCATCATCTATTACAGCTACGATCCCAGCAGCTGGAAGGTCCTGCCGGCCCTCAGCGCCATTCGCTGGGGCCGGATCTTCTCCCGGCCGCAATGAACGGCGGTGAGGGGTGACCGGTGACCGGTGAACGGTGAACGGTGAACGGTGAGCGGTGAGCGATGAACGGTGAGCGATGAGCGGTGTGTCATTCCGAGGGCCCGCGGAGCGGGCACGAGGAATCCCTCCGGGTTGGCACCGCGCTTACCCTGAGGGATTCCTCGCCGCTCGGAATGACAGCCCAACCCACTCCCCACTCCCCCTTCCCACTTCTCCCCTCTCACTTTTACGCCTCCCGCCCGAACACCGCACTCAGACTCGCCACGCCCGCAGCACCGCTCGCGACCAGAAAGGCTGCCCCGGCACCCGCGTGCCCCGCCACCAGGCCGGCGGTGACCGGCCCCGCGATCCGGGCGACCGCCCCGACACTCTGCAGGAGACCGAGGGCGCGGCCCTGCTCATCGGACGGGGCCACCCGGCTGACATAAGCCGCGGCACTGGGGCCGACCATGGCCGAGCCGGCGGCCACGATCACCAGAGCCGCAAGCAACAGTCCCAGCCGCCCCGGCGCCGCGAACGCGGCGGGGAGCAGAGCCAATCCCAGCGCCATGAGCGCGCCGCCGCTTGCCATCAGCAGACGCTCGCCGAACCGGGGCACCAGCCGCCCGATCAGACCACCCTGGATGGCGGCGCTCACCACGCCGATCAGCACGAAGAGGTATGCCGAATGGTGCCGGTCGAATCCGAGCACCCGCTCGACCTGGAGCGGGAACACGACGTACAGCACCGTGAAGGCGAGTGTGGAGAAGGCCACCGCGCTGAAGGCCAGCAGAAACCTGGTCCAGTGCACCGGTACCGGCGCGGGGCCTTCCGCCCGCGCCACTGGCCGCGACTCCGGCAGCCAACGCCAGGTGAGGAAAAGGTTCACCGTGGTCAGCCCGGAGGCCACCAGGCCGGGAGCGGCATTGCCGAGCCCGCTGCTCACACCGCCGATCGCGGGGCCCACCACGAAGCCAAGACCGAATGCGGCACCGATCAAACCCATGGCGCGTGCCCGGCGTTCGGGGGCTGTCACATCGGCGAGATACGCCTGGGCGACGTTGATCGTCGCGCCCATCCCGCCCGCGACCATCCGAGAGAGCAGCAGGATCCAGAAATTTCCGGCCAGTGCGAAGAGCAGGTATGACAGTGCGCTGCCCGTCAGCCCCACCAGCAGCACCGGACGGCGGCCAACCCGATCCGACAGCCGGCCCCACCAGTGCGCCAGCAGGAACTGCATCAGCGAGAAGCTGGCAACCAGGACGCCGATGGCCGCATCGCTGACATGAAAGGCCGCGGCGTAGCTCGGCAAGAGCGGCAGGACGATGCCGAAACCGATCAGGTCGATGAAGACCGTGAGGAAGATCAGGAGGGTCGGCGATGGCATCATGGGATCATGGATGGTCGGGGCCGGGCCCACCCGGAGGGTGAGCCTCACGGGTTCGCCGGCGGCGAGCGCCCGGCAATCTAGCTAGGCTCGCCGGGGCTCCTCGGGGGATGTTACCGAGCCGCGCTCGAGGTAGGAGGCAACGCGACCGCAGGTCCGGCAGGTGAGCGTCACGCGTCCGGCCGGCTGGTCATTACGTTTGGGGTGGCGCTCGACACTTGGAGTGCTGCAGGTGGGGCAAACCAGGGGCTTATGGTCGCGGTCGGCCGCGATCAACACGAGGGCTTCGCCTGCCCGGTATTCCTTGATCCCGCGACGTCCCACGGGCCGCCCTTACGGCGGAAAGCATCGGCGCGGGCGCGCCGGCCCGCCGTTTGTCCAATGTACGTGCCCGCTCTGTGAGGCGCAAACGTGCCCCGACTCACGCTCGTGATCGCCTTGCTGTTCGTCGCTGCTCCGGCGGCGGCACAGCGTACCCAGGTCATCCGGCTGACCCGGTCCGCCGACGGCACCCTGTTCCGCTTCGAGCCGGGGAGGCTCACGGTTCGGCCGGGCGATGTGCTCGAATTCAGGGCCGAAAAAGGAGCGCCCTATATCGTCGCGTTCGAACCCGCGGACCTCGACGCGCGGACCCGCAACCTGATGGCGGCCGCGCTGTCCAATCCCAACCGCGAACTGCGAAGCCCGGTGCTGCCCGACTCCGGCAGCCGCTTCCGGATGTCGATCCCCGCCCTCCCTCACGGGACGTACCGTTTCTTCAGCGTCACCCACGTCGCCTATCGGATGGCGGGTCTCCTCATAGTCGAGTGAAAGCCGCCTGCTGCCGGTCAACCGAGCAGCCCGCCGCCCCCCTCTTCCCAATCCTGTGGCGACCGGTACATTGGGACAACCCTCACCGCCCCCACGGGGATGGTATGCGCCTCAAAACTTGGGCCCCGTTCGCGATCGTCGGATTGATTCTGGCGACCGGCTGTGGCGGGGGACCGCCGCCGGGGCAACCCGCTCCGGAAAACCTGCCCGCCCTCGAGGCCGAGCTCTCCCGCAGCCCGCGGGACGCCGGACTCGCAACCCGCGTTGGCATCGCTTATTACGAAGCCAAGCAGTACGATCGCGCCCGCGACGTTCTGCAGAGCGCGCTGGTCCTCGGCGAGCAGAACTATCCCGCCAGGGTGTACCTCGGTCTCACCTACGAGGAGCTGGGTCAGCTGGACTCCGCGCGGGCCCAGTACACTAAGGCCGCGACCCAGACCAGTGACAGCCGGCGCCAGGGCGAGATCCAGGACCGGCTGACCCTGCTTACACAGAAGGAACTGCGGGCCCAGGCCAAGGACGCGATCGCCCACGAGGCCACGCTCTCCTCCCAGCCGGCGACCGAGAATGCCGTCGCGGTGTTTCCGTTCCGTTATGTCGGGAGCAACGCCGACCTCGCCCCGATCGGGCGCGGCCTCACCCACCTGATGATCACCGATCTCGCCAAGGTGAGCCGACTCCGGCTGCTGGAGCGGGAACGGGTGCAGGCGCTGGTCGATGAAATGGCATTGAACGATGCCGGCCGGGTGGATCCTGCGACCGGCGCGCGTTCCGGCCGGATGCTGCGCGCCGCCCGGGTGCTTCAGGGGTCGGTGCAGGACGTGCCCGGCCGCACCCAGATCAAGCTCGATGCCGCGATGGTCAACTCGGCCAACGCCAGCGTGGTCGCCTCGGGTAGCGCCTCCGATCAGCTGCAGCAGCTGTTCGCCCTGCAGAAGCAGGTCCTGCTGGCCCTGGTGCAGCAGATGGGGATCGCCCTCAGCCCCGCCGAGCAGCGCGCTTTGACCGAGCGACCCACCGCCGATCTGCAGGCATTCCTCGCGTTCAGCCGCGGCCTCGAGGCGGAGGACCGGGGGGACTGGAAGGCGGCGGAAGCCAGCTTCACCGCCGCGGTCGCCCGCGACCCCAACTTCCGCGCCGCCAAGGACAAGCAACAGACCGCCCAGCGCGTCACCGCCACCCTGCAGGTCCCAGCCACCCAGCTGGCCGGCGTCGGTGAGGAGAAGCCGGGCGAGACCCCGCAGCCCGGCCAGCCGAGCAACCGCTGGAGCGTCCTGCGGGATGGAGTGCTCAACACCGTTCCCAGCGTCGGCTCTACCCTGGTGAATCGGCTCGCCCCGGTGTCGCGGGTGCCGATTACCCGGCCCGACCTGCCCGAAGCCACCGGCGCCGACGGACCGGGTGGCAGCCTGTTCGGGACCATCGTCATCATCATCACCCGCCCATGATGCGGCCGACACTCCGCGCGGCCCGGGCCGCGGTCCTCCTCAGCGCTCTGCCCGTCGCGCTTGCCGCGCAGCAGAACCTCTATCCCCGGGCATCCGCCGTCACCGGGGTGGAGGTGCGCCAGTACGGCTTCGACAGCAAGTTCGGTCTCGACCATATCCGCCAGATCGCCGTGCCGATCGCCGTCGCCGTGCCGCTCGGCAAGCGCTTCTCGTTCGATATCGGGACTTGGTACGCCAGCACCACCGTGGCGAGCGATGCCGGCGATGAGACCTTCTCCAGCCTCACCGATACCCAGGTACGGCTGGCCTACGTCTTCGGCACCGACGCGGTCGTTGCGAGCGTGATGGTCAATCTGCCCACCGGCAAGGAGACCACCACCCAGCAGAAGTTCGGCGTTGCGGCGGGTGCATCCTCCAACTTCCTGCTGTTCCCGGTGAATACCTACGGGGCCGGGACTTCGGTGACACCAGGCCTCGCGGCCGCCACCACCATCGGCCAGTGGAACGTCGGTATCGCGGCCAGCGTGCGGTGGAGCTCGAAGTACCAGCCGTTCAGCGATCAGAACAGCACCGACCTCCGCTATCAGCCCGGTCTCGAGACCCGGATCCGGCTCGGAGTGGACCGGTTGCTGGGCAAGAGCCGGTTCTCCCTGGGAGGTACCTTCAGCACCTTCGGCACTGATGACCTGACCGGAGCGGCCAACGCCACCTATGATCCCGGGAACCGGTTCCTGATCGACGCCAGCCTGCTCGCTCCCGCAGGAAGCGGCACCGTCTCCATCTTCGCCTGGAACTACCATCGAGCCACGTCCAGCTCCTCCGACGGCACTATTGGCCTGAAGGAGAACATCCTGACTGGGGGCGTGACCGGCAGCTTCCCGCTCGGTACCCGCGCCTCCTTCGAGCCCGTCGTCGAGGCCCGCTTCTGGATGCCTAAGGAAGGCAAGGGAAGCCTGTTCGGCGCCGGCGCCGGGCTGCGATTCCAGCTTTCCCCGGCGATCTCCCTGGTTCCCGCCGCCCGGGTGGACGTCGGGTCGATCCGGTTGGCCGACGGCACCCCCAGCAGCTCGGTGTTCGGCTGGGACGGCAGTGCGATGCTCAGGTACTCGTTCTAACGAAGCGCCAGCGACGGGACGGTGACGACGTTGAAGGGGGGTCAAGGCGCGCCTTGACCCCCTTTTCTTGCCCGATTCCGAGTCTGTACTCGATCTCGAAGGAAGTAGTGATCGCAACTACCTGAGAATTCTTGACTCACCCACTGCCTCATGGTACGTTGCCGCCCGATATGCTCCCCGGCGAATGCCGGTCTGAGCCGAGGAATTGGACCAGGAGGGCAGGTTGGCCTCGGAACTTGGCGCCTCCCAGATCTCGACCCTGCTGGAGACGCTTCCGGGCATCGCGAATGTCCTGCGGAGCCCGGTGGCCGATGCTCTCCTCAATATCATCCGGGCCGCCGCGCGCATTGGTGAGTTCCAGCTGGCCGACGCCGAGGAGCTGATCAAGTACGCGACCCGGCGCGGGCTGGTGGGCAACGAAGAAGGCGACCGGGTGCTGGTCGAGGTCCGGGAAGCGGCTCAGCGCCGGGCCGAGAAGGCGGCGGAGAAGGGGAAGGCGGCAAAGGCCAAGGGCAAGCTCAAGCCGAAGGCCGCCCTGAAGAAGCCCGGAAAGAAGCACAGATAGACTAGGTCTTGAACTCCCCGACCAGCTTGCTGAGTCGGGTGCTGGCATCCAGGAGCGCCCCGGCCGAGGCAGCCATGTCCTCGGTCGAGGCGCTCTGCTCTTCCGCGGCGGCCGACACCTCCTGGCTGGAAGAGGCATGTTCAGCCGCGGCGCGGGAAACCAGCGCCGTTCGCCCGGCGAGCTCTCCCACCACGTCGCGGTTCTGCTCCGCCTGTCTGGCCAGAGCGCCGGCGGCGACCTGTACCTCTCCCACCGCGGTACCGATCGCGTCCAGTCCCTGGACCACCGCCTGGGCGACCGCCTCGATCCCTCCCACCTTGGTCGTTCCCACCTGCATGGTCTCGGCGACCTCGCGTACCTGGCTGCGGATGAAGTCCACCGTCTTGGTCACCTCCTCGGCTGCGCGAGCGCTGGAGTCGGCCAGCTGCCGGACCTCCTCGGCGACCACGGCGAAACCGCGGCCGTGTTCCCCGGCGCGGGCGGCCTCGATGGCGGCGTTGAGGGCCAGCAGGTTGGTCTGGGAGGAGATCTGCTTGATGAGATCGATGAAGGCGGTGATCGACTCGGACTGCTGGACCAGCGCCCGGACCTGCTGCGACGAGGTCCTCACTACCCCCTGTACATCGAGCAGGGTACTGCGTGCGGCTTCCACGTCGCCTCGGTAGCGGAGCGCGGTGCGGCGGATTTCCTCCGCCAGCCGTACCGCACGCTGGGCCGCCTCGGCGTTGGTCGCCGAAGCCTCCCGCAGCCGGCTGAGGAGCTGGTCTGCCTCGTTCATGCCCTGCACCTGGTGCTCCGCACCGCTCGAGATCTTGAGCATCGCCGCCGAGATCTGGCCGCTCGACGCGGCGATCTCTTCGCTCATCGCCGAGAAGTCTCCCGCGCTGGAAGAGAGCTGCTGCGATTCCCGCACCACCGCTCCCACCAACTGGCGGAGGCGCGAGGCCATGTCGTCCATCGCGTGCGCCAGCCGGGCCAGCTCGTCCGGCATCTCTCCCAGCCGCACCGGTCTCAGATCTCCGGCGCCGAACCGGTCGGCGGAGGCGGTGAGTCTCGCCATTTGGCGGTCCACCACCCGCACCAGTCCGATGCCGGCGGTCACCGCCACGATCAGCGCCAGCAGCGCGCCCGCGATGAGCAGCTTCTGATAGAACCCCGCCCGCGCGCGCAGCGCGGCGGCACGTTCCAGGGCGTGGAGCCCCTGCCCGGTGCTGAGCTCGCGTACCGTGCTGACCAGGCTGTCGGTGGCCCCCCCGGCCCGGGCGGCGATGAGGCGCGCGTCCGCCGTGCGCCCGATATCGGCCAGCGCGTGGGCGGTGGCGTAGCTGACCTCCAGCTCCGCCTCGGTCGAGGCCACCAGGTTGATCAGCCGGCGGTCGTTGTTGTCGAGGTGCGGCAGCTCGCGCAGCTTGGCCTGGTACACGTAGGCCGAATCCCCACTGGCGAGGAATTCCGCCTTCACCGCGGGACTGGGGGTGGTAAGGTATTCCTCGGCCGCGCGGATCTGAGTGAGGACCGAGGAGACCAGGATGCTTCCCAGGGTAGTGCCCTGCTGCAGTGCCTCGACGTCCTCGGTGGTCTGGCGGGTGATCTGGCGCAGCGCGATCACCGAAAGCACCGCCATGCCGGAGATGAGGACCACGGAGCAGGTCACCGCGGCGTAGTTGATCCGCCGGAGGCTGGAGAAGAGCATCAGAGGCCTCCCACCGCGCGGACCGATCCGCTCTGGATCCGGCCGACGACCACCCGTTGCCGGGGAACGTCGCCATTCTCGTCGAATGCGATGGCCCCGGTGACGCCCTCGAACGGCGGGGCAGCTCCTCCGATGGCGGAGATCGTATCGCGCAGGCTTTGAGGGTCGGTACCGGCCTTCGCGATGGCGCGCTGCAGCAGATACATGATGTCGTAGGTGGCGGCGGCGGGCTGGTTGGGCAGGGGGGCCGCGGGGTGCTTCAGGTGATAGGCCTGCACGAATTCCCGGTTCTTGGGAGTGTCGATGCCGACCAGGTAACCGCTGGAGACATAACTCCCTTCGGCCAGTGGGCCGGCGACCTCCAGCCCTTCCAGGCCGTCTCCTCCCAACAGGGGCAGGCGCACTCCACGAGCCCGGGCGGCGCGCAGGGTCTCCTCCGCCTCCTCCCGGTTTCCCCCCAGGAAGATGAAATCGCTGGTGCCGCGCCGCGCGGGAGTGCTGCCAGTCGAGCAGGCGGTGACGATCAGGAGGGCGGGCAGGACGCGTGGCACTGCGCGCGACCGGCGCCGTGGGTAGTGCACGGACGACTCCAAGAGACAAGAAACCTTTATTCGGTCGGCTGAAGGCTAGCGGCCGACCGGGGTGGAAGCAATCCCGCCAGCGCTATCTTGCGGCATGAGTGACTGGCGAAGTGGAATCCCGGTGGCGCACTTCGATCTGCACGGTCAGAGCGTGCTCGAGGCGGTGACCAATGCCGAGCGCTTCCTGGTTGCCCAGTCGAAAGCCCGGCGTGGTGCGACCGTGAGACTGGTGACCGGGCGGGGGCGGTCGGGTGGAGGCGCACCGGTGCGGAGCCGCGTGCGCACACTGCTCCGGCGCCTGAAGGAGGAAGGTCGGCTGGTGCGGGACTATGTCCTCGAGGAGAGCGAGGGGAGCTTCCTGATTCGGTTACTCGGGTGAAGGCGTCTGGATCACCGGCGGTGGGGCGGCGCCGCGGTTCTGGACCGAGTCCTTGGCAGGCTTCGGCGCGATGGGCCCGAAGTCCCGGCTGCGGCCCCAGTCATCCAGAATCCAGCCGTCCACCAGACTGACCGAGGCGACCTTCACGTTGTTGTCGATGCGCCAGGTGAGTCGCAGCATCCGTCCCTGCCGCACCCACTGCAGCATCCACTGCGGTCCCTGTACCCTCGCGCCGACGCCACCGAAAGCGGATTCCAGCTCGGTCTTCCATCCGTCCAACTGCTCCCCGGTGACCGGCCCGGAGAGGGTCAGCACTCCGGTGGCGCTGTCCATGGCGGACAGCCACAGCGACACCGGCCGGCTCCAGACCGGATCGAACAGGGTGGCGCGGCACTCGCTCACCGAACGGTCGCGGCGGGACCGGTCGCAGCGGAGGCCGGTCCCACCCAGTGCCTGCACCTGCTGGCTGACCGCGTCGAGCCGGGCGCCGGCCTCGAAGCCGAGGAAGCTGAGCGGCGGAAGCGGCTCCTGCGCGACACCCCGAAAGGCGGCGGAGGCCAGGAGGGCGAGCAGGACGAGCGGCGTGCGGATACTCATGGCCTTAAATATCGCCCCGTCGGCCCGCAGGCTGTAGTACGGCGGGGATGCGATCAGCCCCGGAGGCTCGAGAGGGTCTGGCCACTCGAGCCCCGGGGCCGGGAGAAGGTGAACCGTACGCTGATCAGGCCTTGCGGACGTTCGATGCCTGGAGTCCCTTGGGGCCTTCGACGATGTCGAACTCCACCTGATCGCCCTCCGCGAGGGAGCGGAAGCCTTCCATCATGATCGCGGTGTGATGAACGAAGACGTCCTTGCCACCCTCCTGGGCAATGAAGCCGAATCCCTTCGCATCATTGAACCACTTCACGGTACCCTTCGCCATTGCTTCTACCTCGGTATAGGGAGCTCACCGGCTCCGGAAAACACCCCGGCCGGAATGGCCGGGGCAAAGCAAAAAAGCCGGTCGTGGGCAACCCGACCCGGCGGCATGCAACGACGGCGATTATGGGAGAGTTCTACCGACAGCGACGACCATGGCGATAAGGTTCAGTCCGGTCGGGAATCTGTCAAGAAGGGTGGCCCGGTCGCCTCCCTGACGGCCCGCCCAGGTTCCGGTAGATTCTCCCCTTCGCTTTTTCCAAAGAGGTCTTCATGCTGGCGTCCGTTCTCCTCGCGCTGCTACAGCAGCCCGCATCCCCGCCCACGCCGGCGCCCCCGCGGCCGCCGGCTTCCCCCATTGTCCGGGGGCTGGTCCAGCCGGCCGAGGCTGCGGTCCTGGTGGGCGATACCATTCGCCTACGGGCGGCGGGGTTCGACTCCGCCGGCCAGGAGGTCCCCGCCAAGATCAGCTGGTTTGCGAGTGGTGGCTTCTTCGAGGGATCCGTCGACTCTACTGGCCTGGTCACGGGCGGCGCCACGGGGACGGTGGCGGTGACCGCGATCATCCGGCCGGAGAGCGGGGGTCGCCCCGCGACCGCCTTCGGCCGAGTGACGGTCCTGCCTCAGCCGGCGACTCGCCTGGTGGTCTCGCCCTCGGTGACTCGGCTGTACGTGGGCCAGTCACTCGCCCTCAGTGCCGAGGCGTATGCCTCCAACGATGACCGGCGCTATGACGAGGTCCGCTGGACTTCGGACCATCCAATGGTGGTGGCCGTCTCCGCGGATGGCCGCGTAACGGGACGGGCGCCGGGGCAGGCTACCCTGAGCGCCGCGGCTGGGCGGGCCGCCTGGCGTCAGGCGCTGACTGTGGTGGCCAATCCGGTTACCCAGGTGGCGCTTGAGCCGAGGCAGGTCGAAGTACGGACCGGCGACGTCGTGACGCTCAAGTTCACTGCCCAGGCCACCGGTCGTGCCCTGGCCGACGTCCGTCCGGAGTGGTCGCTCAGCCCGGGCGGCGGGTCGGTGAACGACGGCGTGTTCGTCGCCGAGGAGTCCGGGATCTACCGGGTGTTCGCCACCTTTGCCGGCCGGACGGCCGAGGCGGTCATTACCGCCAGACCGCGGGACGTGCGGCGGCCCACGACCCTGGTGGGGCGGCTCCCGCTCAAGTTCTCCGCGGCGGAGTTCTGGCTCCACCCGGATGGCAAGCATGGATACATCACGACCATCGGTGACCGCGCGTATGCCATCGACGTGTCGGATCCGTCCAAGCCGGTGATCACCGACTCGGTAGTGGTCGACGCCCGCACCATCAACGATCTGATGACCACCGAGGACGGCAAGTTCGGGGTGCTCACTCGGGAGGGGGCCTCGAACCGGAAGAACGGTATCGTGGTGCTGTCGTTCGAAGACCCCGCCCATCCCCGGCAGATCGCCGAGTTCACCGAGACGGTGACCGGTGGGGTGCACTCGACCTACATCTACAAAGGCTACGTCTACCTGACGGACGATGCCACCGGATCGATGCGGGTGATCGACCTGCGTGATCCGTACAAGCCCCGCCAGGTAGCCCGGTGGGAGACGCCCCGCTCGCCCGCGGGCCGCATGCTGCACGACATCGACGTGCGCGATGGTCTGGCCTATCTGTCCTACTGGAACGACGGGCTGGTGGTGTTGGACGTCGGCAACGGGGTCAAGGGCGGCAGCCCCGAAAGTCCGCGGCTGGTAAGCCAGCTCAAGTACGACCTCAACACGCTGTACCGCGACGTGGAAGCGGTCGGCGGCCCCGGGTTCATCCGCGGTACCCACACCGCCTGGCGGGCGGGGAAGTACGTGTTCGTGGGCGATGAGGTCTTCTCGGCCAAGCCGCGCCCCACCGAAGGCGGCGGCGTGATCGGACTGGGCCGGGCGTACGGCCAGCTGCACGTGGTGGATGTCTCGGACCTCGCGAAACCGAAGATCGTGGCCTACTACGAGCCGAAGGACGGGGGCACCCACAACGTCTGGGTGGCCGGGGACACGCTCTACCTGGGTGACTACCAGGGAGGGCTTCGGGTGCTGGACATCTCCGGGGAACTGCGGGGTGACCTCCTGCGCCAGGGCCGGGAGATCGCCCATGTGGTGACGGGGGACAAACAGGGCGCGATGCCCAACGCCGCCAACGCCTGGGGGGCGATCTACCGCGATGGCTACATCTATGTGCCCGACATCAACTCGGGGCTGTGGATCGTGAAGGTGGACTCGCGGAGCGCGCTGGTGCCGTAGGCATGGGCCGTTGGCCGTTAGCCGTTCGTCCATTAGCCGTTAGCCGTTGGCCGTTGGCTGCTCCGTGCTCAGCAACCGGGCGGCGGCGACGCCGCCTGTGGGGTCCAGCGCACCTAACGGCCATGGCCAACGGCCAACGGCCCTTAGCTATCCCGGTGCTCTCCGTTAGATTTCTCGCATGACCGACCCCCAAACCGTAACCATCCGGAGCTTCGTGGACCGGGCGGAGGCGCTGGCGCATTTCATTCTCCGCGCCGGCGAGGCGCCGCGCATCGTTGCATTCGACGACGCTGTGGGGTGCCCGCTGGAGATCGCCCTGGCCGCGCTCGAGTGGACCAAGGCGACCGGGGTGCTGCTGGATGAGGACATGCTCCACGCCGCCCGGCTGACCGGAGAGACCGCCGCGGCTGTGATAGAGCGGAAGGTGGAGGGGCACCGGCAGTACATCTATCTGGGTCCCCGACTGGACGCCCCGCCGATGGACGTGTTCGAGGGCAAGGTGCTGTTCGACGAGCCCGGAGTGAAGGCGGTGGAATTCACTCAGCGGGCCCACGCCCTGGCCCATTTCCTCCGTGCCACCAGCGGCGCCGGGGCGTTGCTCGCGCTGCTAGGCCGCCGGGCTCCCGAGCTCCGGCATCTGCGCCGCTGGCTGGGACCGATTCTCGGCGAGCTGGATGTTCCCCGCACTCTCGTAGGAGGCTGGTTTGCCGCCTCCAGCGCGGCGTGCCTGCTGTCCGCGATGGATGGCGAGCCCAACTATCGCTACATCGAAGTAGGACTCGAATCTTGAAGGCAACGACTCTTCTCCTGCTCGCGGCCCTGGCCGCGGGCGCTTCCCCTGTCAGTGCCCAGATGGTGGTGCAGCCGGAAGCCAAGCTCGATCCGGCTCAGACCATCGTGCGCACGTCCCTGTACCAGCTCAGGGACACACTCCTTAAGGTGGAGGCGGCGTCCGCCCGGATCGCCCGCGATCTCCGGACCGCCAGCGATGCAGCACTACGCTCCCGCGCCCGGGTGATGGTCGACAGGTGCCAGGCGGGAATAGTGCAGACCGACTCGACCCGGAACGTGGTTGCCCGTGAGGCGCTGCCTGACCCGGATCCCCAGGGCGTCCGCGCCTCCCTGGACCGTGCCCTCGGTGAGCTCCGGGGGCAGCTGCAGCAGTGCAATGCCCAATTCACGGCGCTCAGCGATCCGGCCAAGGCGGAGGAGCTCCGCGGGTACGGAATAGGCAAGGGGCAACGGATCCAGGAAGCCATCCAGAAGTACCGTCCGACCGCGTCGCACTACTTCCAGAACACGTTCAATCAGCCGTACTGGCCCAGCCTCTCGGGTGCAGGTGCCACGCCGTCCGCCCACTGAGCCGCAAGGAGCAAGGGAGCCAACGGGGGGCAGGCCGGGTGCCTGCCCCCTGGTTTTTGTGGAAGGATGTGGATTCACAAATCCACAATCGTGTGGACAGGTGCGGTAGGTGACCGGATGAGGCTGGGTTAGCTATCCACAATCGAGTCTGACTTTGCGGTGTAAGCCGAAGAAAGACAGGCACTTGCGGCGCTTTTCAGTTTCCCTATCTTTGGCCTCAACCGCAGGTCGGACACGTGGCAGAGCCTCTCGTTCTGCCGGCGGCCGGCAAGCGAGTCTGGACGGGATTTCGGGGGAGACTGCCGACGTCGGCAAGGGCTTAGGCGGTCCGCGATCCCGGTGATCACCCCGGTCCAGACAGGTAAGGCCAGTCGCGCGCCTTACCCGCCCCGATTTGGCGCCTCGGGGTGCAGTGCGAAGGGTCGGTCCGCGACCCGATCCGATTCGCAGCGCTTACGTGGACGAACCAGGTGGGACGGCCATCCGGCCTGGGGATCAATGACTGGGGCCTAACAAGCCCAATCCGCGAGCCTAGCAACTCCGGTGGCTTGTTAGAGAAGAACGGCGGCGATGGCCCCGCCCCCAGTCTGTCAACGTGGTAAGCGGCCGCCGAGCCCCCGAGCTCGGCGGCCGCTTCGCGTTTCCCACCTTGACGTTGGCGGGAGAGTCGTTAGGCTCATGTACATGTGGATGATTTTGCTGCGACCTTGGCGAGGCCTTGCTGACTATCGGTCTCCGGTGTCCGGAAGGCAGACACTCACCGGTTTGGTTCGTAGTCGTGCGATGACCGCGGGCGGTCCAGAGGACCGCCCTCATGCTTGCGTAACGCGTCCCCAGTCGCTTCTCCCCCGCCAAACCCGTCGCTGGTCAAGTTGCCAGAGGGAGCGGACGGAAACCGGAGCGCCACCGGGGAACAATTCGGGGTCGTTCAGCGCCTCAGCCATGCTCGCCCCCCGGGCGCTGGCCAGGTCGGCGTGAGAGAGGATCTCCGCCTCCATGGTCAGCGGCAGGACGGGCGAGCCGAATTCGAGTTTGCCGTGGTGGGACAGGATGAGGTGGTGTAGCAATTCGAGCTCCTCGGCGGTACACGTCGGGTACGAGGCCGCGCGTACCGCACGATCGAGGAGGAGGGAACCGAGCACGACGTGACCGAGAACACGGCCGGGGATCGTCGACTCGAAGAGACTTTCACTGCGGTAACTGTCCACCTTGCCGATGTCGTGCAGCAGAGCGCCGGCCAGGACCAGGTCCCGATCCGCAGTGGGTGCGAGCAGAGCCGCGGCCAGCGCCAGGTGAGCGACCTCGCAAGTGTGCTGCAGCAGCCCGCCGAGTCTGGCATGATGTCCGTTGAGGCTGGCGGGGCAGCGCTCGAACCGGGCCCGAAAAACCGTGTCATCGAACAACAGGGCGAGGGTCTGCGAGAGTCGTGGACCACGGATGGTCTCGCGCCAACCGTCGAGCAGCCGCCACCAGGGCGCCGGGTCACCGCAGGAGGGGAGCAGCTCGTACCACGGGACCTGACCGGGCGGGAGGACCCGGATCGATTCCACCTTCAGCTGCCGGCGGTCCCGCCAGTGACTAATGATGCCGGCTACCTCCACTGCCTGTCCGCGCATCAGGTGAGCAATGCGGTCGTGCTCGGAGGCCCAGAACGGGGCGCTCCTGATTCTGCCGCCGGCATGACCGAAGGTGATGATTGTGTGGGCAGCATCCCCGCCCCGGGACTCGAGTTCGAGGACCAGGAAGGGTGCCCGCACTGGGGTTCCAGCCGGTGCGTGAACCAGTACGCGCAAGGCTGTTGGGACAGCGTCCGGAACGGGCCACGGCGCCGGATCCGGAAAGCTGGTGTGACCCGGCCTCTCTGCCGGCGTCACCACAGTGGGCTCGGAGGGCGGCGAGGCAGGTGCCTCAAGCGAAGCGAAGCAGGTCTGGAGCCGCTCTCCGATGCCCGCATCATCACGCCGATTGAATGGGGGTGAACTCATGAGACCCTCTCATATCCTGGTGCTCGACTCCGATGCCGTGCGGCGCGACGCTGTTCTGAACGCGCTCCGGTCCGTTGGTCATCTGCCGGTGCTTGCCGGTGGGGCCGTCGAGGCCGCGCAGGCGCTTGCGGTCCCCGGGCTGGACGTGGCCATGGTGGCCCTGGCCACCCCCGGGCTCGACCAGTCCCTGCTGCGCGAAGCCCTGGCACCCAACCATCCGGTGGAGCCCGAGCCGCTGGATGAGGTGGAGAGGCGGCATATCGCGCGAACCCTGGCCTATACCCGGGGCAACAAGCGGCGCGCCGCCCACCTGCTGGGAATCGCCCGGAGCACCCTGCTCGCCAAGGTCAGGAAATACGGCCTTGACCCGGGACCCGATCCCGAATGATCCGCAGCGCGGTCGCCACCCTCGCGCTGCTCCTGTGGACCGGAGTGCTCGGGGGGCAGCAAACGCCCATACATTCGGGCGCGGTTCGCGAAGGAAAGCTGTGGTTTGACGGCCGGGCTACTGCAGGGGACTTCACCGGGGTTACGACCACGGTGAGCGGCTCCATGGAGGGCGCTTCCGACCTGGCCGCGGTGCGGGGCTGGGTGGAGGCGCCGGTGAACACCCTCAAGACCGGCAACGACCACCGCGACCGGGATCTCAACACCAAGTCCATGGAGTCGGACAAGTACCCGGTCATCCGGTTCGAGCTGGAGCGAGTTCAGCCGGGTGAGGGCCCGGCGGACAGCATGGCGGCGATGCTCTACGGCCGCATGATGCTCCACGGGGAGACCCGGGAAGTGTCCCTGCCATCCATCCTGAGCCTCAGCCCCGACGGCGTCAGAGTCCGCAGCACTTTTCCGCTGAACCTCAAGGATTACAAGATCGGCGGCCTTTCCAGGGCGCTTGGCCTGTTCAAGATGAACCCGGACATCGTTGTGCACGTCGATGTCTCCTTCCGGTACCAGTGAGCCGAGCCGTTACTGCCGCCGTATTCTGCCGTAGCGTGAGACGATCACCTGCGCCTGTGCCGTGCCGCGGGTGAATCGATAGGTCCCGTTGGCAAAGCCGAACGCGACTCCACCCGGAGCAAAGGTCACGCTGCGGGGGAAGCCGAAGACCAGCACGCCGGTGGCAGCCGGACCAGCGGTGCACCACCGCTCGGTGGTGTCCGCGGGGGACTCGACCGCGCGGAGCACCAGCGAATCGGCGGTGAGGGTGAGCAGCATGACCCGCCGCTCGACGGTGGCCAGCAGCCGGGCCCGGGCATGGGCGCCGGCCACCAGCGTCGCAGCCTCGTCGACCCGGAGGTGATCGCGCAGGTCTCCCACCGCGGGCACGGCAACGGCGGCGAGGATTCCGGCGATCACCAGGACGAGGAGCAGCTCGAGCAGCGTGGTTCCGCGAGACATGGCGACCAGGATAGGAATGATCCCCTCCCTGGCGGAATCCCGTTCCACGCAGAGCGGTACCAAAAGCCGCCGGACCGGTGCCCTTGCCCTCGTCCGGGCGGCGCCGCATACTCTCCTCTCCCCGGCCTGAGCCCGTACACCCGTGACGATTGCCGTGTCCGCTCCCACCGCCGCCGCAGCGACAGCCGACGCACTCGCCACGCTCCGCCAGTATGCGGCGCTGGCTCCTTGGAGCCTGCGCGATCTGGCCGCGCTGGCCGGCGCCATCCTGGAGTCGTCGTCGGTGTATCCGGTGAACGCCGCCGCGAGCGCCCGACCCAGTGAGCGGACCATCCGGTTCTACGTCACCCGGAAGCTGGTGAGCCCGCCCGAGGGCCGGGGGACCGCCGCCACCTATGGCTACCGTCACCTGCTGCAGGTGCTGGCGATCAAGCTGCAGCAGATGGAGGGCGCGACGCTCGACCACCTGATGAAGGAGCTGGCTGGACTCCCGGGTGACGTGGTCGAGCGCCGGGTGGCGGGCGCCCTGGGCGCCCGGCTCCCCCCGCCCGACCAGCTCCCGCTGGCGGTGCCGGAAGGCGCGCCGCGCGGCAAGGTGGGTCGAGCGTTACAGGCGTGGGCCACCGCGGCGGAGGCTGCGGCGCCCGCCCGGCGCGGCCGCGGCCACCTCTGTCGGCGGGTTCCGCTGGGGGCCGGGGCCGAGCTGCTGCTGGATGAACGCCATCCGCTGTACCAGGCGCTGGAGGACGAGGCCATTGCGGAGGCCCTCCGCCAGGCGCTCGAAGGACTCGGCGACCGGCACTGATCCTCCGGGGCGGCCGCCTCGCTATTCTTCCTGCTTCTCCCTCCGCAAGGAACGCCCATGGGCTTCGTGCTGCTCGCGGTCGTCGTGGTGGTGGCGCTGTGGGCCATCAGCGCCTACAACCGACTCATCGCACTCAAGAACCAGGTGGCCAACGGCTGGAAGCAGATCGATGTGCAACTCAAGCGCCGGCACGATCTGATTCCCAACCTGGTGAACGCGGTCAAGGGGGCCATGGACTTCGAGAAGTCCACCCTGGAGGCGGTGATCTCGGCCCGAAACAAGGCGGTGAGCGCCACGGGCGTGGCGCAGGTGGCGAAGGCCGAGGGCGAGCTGACCCAGGCGCTGGGGCGGCTGTTTGCGCTGAGCGAGAACTACCCCCAGCTCAAGGCCACGGCCAACATCCAGCAGCTGCAGGAAGAGCTGGTCAGTACCGAGAACAAGGTGGGCTTCGCCCGGCAGCTGTATAACGACGTGGCCACCTCCTACAACACGGCGCAGCAGCAGTTCCCCACCAATCTCGTCGCCGGACTCGCCAAGGCCGCTCCCGCCGAGTTGTGGGAGATCGAGGATCAGGCCGAGCGCGCGGTGCCGAACGTCGATCTGAAGATGAACTGAAGTTCCGAGTTCCGAGTTCCGAGTTCCGAGTTGGCGCGCGGCCAACTGTGAACCTGGAACCCGGAACTGGGAACTATCTCCATGCCGGATCCTCCGCAGAACCTGTTTCAGCAACAGGCATCCAACCGGCGGCGGTCGTTCTGGCTGGTTACGGGGTTCGTGCTGCTCTTCGCCTGGGTG
>JBGQJV010000037.1:0-25336 GCA_041499215.1 Gemmatimonadota bacterium | reverse complement strand
GGCGAGCCGACCGAGGTCACCTCCCCGGCCACCTTCGCGGCGGCATACACCGAGCTGCTCGACAGCATCGCCGGGACCGGGGCGTCGGTGGCGCTGTTCACCGTGCCTGACGTCACGGTGATCCCCTTCGCCTCGAAGGGATCCACCTACTGGTGCCTGCGGACCGGCGCCTGCCCGGGCATCCCCCAGCAGCTGCCGTCCGCCCTGACTGTGAACAACAACTGCGCACCCGCGGCCGCCGTTCCGGGTGCCAAGGGTGACAGCACCCTCATCCCCTGGACCAAGGGGCTTCCACGGGTGTTTGCCGCCTCGCAGGGCGCGCCGGGCCAGGTCATCGACTGCTCGGTGGACAGCGTGGTCGTGACGGCGTCCGAATACGCCAACATGCGGAATGCGGTCGTCGCCTTCAACACGACCATCACGACCGAGGCGAACACCCGGGGATGGGCCCTGGTCGACATGAACGCGATCCTGATTGCCGCCGCCACTGCGGGTGCCATCCCGCCATTCCCCAACACCACGGCGGTCGCCACGGGCGGCTCGGTCACCTTCGGACCGTTCATTTCGCTCGACGGCTTCCATCCATCGACCACGGCCCACCGCGTGCTGGCCGATTCCCTGGCCTCGGCGATCAACCGGAAGTACAACCAAAGCCTGCCGATTCCGATCTGTGGGGCGATTACCTGCCCGGCGCCGTGAGTGCCGTTAGCCGTTAGCCGTTAGCCGTTAGCCGTACGGCGAGATGCGACCCTCTTCGCTGATAGCGAGGAGGGTCGTGTCACGAGGACCAGCCAACGGCCAATGGCCAATGGCCAAAGGCTCTGCCTATCTTCCTCCACATGACCTCCCCCCAACCCTGGACCCGCGACCGCGCCCTCGCCCTGATGCACGAGTACACCGCCTCCGACGCGCTTCGGAAGCACATGTACGCCGTCGAACTCGCGATGCGGGCGATGGCCGTCAAGCTCGGCGGCGACCCCGAGGAGTGGGGGCTCGTGGGGCTGCTGCATGACTTCGACTATGAGCGCTGGCCCAACCTGGAGCACTCCCCGACCGAGGGCCACCCTGCCCAGGGCGTCCGGGCACTCGCCGAGCAGGGACTGCCGGAGGCGATGCAGCGGGCCATCCTGGGGCACGGCAGCTACACCGGCGTCCCGCGGGACGCCCCGATGGCGAAGGCGCTGTTCGCGGTGGACGAGCTGTGCGGCTTCCTGGTTGCCTGCGCGCTGGTCAGGCCGTCAAGAAGTCTCCGCGACCTCGAGGTCGCGAGCGTCAAGAAGAAGCTCAAGGACAAGGCCTTCGCCCGTGGGGTGAACCGCGAGGACGTGGTCCAGGGAGCCGCCGAGCTCGGCGTGCCCCTGGATGAGCACATCGCCTTCGTGCTCGAAGCGCTGCGCCCGGCGGAGGCTACCCTCGGTCTCGGCGGGGCATGACCCACGGATCGCAGGGCCGACCGGCAAGCCAGCGGGCCATCGATCGCCTGGCCGCCGCCCGCCCCATTCCCGGAAACCGCGTCACCCTGCTGCAGGACGGCCCGGACGCCTTCGGCGCGATGTATGCGCTCATTGCCGGCGCCCGCCGCTACATCCACTTCGAGAACTACATCATCCGGGATGACGCCACCGGATGGCGATTCGCCGAGGCCCTCGCGCAGCGGGCCCGGGCCGGAGTGGCGGTCCGGGTGCTGTACGACTGGCTCGGCTGCATCGCCACCGGGAGGAAGTACTGGCGGTTCCTGCGGGACGCCGGATGCGAAGTGCGGGTGTTCAACCCCCCCAGTCCGTTCCGCCCGATCGCCTTCTTCTCCCGGGATCATCGCAAGCTGGTCGTGGCCGACGGCGGGTCGTCGGTGACCGGGGGGCTCTGCATCGGCGACGAGTGGGCCGGCGATCCGGAGCGGAGCATTCCCCCCTGGCGCGACACCGCGGTGCTGATCGAGGGTCCCGCCAGCCTCGCGCTGGACCTCGCGTTCTCCACCACCTGGGCCCTCGCGGGCCAGCCGCTCCCCGAGGAGGAGCGGACATCGGACGTCCCCGCGGGCGGAGAAGCGACGGTCCGGGTGGTGGTGGGCGAACCGGGACGGGAGCGGGCCTACCGGGTGCTCGAGTACCTCGCCGCCGGCTGCAAGCGCAGACTGTGGATCGTCGACGCCTACCTGGTGCCGCCACCACGGCTGTTCGAGGTGCTGTCCCTGGCCGAGAAGGATGGGGTGGACATCCGGCTGCTGGTGCCCGGCTCGAGCGACGTCCCCGTGATCCGGAACCTCACCCGGCTGGGCTACCGCGACATTCTCCGCGCCGGGATGCGGATCTTCGAGTGGGAAGGTCCGATGATTCACGCCAAGACCATGGTGGCCGACGGCCGCTGGACCCGGGTGGGGACCAGCAACATCAACCTCTCAAGCCTGGTAGGGAATTACGAGCTCGACGTGGTCATCGAGGACCAGACGCTGGCCCGCAGTATGGAGCTGCAGTTCCGCCGGGACATTGGCACCAGCGTGGAGGTGGTGCGGCGCCCGAGGCGCGCCCCTGAGGCCCTGCGGCGGGTGATGCCCTCCCGGCTCGCCCGCCGGATGAGCCGGGCGGGGACCGTCTCGCGGGGCCGGGGCCGGCGCGAGTTGCGGGCCCGCGCGGTGGTGGCGGCGCGGCGCCTCGCGAGCGGCGCATTCCGCTCGCTGCTCGGGCCGGTGAGCCTGGTGCTGCTGGTTCTCGGATTGCTCGCGCTGGGGCTCCCCACGGTCGTGGGCTATGTGGTGGGCGCGGTCTCCCTGGTGCTGGCCGGTGTACTGGCGCTGCAGCTGTGGCGGCGGAGAGAGGCGGCGAACAAGACGTGAGCGGGGAGAGGTGAGGAGTGAGGCGTAAGGAGTGAGGAGTAGGAAGTGAGAAGTGAGAAGGGAGACGGGGGGAGGCACGGACGCTCACCTCTGCCTTCTCACTTCTCACTTCTTACTTTCCCGGTCACTTCTCATGTCTCACGTTTCTCGAGCTCCGCCAGCCACTGCTGCATCGAGCCGGCGCGCTCGTCTTCCAGTTTCTGGTACAGGGCCAGGGCGAGCCCGGCGTCCTCGGCGGCGCGGCGGTGGTCGCGCCGGGCCAGGTTGAGTCGGGATCTCGCCTCCAGTGACTCCGCTTCCAGCAGCGCTGCGCCGTGATCCCGGGCGAGTTCCACCGCCCGATCGAGCGCGTCCCCTGCCGCCGCCAGGTTCCCCAGTGCGGTGCGCGCCTCACCCGCCAGCCTGAGGGCGTCCGCCTCCCCAAGCGCATCGGGAATACCGGCGTACTGCTCCGCCCCGAGCCGGGCCCCGGCTTCCGCCACCGCCGCCTCGCCCCGCCGGAGCGAGAGCTCCGCGCGACCGACATGGGCCATGGCAACCATCCGCGCGTTCCCCGCCCCGCGGGCATGCGCGATCGCCCGGCGCTGGCAGCGGTCGGCCTGATCCAGCTGACCCAGGTCCCGGTGGGTAATCGCCAGGTTGTGATAGGTCTCGGCCAGGCCGAGATCACTCCCCAGCCGCTGGAATGCCGGAACCGCGAGGTGGTAGAGCGAGAGCGCCCGCTCGCGCTGGCCCCGCAGGTTGGCCAGCGCCCCCAGGTTGTTGGTCACCCGGGCCACCACCAGGTGGTCCCCCGCGTCGCTGGCCAGCTCCAAGGCCCGCTGCAGCGAGGCATCGGCCGCGGGAACATCGCCCGACTCCAGTTCCGCCACACCCAGCATGTTCATCACCCGGCGCAGACGCGGACCGTCGCCCAGTTGCTCGTATGGCTGTACCAATGCTCTCAATCGGTCCCGGGCGTCCTGAACCCGGCCAGTGCGCAGCTCGGCCTCTGCCATGATCAACGGCAGCTCGGCCGCGAGCTCCGGCTCAGGGCAGGACTCCTCGAGGAGGGAGTACAGCTGGCCCCACTCCCCCTCGGCACGGAGCGCCTGGCACCGGCCCAGCAGGGCCTCGAGCGCGCGCGAATCCAGGGTCACCGGCGCGGGCTCCTAATACGACAGCGCGTAACGGGTGAAGCCGGGGATGTCCGCCTCGACTTCCTCCGAGGTGGTATCCACGCTGCTGGGCAGCAGGCTCCACGGATCGCCGGGATGCTCCTGCCGCCAGATCCGCAGGGCGAGGAGCAGCGCGGTATCCGTCGAGTCTACCTTACCGTCGCCGTTCAGATCCGGATCGGCCTCGCCGAACTTGAGCCACAGCCGGGCCGGACGGCTGGCGGAGAACTCGAGGCCCTGGGGGGAGAACTCGGTGATGAGTCTGAGGGTATCCACCACCTGGAGGGTGATGAGTACCGAGTCCCCCTGGGCAATCGGAGTGCCGTCCGGGTAGTTGACCAGCGAGCGGCTCTCCACCCGGAAGCGGGCGAACTCCACCGAATCCCTGCCGCCGGCCGGGGCGCGGTACATGATCCGCACTTCCCTGGTATCGCCGCGCACGGCCCAGAAGCTGATCTGCCGTTCGCCCAGGGCCGGCGCCGCAGCGGCGGGGTGGAGGAAATGGAGGCTGTCCTGCACCGCGGTGGAGTCCATCGGCGAGGACCCGGCGGGAGTCCCGTCTCCGGAGCACGCCACACCGAACAGAACGAGCCCCAGAATGGGGACTAGACGGGACATCAGCCTTCCTCCTCGGTAGGGACATTCCGGCGACCACGTGCCGCCAGCAGTCGGAGCAGCCGGGTTCGGGAGATTCGGAGACGGCGGGCAGCTTCACTCTTGTTGCCTTCGCACAGCCGCACCATGCCGCTCGCGGCGCCCCGAATGACCTCGGACATCGGAGCGGGGAAGGGGATGCCCGATTCTCCCATGGCAAACCGGGTCGGGGCGCCTTCCAGATTGAGATCGGGGACGTCGAGCGGAGCCCCCGGGACGCCCAGCAGGATGGCGCGCTCCAGTACGTTGCGGAGCTCGCGCACATTGCCGGGCCAGGTGTGGGAGGCCAGCGCGCGCTCGGCGGCCGCGGTGAGGCCTGGCACGGGCAGGCCGTACTCAGCGGCAAACCTGCTCAGGAACACGCGGACCAGGGGGAGCAGGTCGCCGGCGCGGTCCCGGAGCGCGGGCAGCTTGAGCCCGACGACGTTGAGCCGGTAGTACAGGTCTTCGCGGAACTGTCCCCGCCGGGCCGCTTCCGCCAGATCGACGTGGGTCGCGGCGATGACCCGGACCTTCACCTCGATCGGGCTGATGCCGCCCACCCGCCGCATCTGCCGCTGCTCCAGCACCCGCAGCAGCTTGCCCTGCAGGGGCGGCGAGAGATGACCGACCTCGTCGAGAAACACGGTGCCACCCGCCGCCACCTCGAACAGGCCCGGCTTGGCCGCGCTGGCGTCGGTGAAGGCGCCCTTCTCATGCCCGAACAGCTCACTCTCGAGGAGTTGCTCGGGGATGGCGGCACAGTTGACGTCAACGAAGGGCGCGGCCCGCCGCGGGCCGTTGTAGTGGATGGCCCGCGCCAGCAGTTCCTTGCCGGTGCCGGTCTCCCCGTTGATGAGTACAGTGACTCCGCCATGCGGAATGACCCGCGCAGCCCGCGCCAGAGTCTCTCTCAGCGCGGGACTCTGCCCCAGAATCCCCTCGAACTGGAACTTGGCGGCTTCCCGAGAGGCGAACCGCTCGCTGCCGGCGGCAAGTCGGATCCGCTCCGCCTGACCCGCCAGCCAGTCGCGCAACTGCTGCAGGTCACCCGGCAGCGCGAAGTACGCCGCGGCGCCTGCGCGGATGAGGCGCTGCGCCAGATGGTGATCCGGGAGGCCTCCCACCACTGCGGGTGCGATGGCGGCCGTTCGCAACCACTGCACCACCTCGTCCGTCAGAGACTCGACCCCGCCCACGGCAAGCAGCACCACCTGCTCCCCCGTGTAGAGCGGCGACGGATCGGACCGGTTGAAGGTCTCGAGCGCGAATCCGGTCTCCTCGGCCAGACCGGACCACAGGGTGGAGAAGGAATCGCTGAGCGCGCACACCGACAGGACCGGGTTGGCCTGGCTCGGAGCTGCGCGGGTGGTGGGGAGCATTGCGGCTTCGCGGTCGGGGTGGAATGGCGCTCGTGGCCGTATCTGCTGCGCAGAAGATGGGCCCAGGCCCCCGACCCAGAGCAGTGGTGCCAAGTCAATACACCTCAGCGAGTTACTTAACATCGTCCGGCCCACCGGGCCTCCCCGATCGGAACGAAGAAATGCATCCGTAGCGTTGCGATACAGCTGGCGCCCGGGACGGCGGCCCACCGGCGGCCGTCCGGCCACGCTGCACCCAGACACCGCAGGGGCAACGGGAGTGCCGCCACGCGACATCCGCTAACATCTTTCTTCTCTTGGAGTTGAACCGTGGAGTCCGGCACGCCATGGTGCAGTGGTTCAATGCGGCTGGAGCGAGGCGCGACGATCTCGGAAAACTCACTCGCGGTACGGACATGGCCTGTGACTGACGCCGAGCTGGTCCGGATGGCCCAGGCCGGAGACCGCGACGCCTTTGGGTCGCTGGTCGAGCGGCACGCACCGATGGTGCGTCGGCTGACGCGCGCGGTATTGGGTCAGGAGGAAGACGCGGAGGACGCCGCCCAGGATGCTTTCCTGTCGGCTTGGACCGCATTCGACCGGTTCGACGCCCGGGTGTCGCTGGGTCCGTGGCTGGCACGGATTGCGCTCAACGCCGCCCGAGATCTCCGGCGGCGCCGCCGGGTCCGGAGCACCGAGCCGATCCCCGAGTCCCACGCTTCCGCCAGCCTGCTGCCGGATCACGATACCGAGCGGGCGCTCTTGCGCGAGCGCCTGGTGCGCGCCCTCAGGGAACTGCCGGAGCGGCAGCGAGTCGCCGTGGTGCTGTTCGAAGTCGAGGGCTACAGCCACGCGGAAGTCGGGGCCATGCTGGGCATCCCCGAGGGAACCGCGCGATCGGATGTGTTCCACGCTCGGCGCAAGCTGCGCCTCATGCTGGGACCACCGGAGCCGACCGGTGCGTAGCGCTGCCGGTCTCAACGAATGTCCCCCGGGGCGCGTATACACCGCAGAACCCGGGCGACTCCGTCTCGCGCGCTGCGCCGGACGGAACCCGACGAGGAGGGATCGCCGATGAGCGCTAATTCGCCTTTCGACGCGGGTCGGGATCCGGAGCTCGGCGACGCGCTGCGCGTGGTGCTGACGCCCGGCGGGAATGCCGAGTTCGTGTCCCGGGTTCTCGCCGGTCTGCCGGCTGCGGGATCGTCCTGGGACGTTCTCGCGGGTTGGGCCCGTCCCGGGATCGCAGCCGCCCTGCTGTTCGCGGCCGCGCTGGGTTACTGGCTGATGCCGCGGGACCAGGGCGGCCCTGCCCCCACGGCGGTCGAGGTCCTCGCGGCCGATCAGCCGCTCGACCAGGACGCGCTCACCAGCGTCCTTCTCGGAACCGGAAGGTAGGTCTCGCACCGATGCTCACCAGCACCTGGAAGGCGGTGGCGCTGCTGGCGCTCGCTGCCGCGGCCGGCGCCGCGGCAGGGAGCGTGGTTACTGCCCGGGCCGGACGGGAGAGCCGGGAGGGGCATGGGCACGGCTACGGCTGGTACGTCGACCTGCTCGACCGGGAGCTGGACCTGTCGGATGCCCAGCGCGACAGCGTCCAGGCCATCCTGCAGCGGCGGGAAGCATCGATGGATTCCATTCTGGCGGAGATGCGGCCCCGAATCGAAGCTGCCCGGGCCGTGATCCGCGGCGAGATCGGCGCCCAGCTCACCGCCGACCAGGCCAGGCGCTACCAGGATCTCACCGCCCGGCTCGCCGCCGAGCGCAAGGAAAAGAACAAGAGGGAGTCGAAGCATCAATGACGAAGGACAAGAACACTCCGACACCGCGGCTCGGGGCACTGCTGCTGTTGCTGCTCGGAGCCGGCGCATACCCGCTCCAGGCCCAGGTCCCCACCGTGACGCTGGAGGAGGCGGTTCGGCGGGCGAAGCAGGCGCAGCCAAGTGTGGTGCAGGCTCGGGGCTCGGTGCGGAGCGCGGAGGCGCAGGTGCGCTCGGCCAAGGGAGCCTATCTCCCCAACCTGACGGCGAACTCGTCAGGCGCCACCAGCTTTTCCGCCGGCCCCTCCCGCACCGATCCGGTGACCCAGGAGATCATCAACGGAGACCGGACGTCCCGCAGCATCACCATGGGGGTGTCGGCCAGCGTTGACCTCTTCACCGGCTTCCGCCGGGGAGCGGACAGCCGCACGGCCAAGGCCACCCGCACCGCCGCGGAGGCCTCGCTCACCGACCAGGAGTTCCAGGCGGAGCTGGTCGCGACCCAGCAGTTCTTCGACGCGCTGGCCGCGCAAGAGCTGGTGGGGGTGCGACAGGCGAGCGTGAAACTGGCGGAGCAGCAGCTGGCGATCTCGGTGGCGAAGCTCCGGGTCGGTCAGGCCACCCGGTCGGACTCGCTCCGGTCGCTGGTCAATCTCGGCACCGCGCGGTCCAACCTGGTCACCGCCCGGAGCGACGTGGCCCGCACGCAGGCGGTGCTGGGCCGGACGCTGGGGCTGGATGGCCGAGTGCAGGCGGCGGACGACTCTGCCTTCTACCAGACGTCGCTGGTGCCGGACACCGTGGCCCTGACGGAGGAAGCCCTGTCGCGGTCGCCCCAGGTCCAGGCGTCCGAGGCGAACACGCAGGCGGCGTCCGCCTCGGTCAAGGCGGCCCGGGCGCAGTACTACCCCACCGTCGCCCTGTCCGGCTCCACCAGCTGGAACGGCAGCAACGGCAACGACTACCAGCTGTTCTCCAATCGACAGGTGACCCTCGGTCTGACCTGGCCGATCTTCAACCGGTTTCAGCGGGAGCAGACCATCGAGACCCGGCTGGCCAACCTGGATAACGCCGAGGCCACCGCGGCCGATGCCAAGCGCGCGGTGCAGTCCTCGCTCACCACTCAGTACGCGGCACTGGACGCCGCGCGGGTGCGGATAGATATCTCCCGGACCAGTATCGAGGCGGCGCAGGAGGACCTGCGGGTGGTCAACGCCCGATACCAGGCCGGGGCTGCGACCATTCTGGACGTCCTTACGTCCCAGGAGGCACTGGCCCAGGCCCAGGTGGATGCGGTGAACGCCCGTTTCGATTATCTCAAGGCAAAAGCCCAGATTGAGGCTCTCATCGGAAGGCATCTATGACCACCGCGCTGAAGGACACCGACGAACGGATGGCGATGCTGCCGGACGATGTGCCGCGGGATGCCGTGATCGTGACCCGCAACCTGCAGCGCGAATACGACATGGGAGGCGAGATCGTCCGGGCGCTCCGGGGCGTGGACGTCACCATCCGCCGGAACGAGTTCGTCGCGATCATGGGCCCCTCGGGCTCGGGCAAGTCCACCCTGATGAACCTCATCGGCTGCCTGGATACGCCGAGCAAGGGGGAGTACTGGCTCAACGGCCACCGGGTCTCCGAGCTGGGTGACGACGAGCTTGCCCGGATCAGGAACCGGGAGATCGGGTTCGTGTTCCAGACCTTCAACCTGCTGCCCCGGGCCGACGCGCTGCACAACGTGGAGCTCCCGCTGGTCTATGCCGGGGTGAATTCCAAGCAGCGGCGGGAGCGGGCATCCGAGGCGCTCGGGCGGGTGGGCCTGGGAGACCGGATGAGCCACCGACCGAACGAGCTCTCCGGCGGTCAGCGCCAGCGGGTGGCCATCGCCCGGGCGCTGGTCAACCGGCCCAGCATCCTCCTGGCCGACGAGCCCACCGGAAACCTGGACTCGACCACCAGCACCGAGATCATGGCCCTGTTCAGGGAGCTGCACGACCAGAATCAGACCATCTTGCTGGTAACCCACGAGCACGACATCGCCGGTCACGCGGACCGGCAGATTCACCTGTTCGACGGCAAGGTCGAGCGGGACTTCCTGACACCGAGACATTAGGCGCCTGACGCCTGACGTCTAACGCTCAACGTTGAAGACCACTATGCGCAGCAGACATCTCATCGCCCTCGTCACCCTCGCCGCCGGCTGCAAGAAGGAGGCACCGGCCCCGGTCTACCAGGCCGTGGCGGTGGAGCAGCGGGACATCGTGGTATCGGCCCAGGCCTCCGGCGCCATCCAGCCGGACACCACCGTCGAGGTGAAGAGCAAGGCCTCGGGTGAGATCCTCCAGATCATGTCCGAGACCGGGCAATTGGTCCCGAGGGGCCAGATCCTGGTGAAAGTGGACCCCCGCACCGCCCGCAACGCGGTGGCTCAGGCCAGTGCCCAGGTCGAGGCGAGCAAGGCCCAGCTGGGGATCTCCGAGACCAACAAGAAGCGGGCCGACGACCTGTTCCAGTCGCAGGCGATCACCCAGCAGGAGCACGACCAGGCCATCCTGGATTACGCCAACGCCAAGGCCAACCTGGTATCCCAGCAGGTCGCGCTGGAGAACGCGCAGATCCAGCTCGAGGATGTGGACGTCCGGGCCCCGATCACCGGGACCATCATCGAGAAGGACGTGGAACGGGGACAGGTGATTGCCTCGGCCATCTCCAACGTGAGCGGCGGGACGGTGCTCATGAGGATGGCCAACCTCGATCTGGTGCAGGTCTATACCCTGGTAGACGAGACCGATATCGGGAAGATCCAGCCGGGCCAGCGGGCCACGATCACGGTGGACGCGTACCCCAACCGGCCGTTCGAGGGCACGGTCCTCAAGATCGAGCCGACCGATACGGTGAGTCAGAACGTGACCATGTTCCCGGTCCGGGTGCGGATCGAGAACCAGCAGGGACTGCTCAAGCCCGGAATGAACACCGAGGTGGAGGTACACATCGGCGAGGCCCAGAGCGTGCTGGCGGTGCCCAACGGCGCGCTCCGCACCAACAAGGACGTCGCATCGGCCGCCCAGGTGCTGGGGCTCTCACCCGATCAGGTGCAGCAACAGCTGGCCCAACAGGACCAGCCGGTTCCCAACGGTGATTCCACTCGGCGGGTGGGCCTGGCGGCCACGGTCCAGCCCGACAGCGGTTCGGCCAATGCCCCCAAGGGCACCACCATGACTACCCCGGACGGCCGGGTCATTCCGCTCCCGCCCGGCGTCACCGAGCAGCAGGTGCGGGCGATCTTCGCCAAGTTCCGAAACGGCGAGCAGCCCACCCCGGCAGAGCGGGCCATTATGCAGCAGCTCCGCCAGGCTGGTGGCGGTGGCGGGGGGCGGCGGGGCGGCGGCGGAGGGGGATCCCAGGTGGGTGGATCCAACTATCTGTTCGGCGGGGACTACATCGTCTTCACCATCCGCAACGGCACCATCACCCCGCGGAAGGTGCGCACCGGCATCACCGATCTCGACTACAGCGAGATCAAGTCGGGACTGCAGGCGGGAGATTCGGTGCTGGTGCTGCCAAGCGCGAGCCTGATCCAGTCGCAACAGGAGTTCAAGAACCGATTCAACCGGATGACCGGCGGCGGCTCGCTGCCCGGGGTGCGCTCCTCCACCCCGGGGTCAACTCCAACGACGGGCCAGCCCGCCCGCCCGACCAGGCCGTAGCCATGCTCCTCGGCGAAACCGTCGGCGTCGCGTTCTCATCGATTCGCGCCAACAAGCTCCGCGCGGCCCTGACCATGCTCGGGATCATCATCGGGGTCGGCGCCGTCATCACGATGGTGGCGCTGGGCACCGGGGCCCAGAAGGCCGTGAACGACCGCATTGCGGCGCTCGGCGCCAGTGTCTTCTACGTGTACCCGGGGCAGTCGTTCCGGGGCGGGGTGGCCTCCAACAACCGGGTCAGCCTGACCTACGACGACTACCTGGCGGTCAGACGCGGCGGGAATCTTCTCGCCGCGGTGATGCCCCAGCTGCAGAACCAGCTTCAGATAAAGTACGGCAACCAGAATCTGAACGAGCCGATCGTCGGGACGACGGCCAACTTCGTGAGCGTGCTGAATTACACGCTGCCGTTCGGCCGGTCCTTCACCGAGGGCGAGGACAACGCCCGCCAGCGCTACGCGGTGCTGGGATCGTCGATCCCCGAGCTGCTGGGGGTGAACCCGGCGGGCATGATCAACCAGACCATCCTGGTCCGGGGGATCCCGTTCGAAGTCATTGGGGTGCTCAATTCCAAGGGCGCGGCCGGCACCTTCAACGATCCCGACGAACAGGTCTTCATTCCCCTGGAGACGGCGCGCTTCCGGGTGTTCGGGACCGATCGGCTCCGGTCGCTGGGTATCCAGGTGAAGTCCACCATCCCCCTGCAGCAGGGGATGGTGAACCTGGAGTCGATCCTGCGGCGGGAACACCGGATCCAGCCCGGGGCTGAGAACGACTTCCAGATCCGCAATCCGCAGGACATCCTGGCGACCCAGCAGCAGGCCACCGAGGTGTTCACCTACCTGCTCGCCAGCATCGCGGCGGTGAGCCTGGTGGTGGGCGGCATCGGGATCATGAACATCATGCTGGTCTCGGTCACCGAGCGCACCAAGGAGATCGGCGTCCGCAAGGCCCTCGGCGCGACCCGCGCCAACATCCTGCTCCAGTTCTTGATCGAAGCCATCGTCTTGTGCATGGTCGGCGGAATCCTGGGCATCCTGATCGGCTCGGGCAGCGCGCTGGCCCTGGCCCGGTTCCTCCAGTGGAATACACTGATCTCGCCGACGTCGGTCATCGTGGCCTTCGTCTTCAGCGCGGCGGTGGGGCTCTTCTTCGGGGCATGGCCCGCCAGTCGGGCGGCCAAAATGGATCCGATCACGGCGTTGCGGTACGAATAAACGTTCCACGTTCCGCGTTCCGCGTTGTCCTGAACTGCCCAACGGCTGACCCCTCACCTCGCCCGGGAAGACGGCATATGGCTGGCTGACGGCTGATGGCTGATGGCTGACGGCTGACGGCCAACGGCCAATGGCCAACCACCCCCCGCGGTGTGCTACCCCGACGCCAGCCGACGTCAGAATGAGGCAGCGGAGCTACATTGGCGTTTGTAGCCCTGTTGCCTCGTTGCCTTGTCGCCCTTGTCGCCCTTGTCGCCTAGTCGCCCATCATATGACCAGACCCTTCCTGCCCGCGCTCGCGCTCGTCGTCACCGCCGCCTGCGCCTCGTCCTCGCGGCGCGGTTCTCCCGGCGGGTTCCCGCCACCCGACATCAGCTTCACCCAGCCCCATGCCGTCGTCGTGACTGGCGTCCCCCAGCTTCCCGGATTCAGCACCGCCGTGAAGGTGGGTAACACGGTGTATCTCTCGGGCCAGGTTCCGTTGGACAGCGCCGGACACCTGGTGGGCAAGGGAGACCTGGGTGCCCAGGCGGCCCAGGCCTTCGCCAACATGGCGCATGTCATTCGCGCGGCCCGCGGGGTGCCGGCAGACCTGGTGCAGCTCACCGTCTACGTGGTCGGCTATGACACCAGCGCCGCCGGCGTGGTCCGACGGGCGGTGGAGCCGTACGTCGAGCCACTGGTGCCACCCGCGCTCACCATTGTTGGCGTGGCCACTCTGCCGGAGCCGGACATGCTGATCGCGGTGGACGGCATCGCCGTGCTCAGGGGGCAGCTGCCGGACAAGATGCGGGATAGAGGGCGGTAGGGCGGGGAGGCGGGAAGGCGGGACGGAGCCGAAAGGACGGGAGATGCCCTAACCTCCTGCCCTCCCGCCCTACCGCCCTCCCGCCGATGATTAGATTCTCCGCCCATGCTTCTCGCCATCCTGCTCGCGCTGCACCAGTCGGCGCAAGACACCGTGGTTGTGCCCTACTCCGTCACCATTCCCCGGCTCGAAGCCACGGTTACGCTGGATGGGCGGCTGGATGAGCCCGTGTGGCGCCAGGCCGCGGTCCTGGACCGGTTCCACCAGTACCAGCCGGTGGACAGCCGACCCGCGGAAGAACGCACCGAGGTGCGGATCTGGTATGCTCCCAATGCCATCTATTTCGGGATCACCGCCTGGGACCAGGCCGGGGGAATCCGGGCCACCGTGGCGGACCGGGACAACCTGGACACCGACGACCGGATCACGATCTACCTCGACACCTTCAACGACCGGCGCCGCGCGTTCTTCTTCACGGTGAATCCGCTCGGCGTCCAGGAAGACGGGGTCAGAAGCGAGGGCGGGTTCACTGCCGGCTCGTTGCAGGGCGGGCTGACCGACAAGAACCCCGACTACCTGTGGCAGTCACACGGCCAGGTTACCGATTCCGGGTATGTGGTTGAAATCCGGATCCCGTTCAAGAGCCTGCGCTATCCCGGCAACGGCGCCCAGACCTGGGGCCTCAACGTTGCCCGCGTGGTCCAGCGCACCGGATACCAGGACACCTGGACGGACACCCGCCGGGCTAACGCCAGCTTCCTGCTTCAAGCCGGCAGCGCCGACGGGCTGCACGACCTCGAGCGCGGCATCACCGCCGAGCTGCAGCCGTTCGTGACCGCGCAGGCCAACGGCATTCGCGCCAGCAGCGGGCGGTTCGAGCGGGAGAACCTCGACCCCAGCGCCGGCGCTAACCTCAGGCTGGGCCTGGCCAGCAACCTGTCGCTGGATGCCACCTGGAACCCCGACTTCAGTCAGATCGAATCGGACGCGAGCCTGGTCACCGTGAACGAACGGTTCGCGCTGTTCTTCCCGGAGAAACGCCCCTTCTTCCTGGAGGGCATCGAGCTCTTCGCCACCCCCAACCAGTTGGTGTACACCCGCCAGATCGTGAATCCCATCGCCGGCGGAAAGGTGACCGCCAAGTTGGGCCGCTACAACCTGGCCAACCTGGTCGCGCTGGACGAGGCTCCGGGTACGGATGCCTTCTTTACCGTCACCCGGGTGCGCCGCGACATCGGAGCCAACTCCACCGCCGGGCTTACGGCCACCTCCCGGGATCAGGACGGCGGGTTCAACCGGCTGGTGGCGGGCGACGCCCGCATCGTATTCGGCAAGCTGTACTACGTGGCGGGACAGCTGGGAGGGTCGTGGACCCGTGACGCCACGGGCAGCAGCACCCGGAGCAGCCCACTGTGGGAAGCGGAGTTCGACCGCACCGGGAGGAGCTGGGGATTCAACTACAAGGTTACCGGCATCGGGGAGGACTTCGAGGCGCAGAGCGGCTTCGTGCCCCGCAACGACATCGTCCAGGCGCATGCCTTCAACCGGTTGTCGTTCTATGGCGGCCGAGGCGCGCTGGTCGAACAGTTTACCATGTTCGCGGGGCCCACCCGGCTGTGGCGCTACCAGGACTTCATCCGCGACGCGCTGGAAGGCAGCGAGAGCATCGATCTGCAGCTCACGCTCCGGGGTGGGTGGCGGGCGACCGGCCATGCGGAGCACAATCTCACCGATCTCAGGCGGGAGGATTACGCCCACTACACCGTGGACCGGGGCGCCGGACCGGTGGCCTATCGCCCGTTGAGCGGCGTGGATGACGGATTTGCCACCTCGTTCGGGGTCACGACCCCGACCTGGCAATCGGCCAATGCCACCGGCCAGATCGCCCGGGAACGGGGCGTGATCTTTCCCGAGGGATCCCTCGGCTACGAGACCCGGCTCACCGGCAGCCTTGCCCTCCGTCCCACCGGCTCCATCCGCTTCACCGCGTCACAGACGTATTCCAGGATCACCCGCGGTCGGGATGGCTCCGAGTTCGCACGGACGATCATTCCGCGGCTCAAGCTGGAATACCAGCCGAGCCGCAGCCTGTTCTTCCGGGTGATCGGGGAGTACGTGTCGGAACGGCGCGCACAGCTCCTCGATGCACGCACGGGCGACCCTCTGCTGGTGGACGGCGCACCGGTGGGATCTTCGGAATCCGACCGGTTGCGGGTGGATTGGCTGGCGTCCTTCGAGCCAAGCCCCGGCACCGTCGCCTTCTTCGGCTACGGCTCCTCACTGGATGATACGAATGCCTTCGGATTCCACCGGATGCAGCGGTCGAGCGACGGGTTCTTCGTGAAGCTGGCGTACCAGATCCGGCGGTAAGGCGGGAGGGCGGAAAACGGCGCTCCCGCCCTTCCGCCGTCCCGCCCTAAACCTGCTCCACCCACACGCTCGCCACACCCGTGCCATCGTAGTGTACCGACACATGCCACGGCTGGCAGCAGACCTGGCAATCCTCGACGTAGTCCTGCTGTTCTCCCCCGCCCGGGTCCAGCGCGATGGTACACACCTCCCCGCAATACGGGCAGGTGACCTCCGCCTCGAGGTCGGCCACGCCGTCACCGAGGGGGAATTCCTCGTCGAGTGGATCGGGTGGGCCAATCACGGCCGGGACAGAGTGAGGACCAACGGCGTGGTCTTGGACATGGGCCTGTAACCCCGAAGATTGGTGCCGGGTTCCGCCTCGGGCTTCGCCGACGGATGGCCGGACGCTTGCTCCCGACCCTTCCGGGAGCGACCTTACCTGCGCCAGTCCGACTCCGGGAAAATATTGCATGCCTCGTACCCGTATCATCGGGACCGGAAGCTCGGTCCCCGATCGCGTCGTGACCAACGCGGAATTGTCGGAGCTGATGGACACCTCCGACGAGTGGATTCGCTCCCGTACCGGCATCCAGGAACGCCGCTGGATCGTGGAAGGAGAGACCGGGGCCGACCTGGCTCGCCGCGCCGCCGATCAGGCCCTGGCCATGGCGGGAGTGAGTGCCGGGGAGCTGGACGCCATCCTGTACGCCACCTGCACGCCGGACCACTTCATTCCGGGCAACGGCGTGTACCTGCAGCGGCTGATGGGGGTGCCTAATATCCCGGCGATCGACATCCGCATGGCCTGCAGCGGATTCGTCTATGCGCTGTCGGTGGCGGACGCCTTTATCCGCGCGGGTGAGTACCGCCGGATCCTGGTCATCGGCGCCGAGATCCAGTCCACCGGCCTGGACACCTCCACCGAGGGCCGCAACACGGCGGTGATCTTCGCCGACGGCGCCGGTGCAGCAGTGGTCGCGCCCTCGGATGAGGCCGAGCGGGGACTGCTCGGGTTCGATCTGCATTCGGACGGGACCCACGCCGAGATGTTGTGGGTCGACACCCCCGGGTCGATGCACCATCCTCGAATCAGTCACGAGCAGCTCGATCAGGGCCGCCATTTCGTCAATATGGACGGCAAGGAGGTCTTCCGGCACGCCGTGACCTGCATGCCGGAGTCGGTGCGAGCCGTGCTGGGCAAGGTGGGCCTGACACCCTCGGACATCTCGCTGCTGCTGCCCCACCAGGCCAATCTGCGCATCTCGGAGATGGTCCAGCGCAAACTCGAGCTGCGGGACGACCAGGTGTACAACAACATCCAGCGCTACGGCAACACCACCGCGGCCACGATCCCGATCATGCTGGATGAGACCTTGCGCGCGGGCCGCATCAAGCCGGGCGACCTGGTGGTGATGACCGCGTTCGGTGCGGGCTTTGCGTGGGGGAGTATCGCCATTCGTTGGTAGGGCCAGAGCGTCGAAGGCGGAAGGGCGGGAAGGCGGAAGGGCGGGAAACTCCGCCAATCCGCGCTCTCGCCTTGCTGCCCCCTATTCCGTCGGAAGCCCCGGCTCGAGCCCGCGATGCCCGCAGTTCTGATCCACCAGAATCCGGAAGCTCAGCCTGCGCGCCGTGGTATCGACCGCCAGTACCTCCAGCTTGGCATAGAAGGGAAGACTGTCGCTGCAGGTCGGCACAATGGCCGACCGCACGTAGTAACGATCGCCGGGGGCGACCGGAACCGCGGCCGCGGTCGCATAGCCATTGCTCGGCGCCAGCACCATTTGATCAAACTGCAGCGAGGTCGCCGCCAGGCCGGGCTGGAGCGACGTGTCCGGAACCGCGTTGAGGTACCCGGCCGGGAGCAGGACGGAGCTGCCATCCGCCCGCAGGTCGAAGGCGAAGTCGAACTGCGCGCTTTCGGTAGTCTGCACCCGCACGGCTCCGTTCAGGGCGTAAGCACTGGGGGCCGCCACCGGGGTACCGGTGAGGGCGGCCAGCGAGACGGTATCCACCTGGTTGGCCACCGTGGGGGCCACGGAAGTCGCATCACTGCAGGCCCCGGAAGCGAGCGTCAGCCCCACCGGCAAAACCGCCATCCAACTTCTCATTGCGGCGGGCCACTCGGGGGCGCCTCTCCGGACGGCGGAGCCCCACCGGATCGGCGCTGGCGGAACCGGTCCTCAGCTTCCTTGCGTCGAGATTCGCGCCAGGTCTGGTATTGCTTGATCTGGTCCTTGCTCAGGAAATCGCCCAACGCCCCGTCGAACGCCTTCTGACGGTCCTGCAGGGTCTGCATCGTCTCCCGCATCCCGTCGCGCGACTGCCGCCGTGCATCCGGATCGCCGCCGCCCGCACCCTCGCCCCCACCGGCCTGCCTGGCTTCCCGCGCCTTCCGGATCTGATCACGCTCCGTCTCGGTAGACGCCATCAGATTCTGGTACAGCGTGGCGTACCGCTGTTTCTGGGCATCATCCAGGGGAACGATGGTGACGAACTGGTCCGGCGACGGCGGGCCTTCGGCCACCACCGGGTCGAAGGCGGCTCTGCGGCCCATCCCGGGCCGTCCGCCCATGTTCTGTCCCCGCTCCGGACGGTCACTGGGGTATTGCGCCGCGAGGGGCGCCGCAGTAACCGTGACGAGGAGCAACACCGCGGGAAGAAGACGAACTCTGGGGACGTGGTGCAGCATGAGAACCTCCTGAGGTATGACCGGCCTGCATCCAGAGCGCACTACGTCCAACCAGCCCGCTCCGTTGGTCCGACGCGTCGGTCACTCCCCGCGCCAGAATGACCCTGGAACTCCACCGTGGCGGGATCGGGGCTCGCTTAGGCGGCTCTGAATCCTGGAGGTCGGGCGTTCCGTACTGTAACGACGGCATTTCAACTCTCCCGCTGAGGCGGACCTATGGGATGGATCTATACTGCGCTCATCGTGGCCGCCGGGTTCGGTGGCTTCGTCCTGGCTCGTGCCTTTGTCCGCAGGCGGTTGCGCTTCGTGGATGGGATCTACTCTCCCGCGGCCCCCTGGATCGCCGGTCTCGTTGCCGCCGTGATCGCATGGCCGGTGGCGCTGCTGCCTCTCGTGACTACGACCACCACCACGATCTTCGGACTCGGAGCCGGTTTGGGCACGGCCAGCGGGGTGAAAGCGTTGAAGCGGGGCGACAATCGCTGACAGCGGGCTGGTGGGCGAACGGGCTGGGGAGCTGACGGGCTGGTGGGCTGGTGGCCTAGTACCGTGGACTGGGCGTAGCTCCCTTGCCCACGGGCTCACCAGGCCACTGTCGCTCCCTGGCCCGCTATCTTCACCCCATGGCAACCATCACCTGCACCCGCTGCGGCCAGGCGCGGGACCAGATGTCCTTCCGGCCTTTCCAGAACGACCTGGGGCGACGGGCATTCGAAGAGATCTGCGCGGTCTGCTGGAGCGACTGGCTCAAGACCCAGCAGCAGCTCATCAACCACTACGGCCTGAACGTCCGGGAGCAGAAGTCCAAGGACTTCCTGTTTCAGCAGATGGAGCAGTTTCTGTTTGTGGCCAAGGGATAGAACGTCATCAGTAAGAAGTGAGAGGTGAGGAGTGAGAAGTGATGCGACTGCTCTGTCATTCCGAGGGCGCGCAGCGCCCGAGGAATCCCTTAAGGTGAGAGCGGTGCCGACCTGGAGGGATCCCTCGTGCCCGCTCCGCGGGCTCCCGGGATGACACTCACCGCACACCGCTTCCTTCCCCTTCTCACTTCTCACTTCTCACCGCTCACCACGTCATCCCGAGGCGGAAGTTCGCGTCGACCGCCGGACCACTGGGCCACAGGTCCTCGGTCATTCCGAACCGGAACTCGCGGCCGCTTTTCCCCCGGATCATCCAGCCGAAGTCCACGGTGAAGTCCCAGCCATCGAGCTGCCGGGCCCCGGTGTTGTCGTAGTACGGACTGTGGAGGAACAGATTCCCGAAGCTCCACAGTCCTCCGATGGTGCGCCAGCGAATCCCGGATGTCCCCAGAAAGAAGAGCCGATTCTGGTAGCGGGCGAGGTCACCATGCCGCGGGGTGAACCCGGTGCTCGCCGACCCCTCGTAGATCAGTCGTGGTGTCACCGTGGAACGGAAGGTGTTGAGCAGGCTGAATGACGGCACGCCGCGGCCAAAGCCATCACCGAGAGTGCTGGTCGGGAGGGTGATTGACACGACGGATTGGATCTTCTCGCTGTGCCGGCGGCCGAGCCCCAGCCTTACGTCCCCGAGGCCGAGCCCCTTCCGGTCGAAATGGAATCGGCGGCCGCCGGTATCGCGATAGAAATAGGCATAGGTGTCGTGCGGCCGCTCCTCCCGTTCGGGGAACCTGATGCCGAACAGCCCGTGGTACCAATTGAGGAAGCCGTCCAGGAAGCCGTTGTAGCTCCCCCCGACCCATCCTTCTCCGGATAGGAAGTAGCGGGACCCCAGGTCGCGGGTCGCGCTCAGGTTGAGTCGCAGCACTTCGGCGTCCAGCAGGTAGGAGGTGTCCGCCAGGGTGCCCCGGAAGCCGATCTCCACCATGCTCGCGTAGTCCAGGGCCGCGGCGACTTTCCAGCCCGCTGATGGAGCCACCAAAGGCTGGAAGTAGAGTCCGGTCCGTGACTCGGCGGCGGGATTGGCCGGGTGCAGAATCGGCAGGGACTGGGCCCAGGCTCGCGTGGGAGTCAGCCCCACTGCCAGCCCGACCAGGATTCGGTGCGAGGCCACTGAGAAGAAGCGGATGGACGCGCCTCCCGCTGGGGTCAAGGCAAGGGAATGCCCCGCCCCCCTCTGGAGGCGAGGCGTCGCTGGAGTCCACCCGGGAAGGGATAGCGCTGCCCGGGTCCTCGCGGCAACCCCGCCGGCGACGGAGCCGGGTGGTTTCAACATCCCGGGCAGTCGCGCCGTATTCCGGGAAAGGCTTCTTCGGGCCGGCCGGCCCTCGGCGAACAGATTCGGGCCCGCCCCAGCCTCCAGGCGGGCTCCACCGTTGGTGTGTGGCGCACCCTTCCGCGGAGCCGCATGTCAATCAGGCTGCTTCAGGCCTCGATCACCATCGGTCTGCTGCTGGGATTCGCGCTGCAGGCCCAGGGTCAGGTCGGGGTCACCACCGACATCCTGACCGGGACGGTCACCGACTCCACCGGGGCGCCCGTCGCCGACGCCGTGGTGGAAGCGGTGTCACAGGAAACCGGCATTTCTCGATCCGCCCGGACTGACCTCCGCGGGCGATATCGCATCCTCTTTCCGGATGGCGGCGGCCGGTACCAGCTGTTCGTCCGTGCCATCGGAAAGGCGCCGGTGCGGCGGGTGGCGGAACGCCAGGGGGACGATGATCGGCTGGTAACCGACATTCGCCTGGCCGCTGCGCGGCCGGCCGAGCTGGAGGAACTGGTCGTCCGGACCCGGGCCCCGGTGCGTCCCGGCTCACCGGTCACTCCCGGCTCCACCGAGACCGTACTGACGCCGGATCGGCTGGCGCGCCTGCCGATCGACGCCGGTGACCTCGCGGCCATCGCCACCCTCGCGCCAGGGGTGGTCGGCATCGATGCCACCGATTCATCCGACGCCGCCTTCTCCGCGGCCGGGCAACGGCCCAGCGCCAACACCACCACGCTGGACGGACTCACCTTCGGGGCACAGAACATCCCGCAGGACGCAGTGCGCGCCACCCGCGTCATCACCAATACCTACGACGTAAGCCGGGGGCAGTTCAGCGGCGCGCTGGTGGCCGCCACCACGAGGAGCGGCACCAGCGTCTTCCAGGCAACCATGAATGGCAGCCTGCGCGACCCGACCCTGGCCCTCGGCAGCGACAGCGTGACCGCGCTCCCCGCCGCCCAGCAACAGCTCTCGTTCGGCGCGGGCGGACCGATCGCGGCCAACCGGCTGTTCGCCTTCGGCGCCGGGCAGGTCAGGCACCGGAGCGCCAGGTTCGTCTCGCTGGAGGATCTCGACGGCGGTGGAGCGGAGCGGTTGGGGCTGGCGGCCGACTCCCTGGCCCGTTTCAGGAGCATCCTCGCCGGCCTCGCCGTGCCGGTGGTTACCCCCGGCCTTCCGGATGACCGGCTGAGCACCGACTGGTCCGGCATCGGGCGGCTGGATCTGCTGCTGGGCACCCGGCACACCCTCACCCTCCGGGGCGACGGACGCTGGAACACTTCCGAACCGGCACGGGTCTCCCCGTTCAGCTTTTCCTCGAGTGGCGGCGAGACGGTCTCGAGCGGAGGCGGCGGCCTGCTGCAGCTCAGCTCGCAGGTCGGCCTGAGCCTGCTCAACGAGGCCAAGGTCTACCTCTCCGGATCGCGGACGACGGGCACGCCCTACCTCAGCCTGCCCCAGGGAAGGGTGCAGGTGAACTCCACCCTCGCGGATGGACGCACCGGCCTGACGACCCTGGTATTCGGCGGCAACCCCGGATTTCCTCAGCACTCCCGGGGCACCTCGCTGGAGGCAACCGACGAGCTGTCCTGGATCTCGGGAGACGGTGCGCACCGGGTGAAGCTGGGGAGCTTCTACACGACGACATCCACCACGCAGGAGGTGGCGGCCGACCAGTTGGGCAGTTTCAGCTACCAGTCGCTGGCCGACCTCGAGGCGGGCCGGCCCGCGTTGTTCACCCGCGCGCTTGGACCGAGTGAACGCCAGGGTCGGAGTTCGACGGCAGCGCTGTACCTGGGCGACACCTGGCGGACCAGCGCGAGCTTGCAGCTCAACTACGGCATGCGTGGCGAACATTCCTGGTTCGGCGGGGCTCCGCCCTACAATGCCGCGGCCGATTCGGCCTTCGGGCTCAGAACCGACCGCCTTCCCAGTGAAACCCGCCTGAGCCCCCGGGCCGGATTCACCTGGGTGGACCGGCGGCCGGAGGGGCCGGCCCCGTGGACGCTGCGTGGCGGATTCGGTGAGTTCCGGAGCCCCATCCCGACCGGTCTCGCGGTCCAGGCGCAGAATGCGACCGGCACTCCCGCGGCGGTCACTCAGCTGTTCTGTTCCGGCCCGGACGCGCCGACCCCGGACTGGCAGGCAATCGCCCAGAGTCCGGGCGCCATACCCGACGCCTGCGTAAGTGGCGGGGGCGGGGCGCCGCCCGCAGCCGCGCCGTCGATTACCGCATTCGAACCCGGTTTCACGGCGCCGCGGGTGTGGCGCGGCTCGCTCGGGCTGCAGCGGCGCCAGGGCCTGCTCACCCTGGGTCTCGATCTCAGCGCCGCGATCGGGGTGAGCCAGTGGGGCTTCGCCGACCGCAACCTGGCCCCCGCCAGCTTCACCCTCGCCAACGAGGGTGGCCGTGAGGTGTACGCCCCGGCCACCGCCATCGACTCCGTCACCGGGCTCGCGCCGCTCGCCGCGTCGCGTCTGGACCCGGCCTTCGGCCAGGTCTTCGCGGTGGAGTCCGACTTCACCACCCGATCGGCGCAGATGGTGCTGAGCGCCAACGGCATTCTAGGCGGCGGCATCGTGCTGTCGGGCTCCTACACGCTCTCCCGCTCCACCGATCAATCGTCGAGCAGCGGGTTCGGCGGTGCCGGCGGCATCGCCGGCCAGACAGCCGGGAAGTCCGTGGGCCAGGAGCAGAGGAGTCCGAGCGACTTCGATCGGAGGCATCAGTTCCTGCTCACCCTCACCGTCCCGGTCACCCGCAGCCTCGAGCTCACCACCATCGGGCGGGCGCTGTCGGGCGCGCCATACACGCCGACCGTGGCGGGGGACCTCAACGCCGATGGGTCGCGGAACGACCGGGCGTTCATTTTCAACCCGGCCACTGTCGCCGACCCGCCGCTGGCCCAGGGCATCCAGCAGCTTCTGGCAGGAGCAGGACGGGTGCGTAGCTGCCTCGAGTCCCAGATCGGGCACATCGCGGGGCGTAACAGCTGCCGCGGCCCCTGGACTACCTCGCTCGACCTTCAGCTCAACTGGCGGCCGACCTTCTTCGGCCTGGACCAGCGACTGACCGTGTCGATGGTGACGTCCAACCTGCTTGGGGGACTCGACCAGCTGTTCCACGGCGACGACCTGCACGGGTGGGGGCAGAGCTACCGGCCCGACCCCGCGCTGTTTACCGTGCTCGGCTTCGATCCGGGCACCCAGCAGTTCCGGTATGCGGTGAATCAGCGCTTTGGCGACGTGCGGAGCTCGCGAGCGGTGCGTCAGCCCTTCCAGCTCGGGATCCAGTTGCGCCTCTCACTCGGCGGGCAGCCAGGGTTGGGGGGCGGATTCGCGCGCGGCGGCGGAGGCGGTGGGCCTGGGGGATTCGGGCCGGGTCGCGGGCGGCTCGGAGGCGAAAGCGCCGGTCCGGGCAATGGACCGGTCGGCGCACCGGCCGGGGACTCCACCAGCCGGGCGGGCCGGATTGCGCGAGTCCTGCCCAATCCGGTGGAACGGGTCCTGGAGTACGGGTTCCAGCTCAAGCTGACCGACGAACAGACCGCGCGGCTGACGGAAGTGAGCCAGCGCTTTATCCAGCAGCGCGATTCCCTTGCCGCCGAGATTCAGGCCGAGATCCAGCGCGCTGGGCAGAGACCCGACCCCGCGGTAGTCATCAGCGCCCTCCGGGGAAGGCTGCGGGCCGGCCGGGAGCTGGCGACGGCGTCGCTGGACCAGGCGCGGGCGATCCTCACGCCGGAACAATGGTCTGCGCTGCCGGAGGATGTGAAAAAAGTCCCCGAGGGCGGCGGGTTCCAGCGCAGGCCACGCTGAGTCTGACCCTGTCTAGCTCGATCCCAGTGAACGCCAGAGGTACCAGGCTGCGTGGGTGCGGAACGGGCGGAACCGTTCGCCCAGTGCGGCGAGCTTTTGGGGGGTCTTCACTCCGTACAGATTGAACGCGGCGCGCTGAACCCCGCCATCTCCCACCGGCCAGACATCGGGTCGGCCCAGGGAGAAGATGAGAAACATTTCCGCGGTCCAAACCCCGACGCCCTTCACCGAGGTGAGCCGCTCGACAACCACCCCGTCGGCAAGGCGGCTGAGGCCCCGCAGCCCTCCGTCCTCGGCGAACCGGGCGAGCTCGCGCAGGTAGACCGCCTTGGCCCGGGAAAGTCCGGCGCGTCGAAGACGGCGGAGGTCCGCGCGGGCCAGCGATGCCGGCTGAATCGGCACCAGGCTCCGGAGGCGATTCATGATGCTGTCGGCGGCTTTCCCGGAGATCTGCTGAGACACGATGGCATCAACCAGCGAGGGGAATGGTCGCCGCCGCTCGAATCCCGGCGGGCGATGTCGGGCCACCAGCCCGGCCATGATAGGGCAGGCGAGGAGCGGTTCAGGAGGAGGGGCAGACATCGGTGCGAGAGTTCAGAGTTCCGAGTTCCGAGTTCAGAGTTCAGAGTGCCGAGTTGGAAAGTAGCAGGGCGGGTATCCCGACCCCTGCTGGAACCTGCAACTTGGAACTCGGAACTCCTCTTGACATCGCCACGGCATAGACGGTACCGTATATCCATGCAACAGCGCTCTGGCTTCTTCTTTTTCTTTGCCATGCCCGGCGGCGCGCCTGAGCCGTCCGGTGCGGGGAAGCGC
>JBGQJV010000036.1:0-25474 GCA_041499215.1 Gemmatimonadota bacterium | reverse complement strand
GGTCCTCAAGGCGCTGCCCGCGATGGCTTCAACGGTGAGCTCACGGCCCCTCCGTCACCTGCTCGCGGACAACTCGCGCGAGACCGAGCTGCAGCTGGACCGGCTGGAAACGATATTCGACACCCTCGAGACCGATCCATGGGGTCTGCGCTGTCGGGGCATGGAAGGGTTGGTCGACGAGAGCGTGGCGCTCCTGACTGAGCAGGGTGATCAGACCGTGCGGGACGCGGCCATTGCAGCGGAAGCGCTCCGGATCGGGCACTACCTGATCGCGGGTTACAACTCCGCCTGCCGCCACGCGCGCCATCTCTGGCTCGACAGGGTGGTGGAGCCGCTCACCCAGAGCCTGGGTGAGGTGTCGGCCACCACCGCCCTGTTGACGACGATGGCCGAGCATCAGGTCGCGAGCCCTCCCCTGGCTGAAGCGGCCGGAGGCTGATCGCCCCAACGAACTGCACGTCCGCGGCGTGGCTGCCGGGGTTGATCTTCCAGTCCCGCGACGCGCTGCACCTACCCCCGCAGAGCCGCTCGCCACCCGAAGGGGACCGACGTCCGACGGCGTCGGTCTCCTCCCCCCCTCACTTAAAGTTCCGAGTTGCGAGTTGCCGAGTCCCAAGTTGCCGCGGCGAGACCGCGAGCGTTCCGGAGGCGCGTGCCTTCCCGACCATTCCCGCGCCGGGAGCCCTGACGCGAAGGCCGAGCGCCGGAGGGACGCCGCGGGCAGCCGAGGCACGCTCCCTACAAGGTCCATCCCTTTCGATAAGTCGGCCGCATCCAGTCGTCCGGAACCTGGGCGCCGGTGAGCACGCCCTTCTCCGCATCGACGTCGATCGGCTGACCCAGCCGGACCGCCAGGCAGCCGAGCAGCACCATCTCGGTCAGTGGGCCGGCGTGGCCCGCAAAGGTGGAGAGGTTGGGGGCGCCGCCTTTCACGGCCCGGATCCACTCGGCGTACACGCCGGGTGACCGCTCGTACTTCTGGGGCGGCGGGCTGGCCTTGAGCTCCGCATCCCGCCGGGCATCGAGCAACCGCGGGTTCTCGCCGTACATGCCGGCGAGAATGGCGCCGCTGTCGCCCACCCACATCTGGCCACCGATCTCTTCCGGCGGCCAGCTCATCGTGTCGGGAAGCCCGGCGGGGCGGGGCGGCCAGAGCCCGCCGTCGCGCCAGACAACCTTCACCGGGTCTCGCCCGCCGCGCGCCGGGAAGCTGTACTCCACCCGGGTGGACTTGGGCGCGGTTTCGGGATAGAGCTTGGTGGTCTCGGGCACCACCCGGGTCGGATACCCGAGATTGAGAGCCCAGAAGGCGGCGTCCATGCCGTGACAGGCCATGTCACCCAGTGCACCGGTGCCGTAGTCCCACCACCCGCGCCAGCTGAACGGCGCATAGGCCGGATTGTAGGGCCGCTCGGGTGCCGGCCCGAGCCAGAGGTTCCAGTCGAGCGTGGGGGGCGGTGTGTGCAGTGCCGTGGGACGATCGATCCCCTGGGGCCAGATGGGACGGTTGGTCCAGTAGTGAACCTCTCGTACCGCGCCGACCACCCCCGCCTCCACCCATTCGCGAATCTGACGGCACCCCTCGAAGGTGTGACCCTGGTTTCCCATCTGGGTGCACTGCTTAGGCCGGTGAGCCGCCTCCTGCATGAGTGCACGCACCTCGCCCATGGTCCGGGCCAGCGGCTTCTGGCAGTACACGTGCTTTCCGGCCTTGAGCGCCAGCATCGCGGCCGCGGCGTGGCTGTGGTCGGGAGTGGAGACCGTCACGGCGTCGATGTTCTTCGCCTCGCGGTCCAGCATGTCCCGGTAGTCCTTGTAGCGGCGAGCCTTGGGGTAGCTCCGGAAGGCGTCCTCGGCGGCATTCCAATCCACGTCGCACAGTGCCACCAGGTTCTCGCCCTCCATGCCGCGGACGTCATTCCGTCCCATCCCCCCGACACCGATGCAGGCGACGTTGAGGGTGTCGCTCGGGGCCCGGTAGCCGCGGCCGAGCACGTGGCGGGGGACGATGTGAAAAAGCGAGGCACCGGCGGCCATGTTAGAAACGAATTCACGGCGAGAGGGCAGGGGCGACATTGGCAGGCCTTTCAGGGTTCCGTATTTCACCGCGAAGGCGGGAAGAGCGCGAAGGGTTACAGGTGCTTCACGAAACGGCGAATGCCGTCCTTGATTCGAGGGACATTCCAATTGCGTACCTTGCGCCTTCGCGGTGAGATTCCTGGGCCCTGTTCGATACCTCCGAGCTTCGCACTCCTAGACCCTTGGCGGCGAATCACCATCACTTTGGCGGTGACTAGACCTCGGCCCGCCGCTCCCCTTCACCCCGGAACAGCAGCGCAAACACCACCAGGATCGCGGCGGCGCCTACCGCGGGCCGGAGCCAGATGGCGTGCCAGTCGTGGCCGCCGGCGGGCAGGACAAACTGCTGCACTACCACACCGGAAACGAAGCTCCCGATCAGGTACCCGACCCCCTGGGTGATGAAGGTGAGGAACCCCTGGGCGGCCGCGCGGATGCGGAGTCCGGCCCGCTGGTCGACATAGATCTGCCCGGTCACGAAGAAGAAATCGTAGCAGACGCCGTGGAGCAGGATCCCGGCATACAGCATCCATGCCCCCGGCCCGGTGTTGCCGTGGGCAAAGAGCAGGTAGCGCGCGCCCCAGGCAGCCATGCCTGCCAGCAGAATGGCCTTGCTGCCGAAGCGGTGCAGCAGGGCCGGCAGCGCCAGCATGAACAGGATCTCCGACATCTGGCCCAGGGTCATCTTGCTCGCCGGGGCCGCCATGCCGAGCTCATTGAGGAACGGGTTGGTCCAGGTGTAGTAGAACTGCAGCGGGATGCACAGCAGGAACGAGCCGATCACGAAGGTCGCAAACGAGCGGTCCTTCATGAGCGAGAGTGCGTCGAGGCCCAGCACGTCACGGATGTTGAGCGGCTTGCCCGCGGCATGCGGGGGCGTATGCGGCAGCAGCAGCGAGAACAGCCCGAGCGCCACCGAGGCCGCGGCTGCGATCCGCATCGGTGCTGCGGTGACCTCGAGTCCCAGCTGCCCCACCAGCTGACCCGCGACGATCCAGCCGATCGTCCCCAGCACCCGGACCATGGGGAACTCCCGGGCCTGGTCCTGCATGTTGTCGAAGGCGAGGGAGTTGGTGAGCGAGAGGGTCGGCGCGTAGCAGACCGCGTAGACGATGAGCAGGGGATACAATCGCCCGAAGCTCTCCTCGTTGGAGGCCCAGAACAGCGCCCCCGCGCCCAGCAGGTGCAGCAGGGCCAGGATCTTCTGGGTAGCGAAGAACCGGTCGGCGATCATCCCGACGAAGAACGGGGCGATGATCGCGCCGATCGCCATCGCGCCGTAGGCCGCGCCCACCTGTACCCCGTCGAACTTCAGGGTGCTGCTCAGGTAGGTGCCCAGGGTAACGAACCATGCCCCCCAGATGAAGTACTGGAGGAACATCATGGCGGAGAGCTTGAGCTTGATCATGGGCAGGCGGGCGGGCGGACGAGCGGACGGGCGGACGGAAGATCGACCCGGTCACTGAGTTGAATGCGCCGCGAGGGCTCATGGTCCGCCGGTCCGCCGGTCCGCCGGTCCGCCACCCTCATGGAAGTTCGCGAATCCTGATGCTCCGATACTCCACCCGATCCCCGTGGTCCTGCAGCGCGATGTAACCCGCTGGGGCCCGACCATAGCCCTTCCACTGGGCGAACTTGCTCGCGGCCACTTTGGCTTCCCAGTCGGGGCTGCCCAGCTCGTATTCCACCACCTTCACGTCGTTCAGCCAGTGCTCCACGTGGTTGCCGCGTACCACGATCCGTATGCGGTTCCACTCGCCCGCAGGGTGGACGACGCCGGCGGGGGACGGATACAGACCGTAGCAGGCGCCGGCGGAGGTCAGCCGGCTGGCTCCGTCGGCGTGCTTCGCGTCATCGAGCACCTGCATTTCCGGGCCGGTCTCGTAGGTCGCCTCACCGTCCTCGGTCACCCGGTACATGATCCCGCTGTTGCCGCCCGATGAGATCTTCCACTCCAGCGCCAGCTCGAAGTTCCGGTAGGGTTTCAGCGTGATCAGGTCGCCACCGCCGGCCACACGCACCAGCTCGCCATCCTGCACCACCCATCCCTTGGGTGCCAGCTTCTGTTTGAATCCGCGCCAGCCGCGCATACTCTGTCCGTCGAACAGGAGCTGCCAGCCGTCCCGCCGCTCCTCGGAGGTGAGGCGGTTGGGCAGGTTGTCGGGGGCGTTCTGACCGGAGACGGTTGAAGTGGCCAAGGCGATGAAAGCGGGAAGAGCCGGGAGGAGGAGCATCCATGGTCGGATGCGCAGCCTGGATTGCATCTCGGTCTGAACCTCGGGAGGGGGCCAGGAGCCGGACCGGCACGGATCGTCCATGCCACGGCCGGCTCGGACCAACGATACGGGGGGACATGGTCGGGCGGAAGGGTCATCCCCCTCTGGCGTCTCTCGGTCGCCGGTTGTAACCTGCGCTGACCGGCCAGTACTGAGTTCCGAGCTCCAGTTCCAAGTTCCCCCGTCCCCCGATCCCAGCCTTCCGGCCCATGCATCGCCGCGACCTGCTCCGCCTGCTGGGCACCGGTGCCCTGCTTCCCTTCGTGCCAGGCACGCTCGAGGAGGCCTTTCGTTTTGGCCACGCCGCGCATCTCGCCGCGGAGCGGGCCGGGCTCGAGGTGCTGAGCGCTGCCCAGGCCGAGCTGGTGACCACCCTCGCCGATCTGATCATTCCCCGCACCGACACGCCCGGCGCTTCCGATGTCGGGGTCACCGGATTCGTCGACCACCTGCTGGCCGCGTGGTACCACGACGACGAGCGGGACCACTTTCGTGCCGGGCTGGCGGATATCGACCGCCGGGCCGGCGGGACCTTTACCGCCATGCCTGCCGACCGGCAGACCGCCCTGCTCCAGGCCATTGACGGCACGAAGGGAGAACCCGGCAGCGCCGAGGCGGAGTTTGCCCGGCTCAAGGCGCTCACGGTCTACGGCTACTTCACCGCCGAACGGGTGGTGAAGGAGGTTACCCGGGAGCCGGTCATTCCGGGCCGATTTGACGGTTGTGTGAAGACGTGAGACGTGAGACGTAAGAAGTGAGGAGTGAGGGGTGACAGGTCGAGGGATGCGGGCGCGGACGGCAATCTCATCGGCTCAGCATGTTCCGTCTCACGTCTCACGTCATTGAAAGGCCGTCATGGCAGAAAAGAATCGTTACGACGCCATCGTCATCGGCTCCGGAATCTCCGGCGGATGGGCCGCCATGGAGCTGACCCGGCTCGGGCTCCAGACTCTGGTGCTGGAGGCCGGAGGACCGGTCGACCCCGCGACGGACTACGTGGAGCACGTGCAGCCGTGGCAGCTTCCGTTCCGCGGCTGGGGCGACCGCGACAAGATCGCGCGCGAACAGCCGATCCAGCAGGTCTGCTACGCCTGCGATGAGTGGTCCGGCAAGTTCTTCGTCAACGACCTCGAGAACCCCTACACCACTCCCCCCGACCAGCCCTTCTACTGGATTCGCGGCCGCCAGGTCGGAGGGCGATCGATCACCTGGGGGCGGCAGGTCTATCGCTGGAGCGACCTCGACTTCGAGGCCAACGCCCGTGATGGCATCGCCGTGGACTGGCCCATCCGGGAACGGGACATCGCGCCCTGGTACGACCACGTGGAGCGCTTCATCGGCGTGAGCGGCCAGGCGGAGGGACTCGCGCAGCTGCCGGACGGCCGCTTCCTTCCGCCGATGGAGATGCGCTGCGCCGAGCGCCACGTGCGGGAGAAACTGCTGGCTTCGTTCGGCGGCGAACGGGTGCTCACCATCGGTCGCTGCGCGGTCCTCACCCGCGCCCACCTGGGGCGCGCCGCCTGCCACTTCTGCGGCCCCTGTGAACGAGGCTGCATCACCCGCAGCTACTTCTCCAGTCTCAATGCCACGCTCCCGGCGGCCCGGGCCACGGGTCGCCTTACACTCCGCCCCCACAGCGTGGTCGCGGGCCTGCTCTACGACGCGAAACGACGCCGGGCTTCCGGGGTCCGGGTCATCGACGCGAACACCTTTCAGAGCCTCGAATTCCAGGCCCGGATCGTGTTCGTGTGCGCGTCGGCCCTGGAGAGCACCCGCATCCTGCTGAACAGCAGCTCGCCGGAGTTACCCGGCGGCCTGGGCAGCTCGAGCGGCGAGCTGGGGCATAATCTCATGGATCACTCCATGGGTCATGGCGCGGTCGGGACGATTCCGGGGTATGAGGATCACGTCAGCTATGGCAACCGGCCCAACGGCATCTATCTGGTGCGGTTCCGCAATGTGAAGCAGAAGCATCCGGATTTCCTGCGGGGCTACGCCTTTCAGGGAGGCGCCGGGCGCCCAGGCTGGGGCCGGGGACAGGCGATGAAGGGATTCGGCTCGGCGTTCAAGCAGTCCCTGATCGCCGAGCGGGGCCCCTGGCAATTCAGTTTCTATGGGTTTGGCGAGATGCTGCCTCGGCATGAGAACCGGGTGGAGCTGGATTCCGAGGTGAAGGACCGGTGGGGGATTCCGGCCCTCCGGATCAGCTGCGCCTACGGACCCAACGAACAGGCTCAGTGGAAAGACATGATCGCCAGCGCAACCGAGATGCTGGAGGCCGCCGGCGCCACCGCCATCCAGCCGACCAACCAGGATGTGAAGCCCGGGCTGGTGATCCACGAGATGGGAACCGCCCGTATGGGCCGCGACCCGGCGACCAGCGTGCTGAACCGATGGAACCAGGTCTGGGACGCCCCGAATGTCTTCGTGACCGACGGCGCATGCATGGTCTCCTCAGCGAATCAGAATCCCTCGATCACCTACATGGCCCTGACGGCCCGCGCGGCGCAGCGGGCGGTGGAGCTGACGAAGCGGGGGGAACTGTGACAGGGTCAGGCGGTCAGACGGTCAGGCGGTCGTTGGATCGGCGGGATTTCCTGAGTGCGTTGGGGGTCTTTCTGCTCGGCGGCCTGCCTGGCGGCGGAACTCCTGAAGGCCTGACCGCCTGTCCGCCTCTCGCCAAGCTCACCCGTCCACCGGCGCTCGGCATCCAGCTCTACACCCTCAGGGATCTCCTCAAGGACGACTTCGAGGGGACGATCGCGGCCCTGGCACAAATCGGTTACCAGGAGGTGGAGTTCGCCGGGCTGTATGGCAGGGCCGCGGGCGATGTGCGCAAGGTGCTCGACCACCACCGGCTCAAGGCGCCGTCCGGTCACTACGGGATTCCCGCCATCACCGAAACCCTTGATCAGACCATCGCCGAGGCGAAGACCCTCGGCCATCGGTACGTGGTGGTGCCGTGGCTGCCGGAGGAGGTCCGCAACCCGGACGGCTATGCCCGCACCGCCGAGACCTTCAATGAGGCGGGTGGGCGGCTCCGGAAGGCCGGGCTCACCCTGGGCTACCACAACCACTGGTTCGAGTTTGACGCGCTCGACGGCGACCGCTGTGGCTATGATATCCTGCTCGACCGCACTCGGCGGGAGCTGGTGGTCATGGAACTGGATCTCTTCTGGATCCGCAAAGGCGGGCGTGACGCGCTGAGCTACTTTGCGAACCATCCGGGTCGTTTCCGCATGGTGCACGTCAAGGACATGGCCGCCGACGGCGCGATGGTGGACGTCGGCCAGGGCGCCATGGACTGGCCCGCTCTGCTAGAGGCCGCGAAGCGTGCCGGCGTCGAGCACCGGTTCGTGGAACATGACGAGGCGAAGGACCCGCTGGCGTTCGCCCGCACCAGCTTCGAGTTCATGGCGCGGCTCAAGGTCTGAGTCCGGATCGCGGGCCAAGGCGCCTTGCAGGCCCAGCGGTCGATCTCGGGGCGGTGAGCCTGGAGGGCCGCTCGCTGTAACCTGCGCCACCGCCTGCTGCGACGGTCTCCCGTACCGTGCAGATTCCGAAACCGACATTGCCATGGCTCGCTTCTCCCCGACCCGCTTTCCCCCCGGCTTCTTCGACCTGCCCCCCGATGCGGGGCAGGCCCTTCCACTGGACATGATCGCGTCCTGGATCAGGAGCCCGCAGACTCCGGAAGCCGCCCGGCTCCTGCTCGAACCCTGTACCCTCCGCGGAATCGTGGTGTGCAGCGATACCGCGGGGCTGACCCGGCTGAGCCACGAGCGGTCGCTGATCGAGCTGATGGCGATGGTGAGCCGGCCCAAGGAGCTGGTGCATGCCTATGGCCGTGCGATCGGCGGCACCGCGGTCGGAGTCTGGGCGGCCGACAACACCGCCATGTTCTACCCCGATGGCGTGTCTCCCGACCACGTGGTGAGCATGCTGCTCACCCTGGTGGACCGGATCCGCGCCGAGTGCGAGGTCGGCATCGGCCTGGCAGTACACCTGGGAGAGTTCTATGAGCTGGGCAGCGGCCTGCACGGGAGCAACGCCGATCGGGTCGAGAATCTGGCCGAGGAGTACACCGAGGCGGGCGAGATCCTGATCACCGCTGATTTCCGGAGGGTGCTCGGAGAAACCGCCTCGTTCGAGTTCGAGCCGTTACCGCGACTGATCTCAACCTGCGGCGAGGTCTTCCGGGTGCTGGATGGACCACGCTTCGAGGGCATCGAGCCGTCGGAGTTCCGCTACCCGCTGCCGTTCCCCGACGAGTTCTACGACGGGCTGACCCAGTTTCAGCGTACCCGGCGCACCTCCGTCGTGCCGCGGCCGGCCTTTCGGGACGGGGTCATCGTCGTGGTGGAGCGGGAGCGGGAGGATCGGGACCAGCCTGAGGTGGCCAGCCTCAACGACCTGGCCCTGGCCGCCGCGATTACCAGGGTCGCCGGCAGTCTGCTGGAGGATCGTTCCGGACTGGAGGTGAAGAGCGCGGGAGGCCCCTGCATCTACTACTTCGACGATCCCCGCAAGGCGCTCACTTTCGCCCGCGAGCTGCGCGAGTTCTTCGAAGCCCAGCAGATTCGGCTGTCGATCGGGATCGACATGGGTCACGTACTGCTCTTCGAGCTCGGGGCTGGGAGGCACGACGTCGCTGGCTCCCCGGTGAACGTAGCCTCCAAGCTGGCGCAGGAGGTCGGCCGGTTGGGGGCCATCACTCTAACCTGGGCCGCGGCCCGCGCGGCGGGCCTCCCCGACATCACCGCCGTGGAGGCGCTCGCGGCCAGCGGGCTCACCATCGAAGCGGTGCGGACCTGAGCCGGTCGCGCCTGATCGCCCACCGCTCACCCGGGTTGTGCCACCGGCCGGGCCCCCAGTCTGAACCCCAGCCACGCCCCCCCGACAATCAGCAGCACATTGGCCACCCAGAACCACATCGGGTGCGGCAGCGCCACCAGATTCATGAGCGACGCGGCCAGCAGAAAGGCCCCCACCAGGCCCACCAGGTGAGCGGCGCGGGACGGGGCGAATCGCGCGGTGGCCGCCGATCCGGCAAACGCGCCGAAGGCATAGCCGGCGAGCACCAGCAGGAACGCCCCGGTCGGAAGCGTGCGGAGCCAGGCCCCCATTTCCGCGGCAGTGGCGTGGTCCAGCCCGGCCGGCGGCGGAAACAGCTGCGAATTGAGCCCCTCGAACAGCATGATGATCGTCACGGCCACCACCACACCGATGACGACCGCGACGGTGTGGCGCAGTACGCCGGGCATTGGTCCCTCCGCTGGCGGGTCTCGCACAGGAATCCAAGCAGCGCAACACCGAGTCCGCCAGCCCCGGCTCCTCCACCTCGCCCGCCAGATTTCTTGACCGCTCGGTATAGAATCGCTTATAGTCCGCCATGGCACGACCGAAGGAATTCGACGAAGAGCAGGCGTTGGCCGCCGCCCTTGAGGTCTTCTGGGAGAAGGGCTACGAGGCCGCTTCCGTGCAGGACCTCACCGAGCGGATGGGCATTCAGAAGGCCAGTCTGTACAACACCTTTGGCGACAAGCACGCGCTGTTCGTGCGCGCGCTGAGCGCGTATTCCACCGAGACTCTCGACTGGTACCGTGAGCAGCTGGAGCGGCCTGGTCCCCTGCGGGTGACCCTCGCAACGATGTTCCGGGAGATGAACGAGGGCTGCGAGGACGACGAGGACTGCCGCGGCTGTCTGTGCGTCAACTCCGCGGTCGAACTGGCCCCGCACGACCCCGCCATCGCCGCCCTGCTCCAGCGGCACAACCAGGCCCAGGAGGACCTCTTCCGCCGCGCCCTGGAACGAGCCCAGGCCAGCGGTGAGATCCCCGCCGCGCTCGATGCGGTAGCTACCGCCCGCTACCTGCTTAACGTGATCGCGGGCCTCGGCGTCGCCCGGAAGGGCGGGCCCAGCCAGAAGCGGCTGGACGACATCGTCCGTATCAGTCTCTCGATCCTCGATCGCCATTGACGTCTCTTCCATCGCCGCCTTTTGGACCGCGGAGTGCTGATCCGGGGGCTCAACGACGGGTCGATCCAGGCGCTCGACCCAGAGAAAGATTTCGTGAATCCGGTGTGATGGCCGCGCCGGGCCCGGCCTCTTCCATTATAGGTCCAGGAGTGTGATCTTCCGCCCCCGTCCGTGCTACAAGTTTGGACCCCGGACGCGAGAACACGGGAGAGCCTGAATGCCAAAGAAAAACGCCCGGGCGCAGCGTCGCGTCGCGTCCCCGCGTACCGCAGGGAAGAAAAAGAAGAGCAAGAAGATCGCACTGCCCGCTCCGCGCGCACGTCGGGTCAACCACAATCTCCCGCCGGGCATCTGCCGGGTCGAGCAACCCAGTACCCGGACCTACGGCTTCGTGGTCCGAGTGGGCCACCGCCCGTCGCCGAAGGGCTGGCGGCCGAAGTACACGGCGTATTTTGGCGACCACAGTCACGGGGGAAAGAAGGCCGCGCTCGCTGCCGCTACCCGCTGGCTCAAGACCCTGGCCCGAACCGGAAAGCCTCCGGCCTGAGCCCGTACTCGACCGGCCGGCTTTCCAGGCCTGTTGCAGCCGCCGCGTGACCCTCGTGGTCCGGGGCGGTTTTTCTTTCCGGCCGAGCGACCTTTGACCGGGCGGTGGCCGGGGGCTGTACCTCCCTCTGGCGTCCAAGCCCACTCTATCGCATCATGACTGGGATTGCGGTGACCCTGGATCTCGGGGATGGGAGATGCGTACCGTTGCGCGCGGCGTTTCCGCGGCTATCATGGGCGTCAGCTTCGCCTGTGCCGGAGGCACACGCCCGGATCCCGGAGCCGGGGAACAGGCAATACGCCGGCTGGTTACCAGCTGGAACGGCTACCTGGTCGCTCAGAACGACTCGGCCATCGCCCAGCTCTACGCGGACGACGCGGTACTCATGCCGCCCGCCATGCCCCGGGTAACCGGGAGGGAGAACATCCGCCGGTTCTGGGCCGAGATCTGGCCCATCAAGGCCACCTTGACCCTGAGCCCTACCAGCGTGCGGGTGGCCGGGGCAGGAGACTGGGCGATCGAGGAAGGTGACTGGACTTGGAGCGCTCCATCGCCCACCGGCGACCAGCGAGACAAGGGGAAGTACATGGTGACCTGGGCCAGGGCGGGGGACAGCTGGAAAGTTGTGCAGGACATCTGGAACAGCGATCAGCCGCCGCCTGCCCCGGCGGCAGCACAAGCCACGGGAGACTAGGACATCCCCGGCGTGACTTCCCCCGAGATCCTGCGAAGCGAGCCCGACCTGTCCGGCTCGCTGCAGCCGTTTCAGGAACGTCTGGCCGAGACCGTTTCCTGGGTGGGGCGGCGCGCGGAGGAAGGCGCCCTGGGTGAGGCGCTCAGGAGCCCGCTGCTGGCACCACCGCCGGCCACCGCCTGGCCCGAGACCCTGCGCGCCGTTGCCGACAAGCGCCTGGCCCAGCTGGGCCGAAGCTGGCGGCGCACACTGGATCCCCTCGGCGGCGGACAGCTGATGGTCTACTTCCCGACTCCACCCCATTCCCGTGGTGCCGCACGCAACGTGAGCGACGGCTTCTTCGACGATCGCGACACGCCCCCCTGGGACACCTGGGTGGCCTATGTCGAAGAGACCACTCGCAGCTACCTCGTCGCCTGGGTTCCCCCCTTCGCTTACGCGCAGGCTTCCGCCGGCATCGGTGCTGCACCGCGCTCCCTGAGCTGGCTGGCAAGGGCGGGTGTACGGCTCGGAGACCTGGTGAAACTCTGAGGACGCACGCCGTGGGCTCTGAGGGCATGTCCCGCGTGGCCGGGACCTCCGCCGGCGCCTGGCTCGAGTCTCTCCCCTCCGCCCACCTCGCGCTGCTCTACAAGCACAGCCCCATCTGCGGTTCATCCCGCCGTGCCGAGGTCGAAGTGTCGGATTTCAGCACCGCCCATCCCGAGGCGAGGGTCTACCGTGTCGACGTGATCGCCGAGCGGGCCCTCTCCGCCGAGTTGGCGGTGCTGCTCGGCGTGAGCCATGAGTCGCCCCAGGCGATCCTGCTGGCCGGCAGAACGGTGGTATGGCATGGGTCGCACGGAGAGATTACCGCGGAGGAGCTTGAGCGGGCCTATCACGAGGCTGGAAGGGCCTGATGGCCTTCATGACGTGAGACGTGAGACGTAAGACGGAACACCTGAGACGAGGAGAGCCCCCCTCGTAACCGCGCGCCCGACGTGTCACCTCCACTTCTTACTTCTTACTTCTTACTTCTCACTTCTTACTTCCTTCGTCTCACGTCTCACGTCTCACGTCCAAAGGCCTCCCGCTCGAACGGATTGTCGCGATAAGGGTCCCCGCCACGGAGGAGCACCACCAGGCTCGCGCCGAGATAGACCAACGGAAAGAATCCACCCCACTGCTCGTACTGGCGTACGTGAACCCGCTCGTGCGGGCGGGTGCGCTCCAGATCGGCCTCGTGCTGCGCCAGAACCACATGGCCGAGGGTGATTGCCACGATCGGCATCGGGGGGTACATCCGCGCGAGCAGGACGGGGAGGAACCCGCCGCAAGCCTCGAGCACGCCGTCTCGCCAGTGGAGTTGCGCCCCGCTCGCCAGCGCCAGCAGCGCGAGACACAGAGCCGGCAGCGATACCGGCATCGCCCACAGGTAGGCCACGAGGCGCCGCATGGGGCTGTCCGCGGGAAAGCCGGGTCGCCCCTCAGGCGGGGGACTTGAAGCCGACGCGGACGTGGCTCCCGTCACAGAACGGTGTGCTTCGCGTCTGGCCGCAGCGACAAAGGGCGAAGGAGCTGTTGCGCTTCTCGCTGATCCCGGTTGGAAGTTCGAGCTGTACCGCCCCCTTCACGATCACCGGGCCATTCCGGGTCACCTGAATGGTCACTCCCACCGACGGGAGCGGCCTGGTGGGCGGGTGACCCGGCAGCACCGCATGGAGCGCCCCGCTCGGACACCGGGCCACGACTTCGGCGACGGTTTCGGCCGGGGCAGCGGCAGGCCGGATCCAATCGGGGCGGGAGACGTCGAACACCTCGGGGGCGCCGCGCAGGCATTCCCCAAAGTGCATGCAGATGTTCGGATCGAAAGTCACCACGATGTCGGGTGACTGGTAGACCTGCAGCTGTCTGGGCATTGCGGGCTCTGCGGAGGGGGTCGGTCTCGAGTCGACAGCCATCCGCTGTCAGCCTGAGGGTGGTGCGTGTCAGTGGAGAGGCCGCGCAGCCGACTGACAGCTGCACCCGTCTAACATAGGCCCGGACACAGAGCGCGCAACGGAGGGACGATCCGTTGCCCGGCTTTGCGCTTCATCGACCTCCCGTCACCAGGGCGATGACGAGACCATCGTACCCTTTGACACCAACGGTCTGCAGCACGGTGGCACTCACCCGCGGCTCATTGGAGATCATGGTGTAGAGCCGGCGCACCGCCTGCACACTCGGATCGGTGCTGCCGGCATCCGCCACGGCTCCCTCGCGGACGACATTGTCCGCGACGATCAGCGTCCCGGGTCGGGACAGGCCGAGCGCCCGGGTGAAGTAGTCCGGGTACCCGGTCTTGTCCGCATCGATGAACACGAAGTCGAACGGACCACGGCGGTCGGCGGAGAGCCGGTCCAGCGACTCGAGCGCCGGCCCGACCTGCACCTCCACCCGGTCGGCGAGTCCGGCATGCGCCAGATTCTCCCGGGCCACCTCGGCATGGGTGGGATTGAGCTCCAGAGTCACCAGATGGCCGCCGGCAGGGAGCGCCCGGGCGAGCCAGATGGTACTGTACCCGCCCAGGGTGCCGATCTCGAGGATCGATCTGGCGCCCTGTGCCCGCGCCAGCAGCCAGAGCAATCGGCCCTGGAGGGCCGAGACCTGGATGGCCGGAAGACCGCGGCTGGTGCTGGATTGCAGCGCGGCCTCCAGCTCCGGATCTGCCGGCAGGAGGAGGCCGCACAGGTATTCGTCGACCTGGGTCCAGCGGTCCTGACTCATCCCGCTCCTTCCGGCAAGACCCCTCAGCTCGCGATTGCCGCCGGCTGGTAAGTGCCCGGCACGATCCGGCCGGCGATCGACAACCGGTTCCAGGCGTTGATCGTGGCGACGGCGAGCGTGAGGTCGCACAGTTCTTTTTCGCTGAAGTGCGCCCTGGCCTCCTGGTACACCTGGTCCGGCACATGTCCCGTGGTAATCAGGGTAACCGCCTCGGTCCAGGCCAGCGCGGCCCGTTCCCGCTCGGTGTAGTAGGGGGATTCCCGCCACGCATCCAGCGAGTACAGCCGCTGCGCCCGCTCCCCACTGGCGATCAGATCCTTCCAGTGCATGTCCAGGCAGTAGGCGCAGCCGTTGATCTGCGACGCCTGCAGCCTGATCAGATTGAGCAGGGGCTGCTCCAGCCCGGACCGCTCAAGATACTGCTCCAGGCTTTCCATGGCCTCGAAGGTGCCTGGTGCGACCCTGGCATAGTTTAAACGTGCCCCCATGGTTTCCTCCAAATGGTTCGTTCGTGATGACGGTCTGAGCGTACGTGACGCTCACGGGCGCCAGGCCGGCCCGGTCTCGGGCACGGCGACCGACACGGGTGTGTCACGGTCGCAGGTGAAATAGGCGAGGAATCTGACCGGCCTCTCCTGGCTGGCGTTGGCCGAGACCAGGTGGACTCTGTTGGGCTCCTCGTAGAAACTCTCTCCCGCCCGGTAGATCACCTCCGGCTGACCATTCACCTGGGTCCGCAGTTCTCCTTCGACCACGTATCCGACCACGGGACACGGGTGGCTGTGGGGCTCGGACGAGCCACCGGGGCCGTAGCTGACCTCAACCAGCTTGAGCCGGAGGTGTTCACCATCGAGCCGGGGCAATCCTTGGGAGATGACGAGCCGCGCTCTTCCCGGGTCGGTGGCCTGGCCCGGACCGGGCATCGAGCCGGGGATAGTCAGGCAGATGACGGCGAGCAGCGAGCCGGCGCGATTGAAGCGGGGCATGATTCCCTCCCTTGAATGGAGGCAAGCTACGGAAAAGTGGACCTGCCCTGTAGATCCATTTTGGATATTTTGACTGTACCACACATGACCAAGCGGATCACCGCCTTCTCCCTCGCGCTCCCGCCTCGGCCACCGCGGCTGGCCGCGGGCCGATGGCTGTACGCAGCGCTCCGGGCGGAGATCCTGGAGGGCCGGCTTCGCCCCGGTGCCCGGCTTCCCGCCACCCGGGATCTCGCCCGCCAGTACGGCCTCTCCCGCGGTACCCTCGTGGCGGCCTTCGAGCAGTTGAAGGCCGAGGGGTACATGGAGGCCCGGGTAGGATCCGGCACGTATGTCACCCGGGTCCTTCCAGACGACCTGCTGCTGGCCCAGCGGCCGGCTCGCAATCCCGCCGCGTTCCGGCCGGGTCCGCGCCCGCTCTCGGACTACGCCGCTCGGGTCAAACCCTTCCCCGCGCTCGGTCACCGTCCTATCCGGGCCTTCCGCGCCAATCAGCCGGCGCTCGACCTGTTTCCGGCACAGCTCTGGGCGCAGGTCACCTCCCGCCGCCTGCGCCAGGTCACGATTCGGCTGCTGGAGGGATGCCCCCCAACCGGATACCCGCCACTCAGGGAAGCGGTGGCCGACTACCTCGGGACCTCCCGCGGAGTGCAGTGCGTGCCGGAGCAGGTGGTGATTCTCTCCGGGGTGCAGGAGGCGCTCGACCTGGCGGCGCGGCTGTTTCTGAATCCGGGCGACCGGGTGGTTATGGAGGACCCAGGCTACATCGGGGCGGGATTGGTGTTCGAGGCGTTGGGAGCGCACGTCAGGACGGTACAGCCGGACCAGGAAGGGATGACCCTGGGGGCCGAGCTGCGCGGCGCGCGGCTGGTATACGTGACACCGGCACACCAGTTCCCCGTGGGTGTGAGCATGAGTCTCGCCCGGCGGCTGGAACTGCTCGAGTGGGCCCGGAAGGCGGGTGCGTTGATCTTCGAGGACGACTACGACAGCGAATACCGCTACTCCGGCCGGCCGATTCCGGCCCTACAGGGGCTGGATCGGCACGGCCTGGTGTTGTTCGCCGGCAGCTTCAGCAAGGTGCTCTTTCCCTCCCTCCGGCTCGGCTACCTCGTGGTGCCACCGGACCTGGTGGACCGGTTTCTCGCCGCGGAGTCCATCATCAACCGGCATGCCCCGCTGCTGGAGCAGGCGGTGCTGTGTGATTTCATGGCTGGGGGGCACTTCGGACGCCATGTGCGGCGCATGCGGGAGGTCTATGCCGAACGGCTGTCGGTGCTGCTGGAGAGTGGCGCGGAACGACTGGCCGGGCTGGTCGAGGTCTCCGGTGTCGAGGCAGGGCTGCAGACCGTCGGCTGGCTGGGCGCCGGGATCGACGGCGAGTCAGCGTCACACGCCGCCCTGGCGCGAAGAGTCGAGGCGACTCCGTTGAAGCAGTACACCCGCGGGCGGGTGGTGCGGGATGGGCTGCAGCTGGGGTTCGCGGCGGTGGACATTCAGGAGATCCGCCGGGGAGTGAGAGAGCTGGCCGCGGCCCTGGAACCACTCGCGAAACCGCGATCTTAGTTGTCAGTTCCTGGTTCGCCGTTCACGGTTTACCGCTCGCCGTTCACCCCGCACTTCTCACTTCTCACGTCTCACCCCTCACCGCTTAGGGCCCGACAAAGCTGCTATCCCGCCACACCTCCCGTCCCTCCAGCACGGTCAGCAGCACCTTCACGTTGTGCAGCTCCGTCGCCGGCACTTCGAACAGATTCCGGTCCAGCACGATCATGTCGGCCAGCTTGCCCGGCTCGATCGACCCGGTTTCCCGCTCCATCTTCACCGCAAAGGCGGCGTTGATCGTGTAGGCGGCGAGCATGCGGGGCAGGTCGGCCTGCTCCTCGGGTATCCACGCCGGTCCGGCGGGGTCGTCGACGCTCCGGCGGGTGATCGCCACCTGGATCGCATCCAGCGGATTGAGACTGGACACGGTCCAGTCGCTCCCCCCTACCACCACCGCACCGCTGTTGAGCAGGCTCGCGATGGGATAGATCCAGCGCGATCGTGCGGGCCCGAGGACCGGCAGCGTCAGGTCTCTGATGTACTCGTCGGCCTGGGCCCAGAACGGCTGGAAGCTCGCGATCACCCCCTGGCTCCTGAACCGGGGAATGTCGGCGGGATCGAACAGCTCGAGATGCGCGATGACCGGGCGCGCATCCCGTGGTCCGTTCTCGTGGCGGGCGCGGGCGAGCGCATCCAGGGTCACCCGGATGGCCCGATCGCCGATGGCGTGGACGTGGATCTGGAATCCTTCGCGGTCGGCGGCGCTGATCCGGGTGGCGAGGTCCTCCGGGGTGTAGTTGAGGGGACCCGTGTCATTCCCGTGCCCCAGATACGGCGCCAGCAACGCCGCAGTGCGGGCCTCGATGACGCCGTCGGCAAAGAACTTCACCGTGTTGGCCACGAGCCGGGCACCGGTGTAGCGCCGGCGGAGCTCCACCAGGCGGTTGGTCTCGCTCGCGACCGGATTGTTTTCCACGTGCAGCGCGGCCACAACCCGCGCGGTGAGCTCGCCCCGATCGTCCAGGGCCCGGTATGCCTCGAGGTAGGCCGGGCTGGCGTCGGCGTCGGTGATCGAGGTGATGCCGAACCGGTTGGCTTCGGCCAGCGCCCGCCGGGCGGCGCCGATACGTTCCCGGGTGCTGTACTCGGGGAGGAGTTTCGCGACCAGATCGATCGCCGATTCGCGCAGGGTACCGCTCGGCGATCGGTTCTTCGCGTCGCGCTCGATCCGCCCGTTCTCCGGATCGGGAGTTCGCCGGGTGATGCCGGCCAGCTCGAGCGCCTTCGAGTTGACCCAGGCGGAATGGCCGTCGGCGGCGTAGAAGAAGGCGGGGCGGTCGGGGACTAGCCGGTCCAGCAGCTGGCGTCTGGGGCTGGCTCCGGCAAACACCGGAAGTTGCCAGCCGTTCCCGCGGATCCAGGGGAGATCGGGGTGCTGGGCGGCATAGGCCCGGATCACTCCTTCCACCTCCGCCGCCGTACGCGCCGAGTAGAGATTGCACTCGCCCAACTCCAGGCCGCCGGAGAGCGGATGGGCGTGGCTGTCCTGGAAGCCCGGCAGCACCATCCGGCCGGCGAGGTCGACCACCCGCGTTGCCCCGCCGATGAACCGGTCCACTCCCGCTTCATCGCCGACGAATACCAGCCGCCCGTCGCGGACCGCAACCGCCTCGACCCATGGGCGCGAGGGCCAGACGGTGTAGATCGCGCCGTCCCGAAGTACCAGGTCCGCCGGAACCGTCGGAGCCCGCCGCTCCACCCTGCAGGCGCCGAGCGCCAGCAGGGCCAGCAGGGCGCCGCGCCGGGTGGCACCGCTCATGGTTTGAGACTCACCGCAGCAAGGCCGCTGAGCCAGGAGTAGGGATCGATCGTGAGGCTGTCGACCCGGCGCGAGACGGCCGCCACCTGCACCGGGGTGTAGAGGAACAGGGCCGGCGCGTCCGCATTGAGGGTGTCGAGTGCGGCACGCCAGTGGGGCCGGGCCTCCGCCGGAGTGGCCGCCGCCAGCGCCTGGGCGAACAACCGGTCGAGCGCGGGGTTCACGTACCTGCCGTAGTTCATGCCGCCGACCCCTTCGGCGCTCCACTGCTCCGTCAGCACCCGGGGGCTGGGCTCGTCCAGCCAGGCGCCGATGTAGCTGTCGAATCTGCCCTGACCGAGGCGCTCCTGGAACACCGGGAAGTCCACTGCCGTCACAGTGACGGCGGCGCCCGCCAGTCGCCACTGCTCCTGCAGCGCTTCGGCCAGCCGGCGCCGCCCGGTGCTGGTGGAAGGAACCAGAATGTCGAAGGCGAGGCGGCTCGACCCCTTGTGCCGCACCCCGTCAGCTCCGCGCACCCAGCCCGCGGCGTCGAAGGCCTGTGCGGCCCGGGCGGTATCATGCGCCAGCACCGCGATGCTGTCATCCCAGATCCACAGGAGCCGCGACATCGGCCCGGGCGGAGCCACCGCCCCGGGGCCGAAGACGGCGATTGCGATCGTGGCCCGATCCACCGCCTGGTTGAGCGCGCGGCGCACCGCCCGGTCGCCCAGGATCGGCTGACCTCCGCCGGCCCGACCGACTTTGTACCCCAGGAATCCGAACGCCGCCGACGGGTAGCGGACCGCGCGGAGCGCGGAGTCCTGCTCCACCCGTTGAACCCGCTCCGGCGAGCCCACTGACTCCATGAGATCCGCTTCACCGCTCAGCACCAGATTGAGCGCGGCTTCGGGATCGGCGGCGAAGCGCCACACCGCGGTGCCCAGTCGGGCGCGCCGGCCGGCCGCGCTATCCGCGGTGAGGGTGAGCGCCTGGCCCCGCTGCCAGCTCGCCACCCGGTACGGGCCGCTCCCCACCAAGTGCGCAATCGAGGTGTCTGCGCCCCACTTGTCACGCGGCACGCCGTCCCAGATGTGGGCCGGGAAGATCCGCACATGCCAGGTGGCATCATACAGTTGTTCGGGATAGGACTTGGAAAAGGTGATGATGACGGTGCTGCTGTCCTGGGCAGCAGCGCCGAGTCGTCCGCGGAGCTCCTCGCCAGCCGGGCTCTCCAGGGTGGAGTCGGCGAACGCCTCGAACGAGAACACCACGTCTCGCGGAGTGACCGGTTGTCCGTCCTGCCAGCGGGCGCCCGGGCGCAGATGAAAGCGCCAGGTGAGACTGTCGATCCGCTCCCATCGGTCGGCCAGCCGCGGGCGATAGGCGGCGGGGTCGATCGGCGCGCCGCCAGGGGCCAGATCGGCGAGCCGTTCAAAGACCTGGTCGGAGATGTCGCGACCGACCGTCTCCACCACCAGCGGGGGCAGCACCGAGGCCGGCTCACCGGTTGCGGCGATGACGATCGTGTCGCAGCGGGTGCAGGGCCGCTCTCCGCCGCAACCCGCCGCAGACAGAAGCAGGAACACTGAGCCCGCCGCCATGGTGTGCTGGTTCACTGCGCTCTCCCAAGAGTCAGAACGACTGGATGCCTCGCCTTGAAGGGGGCGGGAAGGGCGGGAAGGGCGGCAGAAGCACGACCTGCGCTCCCCTCTCCGGGCATTTCCGCCGTTTTCCGCCTATTTCAGGTACCGCTCCCGAATCACGCCCAGATGGTGCTTCTCGTGCCCCGCGATGATGTACGCCAGGGCCCGGGCGCTGATCGGCTTGCCGCTCGCCGTTCCGCGGCGCGCGAGGGCCTCCGCGTCCAGGCCCTGCAAGAGCGCCACGCTGGCGTCGCGCACCGCGGCGAACTCCGCCGCCACCGACGCGAGCGATCTCCGCTCGAACTGTCCCGCCGACACGTAGTCGTTCTCTTCGAAGCCCGGCAACGGCGTGGCATCACCCCGCGCGATCCGGAGCATCCGGTAGGCGAAGATCCGCTCCGAATCGGCGAGATGTCCGATGATCTCCCGCAGGGTCCATTTTCCCGGCGCATAACGGTAGGCGGCCTGGGAATCGTTGAGCCCGGCCAGCAGCTGCGCCGTGCTCTGCTTCTGAGCGGTCAGCGATGCCACCAGGTCGGCATCGGTGACCTTGTCGATGTAGGTGCCGTAGTAGGGAGCGTATTCATCGGTGGCGGGACGGGCGATCGGCATGAGCGAATCCTTACTGTGCCTGAACGGCGATGGAGATAGGCCGCAGAGATGAATCATGGCAACCCACCTTCATGAAGAAAAGGGCGCGCAACGAAGCGTTTCACCTGGATCGAATCGCCCTGAAGCGTCGTGAGTCGATACCACCTGATAAAGGCTTGTCAAATAAGTACTAACCTCCTCACGAGGGAATCGGCACCTTGCTTGCCTCGACAGGGGCCAAGAAGCACAGGAAGTCCTGTCGAACAAACTCAAGGAGCCGTCCATGTCGTACCCGATCAGGTTTGCTGGCGCCGCGTTGCTCGCGGTTGCCGCTCTCGCCGCCTGCAGCAGTTCCAATGGCCCGTCCAGCGCCGGGCGCCAAGTGGCCTTTCAGCTCGCGACCAAGCCCGCGGGAGCGGCGCTTCGAGCCGCGGCGGCCGTCGCCGGCACCGAGGTCATCGGCCTCGGCAACGATACCATCGTGCTGAGCCAGGTGCAGTTGGTGCTGCGGCGCATCGAGCTCGAACGGACCGGGGGCACGGTGTGCGACAGCCTGACGACCGACGACGATTGCGAGGAGCTCAAGGCCGGCCCGATCCTGCTGGATCTGCCACTCGGCGCGGGCGCCGCCCGCAGCTTCTCCGTCGCGCTCGACACGGGGTCGTACAGCAAGATCAAGTTCGAGATTCACCGCCCGGAGAGCAACCATGACGCCGCCTTCCTGGCGCTGAATCCGGGCTTCGATGGTGTCAGCATCAAGGTGACGGGTACGTACAACGGCACCGCGTTCACCTACATCAGCGACCTGGACGTGGAGCAGGAGCACGAGCTGGCGCCGCCGATCACTGTCACCGATGCCACCGGGGCCAACCTTACGCTGTTCGTGGACCTGGCCAGCTGGTTCGCCAACGCCGGCAACACCGGCCTCATCGACCCGGAAACGGCCAACAACGGTGGCGCGGCCGAGGGCGAGGTGAAGAGCAACATCGAGGCGTCGCTCAACGCCTTCGAGGACGATAATCACGACGGCCACGACGACCACGGCGCGAGCTGAACCCTGCTGGTCCCGCAGTACCAGATCGGGGCTCCGCGACGGTTTCGCGGGGCCCCGATTCTCTTCAGGTTCGGTCGACGAGGGCTGTATCTTTCTCCGCCATGCCCGCCTCCGCCCGCCGGGGAATGCAGACCGCTCAGCTCGGCATGCTGGTCAACACCGGCCTGGCCGTGGTGAAGCTGGTGGCCGGGATCGCAGGTAATGCCTACGTTCTCGTGGCGGACGCGGTGGAATCCTCCGCCGACATCTTTTCCTCGCTGGTCGTCTGGAGCGGGCTGCGCATCGCGTCCCGCGAAGCCGATGAGGAGTATCCCTTCGGCTACGGGAAGGCGGAGCCGCTGGCGGCCGCGGTGGTGGCGGTGATGCTGCTGGGCGCGGCCATCGGGATTGCCGTTCAGGCGGTCCGCGAGATCCGCATGCCTCACCATACGCCGGCGCCGTTCACTCTGGTCGTCCTGGTGCTGGTCGTTACGGTGAAGGAAGGGCTCTTCCGCTGGGTGCGCGGGGTGGGCTCGGAACTCGGCAGCACCGCCGTCAAGGCCGATGCGTGGCATCACCGGAGCGACGCCATCACCTCGATCGCGGCGTTCATCGGGATCAGCGTCGCCCTGGCCGGCGGGCGAGGATGGGAATCGGCCGATGACTGGGCCGCGCTGTTCGCCGCCGGCATCATCGTCTTCAACGCCCTCCGCCTCCTCCGCCCGGCCATCGACGACATCATGGATCGGAGCCCCGGCACCGAGTTGGAAGCGCGGATCAGCGCGGCCGCCCTGGGCACGCCGGACGTGAGCGCGATCGAAAAGCTGAGGATCCGGAAAGTCGGGCTGGGCTACCAGGTGGACCTGCACGTGCAGGCCGAGCCGGGGATGTCTCTGCACGAGGCCCACCTGCTCAGTGGTCGGGTGAAGGGCGCGATCCGGTCGGCCGTCCCCGAGGTCGATGGGGTCCTGATTCACATGGAGCCGCACGAGGTGTAACGTTCCGTGCCACCTCGATCGTTACGATCTGTGGGACTTACCTCCGTAGACTTACTCAACACGTTGTAATCAAATAACTTGGGTAATCATTGGGAGCGGCACCTCCTTTGCCCATCCTGGGAGCCGGTTCGAAGCTCAACCCCCCGACCTCCGCAGGAGATTCTGAGATGACGAAGACCCTACGCCTCGCTGCGTTTGCGGCCCTGGCCGGCCTGCTCGCGGCCTGCAGCGACGGCTCCAGCCCGAGCACCCGAAGCCAGGTCACTTTCAACCTGGCCACCGGCAGCCTTGCGGCCCCGGCACTGCTCCAGGGCGACACCCTTACCACGGCCACCGACACGCTGGTGCTGGACTCGGTCCAGCTGGTGCTGCGCGACATCAAGTTCCAGCGAGTAAACGAAGATGCCTGCGACAACGAGCACAACGACGACGGGGACGACAGCGGGCATGGGGACCGCTCGGGATCGACCATGGTCCGGCCCGCCAGCATGCACGATGACGGCGGCGAGGACGACGGCGACGACGGCCACAGCGACGCCTGCGAATCCTTCAACGCCGGGCCCTTCCTGCTCGACCTGCCGCTCGATACCAGCGTGACCAAGGCGTTCAGCGTGGCGGTAGATACCGGGACCTACGGTCAGGTCCGCTTCAAGATCCACAAGCCCGAGGATGACAGCGGCGACCCGAAGGACGCGGCCTTCCTGGCGGCTCATCCCGAGTTCAACAAGGTCAGCATCCGGGTGGTGGGCAGCTTCAACGGGGCGGCCTTTGTCTTCACCACCGACCTGAACGCGCAGCAGCGCCTCGCGCTGGTGCCGCCCCTGGTGGTGGCGGACTCGATGCAGAACGTGGACGTGACCATCAAGGTGGACGTCTCCGGCTGGTTCTCCAACGGCGCCGGCGGGCTGCTGGATCCGGCCACTGGCAACAAGGGCGGCGAGAACGCGAATCTGGTGAAGGACAACATCCGTGACTCGTTCCATGCCTTCCGCGACGACAATCGCGACGGCGAGGACGACGATCACGAGCACGGCTCGCACGACTAGCCGAGCTGTCAGCCGTCAGCCGTCAGCCGTCAGCCCGGGTGCACTGGTGCTGACGGCTGATGGCTGAAGGCTGATGGCTCAAGGAGTGGGCCCTGACCCAGGCAGATTGGAAAATTGCGATCGTTCGGCTCTCTGACAGCTTCCGCACCACCCTCGCCGATCTGGCCGAGGAACTGGGTGCCGGACTGGTCCCGTGGAGCCCGATCGAAGGGGAAGGCCCACCCGGCGGCTGCACCTGTGTGCTCCTGCTCGCCGGAGGCGCGGAGAGCCAGGCAATAGATCTGCTCGGCACGATGTCGGCACCGGAGTTGCCACGGTTTGTGGTGGGCGCCGCGCCGGACCATCGGCTCGCGGCGGCGGCGATGCAACGGGGCGCGCGGGACTACTTCGCGCTGCCGGACGACCTGGGTCTGCTACGCCGCTCGCTGGAGCGGGAGCGCCGGGAGAACCAGGGCAGGATCGAGGCGGCGAAGTTCGCGGCGGACGAGCGGCGGCTGGCCGGGTTCGACACGATCGTAGGCAACAGCCCCGCGTTGCGGCGGACCATCGAGCAGGGCATGCGGGTGGCGCAGCATCGCGATGTCACGGTGCTGATCGGCGGAGAGACGGGAACCGGGAAGGAGTTGCTGGCACGGGCGCTGCACTACCACAGCCCCAGAGCCGCGGCGCCGTTCGTGGAGATCAACTGCGCGGCGATCCCGGCGAACCTGCTGGAGAGCGAGCTGTTCGGGCATGAGAAGGGCGCCTTCACCGGCGCGGCGTCGGCCAAACCGGGATTGATGGAACTGGCGCATGGCGGAACCGTGTTTCTCGACGAGATCGGCCATCTGCCGCTCGAGCTGCAGCCCAAGCTGCTCCGGGCGCTCGAGGGCAGAGAGATCCGCCGGGTCGGCGGGCAGCAGACCCGGAAGGTGGATATCCGGGTGATCGGGGCCACTCACGTTGATCTCAAGGCCGCGGTGGCGCGGGGCGAGTTCCGGGAGGACCTGTTCTATCGGCTCAACGTGGTGACGCTGGTGCTGCCGCCGCTCAGAGAGCGGGCCGACGACGTGGAGCTCCTGGCCCGCACCTTCCTGAACCGGCTGGCCCGGCAGTACGGGCTGGAGGTGCCGGAGATCCCGGAGGCGGTGCTCGCCGAGCTCCGCGGGCATGACTGGCCCGGCAACGTGCGGGAGCTCAGAAACGCGATTGAGCGCGCCCTGGTGCTGAGTCGACCGGGCACGCTGGACTTGACGGAGTTGTCAGGTGAACGGGCGTTGGCGTCGGGAAACGCGGGCGCGTTGCCTTTTCCGGCAACACTCAAGGCGATCACTCAGGCCGCGGCCCAGGCCATGCTCCAGCTGGTGGGGGGCAACAAGAGTGAAGCCGCACGCCGGCTGGGAATCTCCCGGCCACGGCTGCAACGCATCCTGGACGGTCAGGGTGATGACGAGTAGCACGGCAGACGACCTGCGAGGAGAGCGATGGTTATGACGAACCGTGTGTGCTGGACCCTGGTGGCCACCGCGGC
>JBGQJV010000035.1:0-26165 GCA_041499215.1 Gemmatimonadota bacterium | reverse complement strand
TTCCCACCCGATCTGGGGGCGAGTGGTGGTGGAGCAGGTTGGGGATGGTCTGGTGCTCAGCATCGGCACCAACCCGCAACTGCGAGGGCCGCTCAGGCACTGGCACTACGACAGCTTCCGGGCCGAGCTGGGTGACGGCCGTGAGTCTCCGGACCTGGTGCAGTTCGGGGTGGGAACGGACGGGCAGGTAACCGAGCTGCGGTTGGCGGGGATCGAGGGGGTGTTCGGGCGGGAGAAGTAGGCGGACAGGCGGACGGGCGGACGGGCGGACGGGCAGACGGGCGGGCAGGCGGACGGGCGGACAGGCGGAGACCTGGTCGGGGGCGTGACGCGAATCTCAGGGCCAGGCCTTTGCGTCGGGTTCGCCGCCGTGTCGCCCTCGCCTTCGTCGCCTCGCCTCCCTCGCCCCGCTAGCTTTCCCGGCCTATGCCTCCCCTTCTCCTCGGCCTCACCGCGCTGCTCCAGGCAGCGACTCCCGGCCCTCGAGCCCCTTACTGGCAGCAGGACGTTCGCTACGAGATCCAGGCCTCGCTCGATGAGGCAGCCGGGGTCCTCTCCGGCAGCCAGCGGATGTTCTACCACAACAACTCACCCGATACTCTCAGCACCATCTCCTTCCACCTGCACCTGAACGCGTTCCGGCCTGGGTCGCGCTGGGCCGACGCCGATTCTATGGAGCGGCGGCGCCGGTTCAACGATCTCCAGGACCCCGACTATGCCTTCAATCACGTTCGACGCGTGCGGATCGACGGGCGGCGGGTGGACCCGATCTGGCCGCTCGCGCCTGACAGCACCATCGTCCGCTTCGTGCTGCCGGCGCCGCTTCCGCCCGGTGGGGCGCTGGTGGTCGACCTGCAGTTTGATGCCCGCCCATCGACGCTTCCGAGGCGACAGGGACGGCGGGGCCGGGCATTCGATTTTGCCCAGTGGTATCCCAAGGTCGTGGTCTACGATCGCTTCGGCTGGGAGGAGCAGGCGCTGTATCCGGGCGGCGAGTTCTATGGCGAGTTCGCTACTTACCTGGTGGATCTCGAAGTCGCGGAGGACCAGGTGGTCGGCGCGACTGGGGTGCCGCTGTGTGGCGATCCGGGGTGGGAGCGGGCCAACCAGGTCCCGGACCGGCCGATCCAGTACCGGCGGGACTATTACCCGAACGCACCGAGCTACGTCGCCCAGGGGAAAGATTGCGTAGCCGGACCGGCCCTACAGGACTCCCCCTCGCTGCGCTCGGGGCAGGCTCTCGCCCCCGGGTCGCGCCGGGGCGCTTCCGAAGGGGGCTCGGTCGCGGGCGGACCGATCACGGAGGGTCGCAAGCGCATCATCTGGTACGCCGAGAATGTGCATCACTTTGCCATGAGCCTGAACCCGCAGTACAGCTACGAGGGCGGGGCGTGGGGCAAGGTGGCCATCCACGTGCTGTACCAGCCGGGCGATTCGGCCACCTGGGGTCGGGGAGTCGCGACCGGCCGTACTGCCACGGCGCTCGAGTGGCTGGATGGGTTCTTCGGCGAGTTCGCCTGGCCGCAGATCACCAACGTTCACCGGATCGAGGGGGGCGGCACCGAGTTCCCCATGATGATCCACGACGGCTCCGCGTCCCAAGGCCTCATCGTCCACGAACTGGGCCACAATTACGTGATGGGGATTCTGGCGAACAACGAATGGAAGGAGGGGTGGCTGGACGAAGGCTTCACCAGCTTCCAGACCACCCTGTTCTTCGAGCAGCGGCAGCCCGGCAACGACGGGTTCCTGGGGAGCGAGGCGTTCATCACCGGACTGGACCTCGACGGCCGGTCGGAGCCGACCAGCCTGGTGAGCCAGGACTACCGTGACTTCAACAGCTACAACATCTCGATCTACACCCGGGGCGAGGTGTTCTTCCACCAGCTCCGCGCCATCGTCGGCGACCAGACGATGCGCCGGATCATGCGGACCTACTACGATCGCTGGAAGCTCAAGCACATCGACGAGGGGGCGTTCAAGGAGGTGGCGGAGGAGGTCTCGGGCATGGATCTCTCCACCTTCTTCGGCCAGGCGCTGCACAGCGTGGTGCTGACGGACTATGCAGTGGGGCGAGTGGCTATCAGACGGACAGGCGGACAGGCGGACGGGCGGACAGGCGGACAGGCGGACAGGCGGTCAGACGGTTCGGCGGACGGTGCTGGCTGGGAGAGCCGGGTGGAGGTGCTCCGAAAGGGCGAGGGCATGCTCCCCGTGGAGCTATGGGTCATCGCGGAGCACGATACCGCCGTCGTGCGCACCGACGGACTCGCAAGCTCGGCGTGGGTGACGGTGCCGACCCGGACGCGGCCGAAGGAGATCCTGCTGGATCCCCGGCTCAGAACCCGGGATTGGAACATGCTGAACAACAGCTGGCGCCGCGGCTGGCTGTTCCCCTCCCGGGAGCCCAGGAAGAAGTACTACCTCGATACCTGGTTCAGCGAGCGGCAGGCCCGCGACCACGAGAGCGAAGGATGGCTCCCCACGGCGTGGTACAACGACGCTGCGGGAATCACGCTCGGACTCAGAACCCGGCAGAACTACTTCGGCCGATTCGAGCGGGACCTGGGCATCCTCAGCGTCGGGACCGGGTGGGAGAGCGACCATGACGTGAAGGACGCCGACTTCTTCCTGCGGCTGGAGAATCCGGTGGCACTCCGGAGCCCTCGGCTGCGACAGACACTGGAAGGCTTCAACGTCGAGGGCCGGTATGGCGCCCGGCTGGAGCTCGAGAAGACCCGACAGGTTCATCTCGGCTGGGGACCGGAGCAGACGGTGTCCGGCTCGCTCACCTGGCTTCAGCCCGATGACTTCCGCTACCTCGACGGGGGCTACTACGAGGACGCCGGCACGGTGGAGCTCCTGATCGGGACCGGCGTCACCGATCGGGTGGGGCAGTGGTCACTCGGGTTCCGGACCTCAGCCGCGGGGGGGCTGGCCTACAATCGGCGCGGGCTGGGCGCGGCGCTCGGACGGACCGATGTGCCCGGGACCTATGGCCGCTTTACTCTCGAGGGCAGCGCCCGGCGCACGCTGGGGCGCAACTGGCTCCTGGGCGGGCGAATCTACGGCGGCATCACCACCGGCGACGAGGCGGTGGTCAAGCAGCGGCAGGTCTACCTCGCGGGCGCCGATCCGCTGGAACAGTTCGGCAACCCGTTCCTCCGCTCCAGCGGCGCGCTGCTGGTCCGGCCCGACATCTATTATTCCCAACCCGGCGGCGCGGGACTGCGGGGGTTCGACCCACGGCTCTCGACGGTTGGGGTGGTGTCGCTGAATGGGGAGCTGGAGCGAACCCTGCTGAACCGGCCGCGGGGGAAGCTGTTCAGCCGGGTCGGGCTGGCCCTATTTGGCGATGCCGGCCACGCGATCCGCGACGGGATTACCGGCCGGAGCGACCGGCTCCGGTTCCTGGTGGACGCCGGGATCGGGCTCCGGGCCGAGCACCGCATCGGTGAGACCAGCTTCATGACCCGAGCCGACTTCCCCCTGTGGGTGAGCCGACCGGAGCTGGCACAGGACAACGACCCGGGGAACGACAAGGGGTGGTTCAGGTGGCAGTTCAGCTTCAGTCCGGCGTTTTGATGAAGCGGACGGGCGGACCGGCGGACCGGCGGGCACTGACTCGACGAGGCGCAGGGCGCAGGCCTCGACCCGACGCAGCGGCTCCGGTCCGCTGGTCCGCCGGTCCGCCGGTCCGTTGGTCCGCCTCTCCGCCCGTCCGCCCATGATCCCCGACCTCCGCGGCCTGGGTAACCGGCGCGACCTGTTCAGGACCACCATCGGGCAGTGGCTCGAGAAGGTGATCGAGCAGGCCGAGCGGCGGGTAGCGCCGGAGACGTACCTGCGGCCGCCCGGAGCGCTGCCTGAAATGGCCTTCCTGGCGGCGTGCACCCGGTGTGGCGACTGCATCACCGCCTGTCCGCCGTTTGCGCTCCGGAAGGTGGCCACCAGCGGCGGCCTGGCGGCGGGAACCCCCTACATCGATCCGACCATCCAGGCCTGCGTGGCCTGCCCGGACATGCCCTGTGCCAGGGCCTGTCCCACCGAGGCCCTGACACTCCCGCCGGAAGGCTGGACCGGGTATCGTCTGGCGGCGGTGGAGCTCGAGCCCGAGCGATGCGTGACGTTCTCGGGGACGACCTGCCGTGCCTGTGTCGATGCCTGTCCGGTGGGAACCCGTGCGCTGGAGATCGATGCGGACGGGCATCCAGTGCTCAAGGTGGAGGGATGCGTGGGGTGCGGGTGTTGCGTGCGGGCCTGTATCACCTCGCCGTCCTGCTACACACTTCGCCCACTGGAGAGCTGATGCCTGAAGTGCCTTACAGGGTCGAGAAGCCGTGGGGCTATGAGCTGATCTGGGCCCGGACCGACCGGTACGTCGGCAAGATCCTGCACGTGAAAGCCGGACACATTCTCAGCCTGCAGTACCACAACCTGAAGGACGAGACGATGCACGTGCTTCGGGGCGAGCTGATCCTGCGCACCCAGCCAGGAACCACGCTGGATGCCCGTCCGTTCAAAGCGGGGGAGTCGGTTCATATCCCTGCCAAACTGGTGCACCAGATCGAAGCGGTGGTCGATACCGACGTGCTCGAGGCCTCGACCGCGGAACTCGACGACCTGGTCCGGCTCAACGACCGCTACGGTAGGAGCTGACGACGATGCAGGTGGTCATTCCGCTGGCCGGCAAGGGCACCCGTCTCCGCCCGCACACCCACCTGGTCCCCAAGCCGATGCTCAAGGTGGCGGGCCGGCCGGTGATGGACTGGGTGATGGACCGGCTGGAGGGCCTGCAGATCTCTGAGCTCATCTTCATCACGGGGCATCTCAAGGAACAGGTCGAGGAGTACGCCCGGTCGCGCTACCGCTACCCCAGCCGGTTCATCGAGCAGAAGGTCCAGGACGGCACCGCGGGAGCGGTGAATCTCGCCCGGCCGTATGTGCGTGAGCCGGTGCTGGTGATCTTCGTGGACACGGTGTTCGAGGCCGACCTGACCCTGATCAACCGTACCCAGGCGGACGGGATCATCTGGGCCAAGGAAGTGGAGGACTACCAGCGCTTCGGCGTGGTGGTGACCGACAAGGACGGCTTCATGACGAAGATCGTCGAGAAGCCGTCCACCCCGATCTCCAAGCTGGCCAACATCGGGCTGTACTACATCCGCGATACCGCCGCGCTCTGGGCCGGGATCGACCATGTGCTCACGAGCCCGGCCAACAAGGGGGAGTTCTATCTCACCGACGCGTTCCAGCACATGATCGAGCACGGCAAGCGGATCCTCACGGCCGAGGTCGGTGGCTGGTATGACTGCGGCAAACTGGACACGCTGCTCGAGACCAACGAGATCCTGCTCCGGAAGGGCCACGCCCGCCGGCGGGAGTTCCCCGGGGTGACCATCCACGATCCCGTCCTGATCGAGGACGGGGTGACCGTGGAGAAGAGCGTCATCGGCCCCAACGTGACGCTCGAGACCGGAACGCGGGTGGTCAACAGCCGGCTGGAGCACACCCTGGTGGGCGCCCGAAGCATCATCTCCGACAGCCACCTGCACCATTCCATGCTGGGTGACCGGGTGAGTGTGCGGGGACTCAGGGGAGTTGCGACGCTAGGGGACGACAGTGAGGTGAATGCGACGTAAGAGGTGAGACGTAAGACGTGAGACGTAAGGAGTGAGAAGTGAGGAGTGAGAAGTGAGAAGTGAGAAGTGAGGAGCGCCGGTGTCATCCCGACCCCGAGCGCAGCGAGGGGGAGGGATCTCCGAGGCCGCTGATCTCCCAGCCCCGTCGGGTCGGAGATCCCCCGGGCCTCCGGCCCTCGGGATGACACTGGCCGTCCTCACTGCTCCCCGCTTGCTCCCCCCTTCTCACTTCTTACTTCTTACTTCTCACTCTCCTCATGGCCAGCCCACCCCGACGGCGTTATCATAGGCCCCGATGACCGCCACCGCCGACCTGTACCGCTCCTACCTGGATCTTCGTTGGCATTTTGATCCCGCCCACGCCAGCTCGGCCGGGGTGGCTGGCCACGACGAGCGGCTGGGCGACTTCTCCGCCCCACAAATGCGGGAGCACCTGGCCGCCTTCAAGGCGATCGCCGTCGCGGCGGAACACCTGGAGGTCGAGGATCAGGACGAGGAGATCGACCGGACCGCGTTCCTGGATGAGGTCCGAGTGACGATCCTCCGGTTCGAGCGGGAGCGGCCTCACGTTCACGACCCCGGGTTCTGGCTTTCCCATCTGTACCGGGCCTTCCACTCTCTGCTCCGGCGCCGCAACGGCTCCGCCCGCGACAAGGCCCACGGGCTGCTCGGGCGGCTGCGGGCAGCCCCCGCGTTCCTCAAGGCGGCGCGGGAGACGGTGCAGGACCCGCCGCGGGTGTTTCTCGACACCGCCACCGCCCTGGCCGACGCCGGCCCTCGGCTGCTGGCCGATGCCGGGCAAGCCGTGCGGGAAGGAGATCCCGAGCTGGCAGGGGCCCTGGACGAGGCGCTGGGCGAGGCCGAAGCGGCGGTGGGTCGGTTTGCCCACGCCCTTCGAGGAGAGTTCCGGGCCCATCACGACGATCTCTCGTTCGCCGTCGGGGAAGATCAGTTCAACCGGCGGCTGCATCATGAGCATGCCTTGCGGGCGGGGGCGCCCGAGCTGTATCGCTACGGACTGCACCTGGCCGACGAGGTGGCGGTGGAGGTAGCCCAGCTCGCCCGGCATCTGAATCCCACGGCCTCATGGCGTACGGTGGTGGAGAAACTGCGGGCGCAGTCGGCCCCAGGCGCCGACCTGGTGGGGCCATTCCGGCAGTCGGTGGAACGGGCCCGGAGTTTTCTCGATACCCACGAACTGGTCGCCATTCCCGAGGGGCGGCTCGATGTGATCGAGACTCCGCCGTTCCTCCGGCCACTCATGCCGTTCGCCGCCTACACCCCTCCCCCGGTCTTTGCCGACGATCCCACCGGGACCTTCTACGTCACCTCCCCGGCTCCGGGGGCACAGCCCGGTCAGCATTCGTTGCACGAGATTGCGCCGACCGCGGTGCACGAGGCGTGGCCCGGCCATCATCTGCAGATGCTCACCGCCCGGAACGCGGCCTCGGAAGTCCGGCGGGTCAGCTGGACTCCCGTGACGGTGGAGGGTTGGGCGCTCTACTGCGAAGAGCTGATGGCCGAACACGGCTTTTTCTCCTCCGTGGAGGAGCGGCTGTTCCAGCGGCTGCACCTGCTGTGGCGGGCCGTGCGGATCGTACTCGACATCGGGCTCCACACCCGGGGCATGACCCCCGACCAGGCGGTGGACATGCTGGTGGACCGGGTGGCAATGGACCGGGTCAAGGCCCAGGCCGAGGTGAGCCGCTACTGCGCCTGGCCCACGTACCAGCTGTGTTATGCGATTGGCCGCCGGGAGCTGCTCCATCTGCGCGACGCCTGGCGGGAGTCGGTCGGCGAATCCGTACCGGTCCGCCAGTTCCACGACGCCGTGCTCGGCTACGGAGGTCTGCCGATCTCGCTGATCCGGTGGGGGATGGGCCTGGGGATCGATGAGTAGCCGGACTGGCGGACCAGCGGACCAGCGGACCGATTCCGCAGATGCCGGTCCGCCTTCCCGCCTTCCCGCCATTCCGCCTACCGTCAAGGGCCTCGCGCTTGTCTCACTGTTCAATGACTTCGCCAGCGAGATGGTCTACCCGCTACTCCCCGCGTTCGTGGTCGGGACCCTGGGAGGCTCGGCGACGACCCTGGGCCTGCTCGACGGCGCGGCAGACCTCACCGCAGCGGCTACCAAGTGGCTGACCGGCGATCTGGCCGACCGGCCGGGCTGGCGTAAGCCGCTCATTGTGCTGGGCTACTTCTCCGCCATCCTCATCCGTCCGTTCATGGCCGCCGCCTCCGCCGCCTGGCAGGTGGTGGGGTTCCGGGTGGTGGACCGCATCGGCAAAGGGATGCGCACCCCGGCGCGGGACGCGCTGATCGCCGACGCCACGCCGCCGGAGATCCGCGGCCGGGCATTCGGCTTCCATCGAGCCGCGGATCATTTCGGCTCGATTCCCGGCTCGCTTCTAGCCTGGTGGCTGCTCAACCACTCAGTGGATGTCCGGCAGGTGCTCACCTGGAGCGTTGTTCCCGGCATCGTGGCCGGACTGATCCTCCTCGTCGTGCTGCGCACGGCACCGACCGCCCGCGCGGGCCGATCCGATGCTCCGGGCACAGTGGATGCCACCGGGCGGGTCTTCTGGTCGCCGATCCTCGCCTTGGCGGCGCTGGTGCTGCTTCGCCTGCCGGAGACGCTGCTGCTGCTCCGGCTGCAGGACCTCGGCGTGGCGGTCCCGCTGATCCCACTGGTGTGGGCGGGGCTCCACGTGGTGCGGAGTTTCGTCTCCTATCCCGGTGGCTGGCTCGCCGATCACCTGGGGTCGCGGAGCACCGTGGCCGCCGGTGGGCTGGCGTTCGCCGCGGGGGCCCTGGTTCTGGGCCTGCGGATCGGAATCCCGCTGGCCGTGACGGCCTTCCTCGGACTGGGCCTGGTGGCCGGGCTTACCGAGTCGGCAGAGCGGTCGCTGGTGGCGCAGCTCGCGCCAAAGCGCACCGGCCGGGGGTTCGGAGCCTACCATGCGGTTACCGGGCTTGCGGCGCTGCCCGCGGCGACCGGGTTCGGGGCGCTGTACCAGGCCACCGGCGGAGGTGCGGCACTCCTGGTCTCGGCGGGAGGAATGGTCGCCGCGACTCTCGGTTGGCTGGTGCTGGCCCGGCGGGTGGCGCGCTCGTGATGGCCGCGGGCCGTCGCTCTGGTCTCTGGTGCGCCCTCCTGCCGGTGCTGCTCAACCCGTCGACCGTCACGGCGCAGGTCCAGATCCGCCTGGGCGACTCCACCCGGGTGACCTATTCCGAAATCCATGAGGGACTCAGGGAGGGGACACCGGCCGCCGACAGCGTGGTTCGGATCCTCACCCTGCGTTCCTCCAGGAGCCTGTGGCCCCTGGTCCGCCAGGCGGCGGAGGGGAAGATCGACTGGGACCAGGGCCTTCTCGCCCTCAATCGTCTCGCCGAGCTGCGCGAGCGGGCCAGCATGGACAGTGTGCTCCACTGGCGCCGCCGGATCGTGAATCAGGAGATCCCGCCACCGCCGGCCACCGACCTGAGCGACCTGTTGCCCGGCCTCCGGGCGGTGCAGCTCGAACTGATGCGGAAGCAGCGCGGCGACCAGGCGCTCCTTCAGGACCTGTTGCCGCGAATTCCCGAGGGGGGCTACGACCTGGGCGATGCCTGGGTCTTCGGCAGGCTGGACGCGGGGGCGGCGGATTCAGTCGCCCGGCGCTTGCTCGCGGCCACCGATGGCAAGCTCAAGGTCCGCTACCTCACGCTGCTCTCCTTCTCGACCGATACCGTCCTGATCCCCCTGCTGGCCCGGATCTACGTGGCTCCCGACAGCTTCGGTCTGCCGCTACGGAGCGGTTCGCGCGCCAGCGACGGCCTGGTGTGGATCGGCACCCGGCGGAGCATCCAGGCCTTGCTCGATGCCCGGGCCCAGGCCCGGACCCGCGGAACCTACGCGGACCCGAAGCTGGGCCATGCGGATCTCGATTTTCTGGGGAACGACAGCTCGTTGGTGATCAGCAGGACAGGGCACTGGCTTACAGAATGGTTGGATCTGCTCAAGTAGTTTCCGCGTTCCGCGTTCCACGTTCCACGTTCCGCGTTGGGATCGAGGCAATTGAACGCGGAACTCGGAACGCGGAACGCGGAACCTCTACTCCTTGCTCACCTCCGCAACGCCCCCCGATACCACAAACGTCATCACCTTCGCGCTCGATGCCTCGAGCGGCACCACCCGATCGCGGGGAAACAGCAGCAGCTGCCCCGCGAAGCTGTAGGAAAACGGGAGGTAGACTGTGACGTGGTCCGCCATTCCCAGCTCGGTGAGGGAGTCCTGGGTCAGGAAGCCGATCGCCTTGGAACCGGCGACCGGATCCAGCGTCACCAGGACCGGTTGCTGGAAGCGCTTCTTCTCCCCCACAAAGGCCCCGGTGATGTCCTTGATCCCGCTGTAGAGCAGCCGGACGCCGGGTAGTGCCTCGATCAGGTTGTCCACCCATTCCAGCACCCGGCGCGCGAGGAAGTTCGAGGCCAGGAACCCGATCAGGGTGATCAGCGCCAGGGTCGCGAAGAAGCCCACCCCGGGAATGGGGATCCGGAGCCACCCGTCGACGGTGGTGAAGGTGACCCAGACGAAGTAGATGGTGAGGGCCGCGGGCGCGGTGAAGATCAGGCCGTTTAGAAACCAGCCGACGAGGCGTTTCATCGGGGCACCGGGTGAAGGGGAGTCAGCAGCAGCGCGACGGGCCGTTGCCGTAGCGCGACTCGACATAGAGCGCAAAGAACTCCCGCTCCGACGGGACCGGCCAGTCGGGGTGGTTCAGGCGGAGGTGGCGGAGATAGGCCTGGTAGTCCGGCATGCCCGCGATGCGGCGCAGGACCGCGGCGCAGGACTCGATCGTCCGGCGAAGTCTGCGCCACAGACGGGCGGACCGGCGGACCGGCGGACCAGCGGACTGGGTCGTTCCGCCAGAGGGAGGGGTTCTGGACGCAGTACCCTCGGTCGAGAAGGAGCAACCGTCCGCCCGTCCGCCCGTCCGCCCGTCCGCTTCAGCTCGCATACACCGACTCCACGATCGGAGACTCCGCCGTCCGCGGGACCTTCCGGCCCCGGAGGATGAGCCACCACTCCCGGGCCGAGGAGAGCACCACCGCCAGGACAATCACGACGAAGATGCTGGCCACGACGGCGTTGAGCTGGTCGTTGAAGATGAGCCGGGCTCCACGGGCGGCGTCCACGGTGCCGGCTGCGACCTCGCTCCGGAGCGCGTCGGCGTCGGCCAGGAAGCCGATCCGCCGCTCGGGCGAGAGGATCTTCTGCCAACTGGCGGTCAGGGTCACTACCAGGAGCCAGGCGAGCGGCAGCAGCGTCGCCCAGGCATAACGGATCTTGCCGGCTTTCATGATGATGGTGGTGCCCACACACAGCGCCACCGAAGCGAGCAGCTGGTTGCTGATTCCGAACAGCGGCCACAGGCTGTTGATCCCGCCCAGTGGATCGAGCACGCCCTGGATCAGGAAATAGCCCCAGGCCGCCGCGACCAGGGCGGAGGTCAGGACGATGCTGGGGTACCAGGAGGTGCGGCCGAGCGGGGCCCAGACATGGCCGAGCAGCTCCTGCAGCATATAGCGGCCGACCCGAGTGCCGGCATCGAGCGTGGTCAGGATGAAGAGGGCCTCGAACATGATGGCGAAGTGATACCAGAACGCCAGCAGGTGGGCGCCGAAGGCCCCGCTGAACAGAGTCGCCATGCCCACCGCAAGGCTGGGTGCGCCGCCGGTGCGGCCGAGCAGGGTGGCCTCACCCACCTGGCGGGCGAGGCCCTCCATCTGCTCTGGGGTGACGGCAAACCCCCAGTTCCGAATGGTCTCGGCTGCGGTGACCGCGTTGCCGCCGAGTTTGGCGAGGGGCACGTTGATGGCGAAATAGACCCCGGGATCCAGCACTGCGGCGGCACACATCGCCATGATGGCCACGAAGGACTCCATCAGCATCCCGCCATAGCCGATGAGCCGCGCGTCCTCCTCCCGGCGCAGCATCTTGGGGGTGGTGCCCGAGGCCACCAGCGCGTGGAAACCGCTGATCGCCCCGCAGGCGATGGTGATGAAGGCAAAGGGGAAGACCTTGCCGGCGAAGACGGGGCCGGTTCCATCGATGAACTGGGTCAGGGCCGGCAGCTTGAGCGGAGGCAAGACCAGCAGGATCGTGACGGCCAGCAGCGCGACCGTCCCAATCTTCATGAACGAGGAGAGATAGTCCCGCGGTGCCAGCAGCATCCAGACGGGGAGCACGCTCGCGGTGAAGCCATACCCGATCAGCGCCCATGAGAGGGCCAGGGGCGACCAGGTGAACAGCGGCGCGAGGGCGGGCGAGGTGGAAACATGCTGTCCGCCTACCAGGGCCAGCAGCAGCAGGACCCCGCCGATCAGGGAAGCCTCACCGGTCTTCCCCGGTCGCCAGAGCTTCATCCAGAACCCCATCAGGAGCGCAATGGGAATAGTGCAGGCGATGGTGAAGAGCCCCCACGGGCTGTCGCGCAGGGCGTTGACCACGACCAGCACCAGCACCGCGAGCAGGATGATCATGATGGCGAGTATGGCGACCATCGCGGCCAGACCGGTGAACGGCCCGATCTCCTCCTTGGCCATCTGACCCAGCGACTTGCCGTCCCGGCGCATCGAAGCGACCAGGATGACAAAGTCCTGCACCGCCCCCGCCAGCACCACGCCAAAGACGATCCAGATCGTGCCAGGGAGGTAACCAAATTGCGCCGCCAGCACCGGACCGATCAGCGGTCCCGCGCCGGAGATAGCCGCGAAGTGGTGACCGAAGAGCACCCACCTGGTTGTGGGCACGAAATCCCGGCCGTTGCCCAGCCGTTCCGCCGGCGTGGCACGGCGGTTGGTGAGTCCGAAGACCCGGTCGGCAAGGAAGCGGCTGTAGAAGCGGTAGGCGATGAGGTAGGTCCCCACGGCCGCGAGTATCAGCCACGCCGCGCTGATGCTCTCTCCCCGCCCCAGGGCCAGCATTCCCCAGCCGGCCACGCCGAGGAGCCCGATGATGATCCAGCCGAGTGTCTTCAGCATGGCTTGAGATTATGGGCAGGAAGGGGACTGTGGGGAAGGGTGTTCCTCGTTCCTCGTTCCCCGTTCCGGGTTCCCCGTTGTGCCCCTGGACGCGAGCGCCGTGGCGCGAGCCACCGCTACGCGGAACGCGGAACCCTGCGCCCTCTTCCGTCCCAAAGCCGGGCGCCGTACCTTGCTCCCCTTATGCCTGCCTTCCCCGGGGAGTTCGGCGAGCACTTCGGCCAGAGCGGCGCGTGGGAGCCCGAGCTCGAGCATACGGGCACCACGCTGGAGCAGGCGCTGCCCCAGCCGGTGCCGACGGGGGTGAGCGGCAAGGTGGCGGTGGTGACCGGCGGTGCCACCGGACTGGGTCGGTGCATCGCCATGGAGTTCGCCCGGATGCGCTGCCGGGTGGCGTTCTGCTTCGTGGAGCTGCCGGGCCGGGACGTGACGGAGCAGGCGCTGCTCACCGAAACCGCGTGCACCGCCATGGGCGCCGAAATCCACGCGGCCCGCTGCGACGTGCGGGACCGGGGCCAGGTGGAGCGGTTCATCGCCGACGTGACCCACCGGTTCGGCACGGTGCACTACCTGGTGAACAACGCCGGCATCGCGATGGACGGGGCGCTGTGGCGCCTGTCCGACGAGGCCTGGCGCGAGGTGCTCGATACCAACGTGACCGGGGCCTTCAACTGCATCCGGGCGGTCGCGCCGATCTACCGCAGGCAGCGCTACGGCAAGGTGGTGAGCGTGAGCGCCCACCAGGCGGGTCGTCCGGGATTCGGGGTGGCCAACTACGCCGCCAGCAAGGCGGCGCTCGAGGGTCTCACCCGCGCCGCGGCGGTGGAGCTGGGGCCGGCCAATGTGAACGTCAACGCGGTGGCCCCCGGGTTCATCCGCACCGAGCGGCTGATGATGCTGCCCCGCGAGGTCATCGAGCGGGCGCAGAAGCACAGCGTCCTGGGCCGGGTGGCCGAGCCCGAGGACGTGGCCCACGTCATCACCTTCCTCTGCTCGGACGAGGCACGGCACATCACGGGACAGACGATTGTGGTGGACGGAGGGCTTTCGCTGGAGTAGTTCCGAGTTCCCAGTTCCGGGCTCCGAGTCGCCCTGCGAGGGACCCCGATCCCCTCGAACTCGGAACTCGGAACTCGGAACCGTCCCACCCGCCTTTTCCGCCTCTCCCGCCGCGGTTACTTTCCCCCCCGTGCTGACCCGCCCTATCGCCGCCGCAATGGTACTCCTCTCCCTCGCCTGCGGGGGCAAGCCGGCCAATCCCACGCCGGACCCTGGTAAGCTGCAGCGCGAGCCGGTCCGGCCGCTGATCACCACGTCCCTTGCCGGCCAGCAGCTCGCTGTGACCCCGTTGACGCTCCTGGTAAGCGATGAAGCGCTCTCGGCCACGCCCCCGCTCAACAGCCGCCCGGTGGCATTGGCGTGGGCCGACTCACTGGTGGGCGCCGCGCTGATCGGCCGGAGCCCGGAGGTGAAGTGGGTCTTCCCGCCGGAGCTCCGCAAGCTGGCCCGCCGCGCGCCGACAGTAGCCCCCGACCCCGACCGAATGGGGCAGTCGCTGCTCCGCGGCCCCAAGGTCGAAGACGTACCCGATCCGCTTCGCACCAATCTCCGCTCCATGATGGCGCTGGTGGGCGGCCGGTTCGCGCTGGTGCCCGCGGCGCTGGTCTTCCTGCGGGAGCCGAACGACGGGCCGGTGCGGGCCGAGCTTTCCCTCGCCCTGGTCGACACCCGGACCGGCAAGGTGGTCTGGCGCTCGCTGGCCTGGGGCACCGGGACCACTCCCGAGCGGGCGCTGGTTGCGGCCCTCGATACCGTACTGCCCGTGGGGCTGGGACTCCGATGACGTACAACGTGACGCTGATCCCGGGCGATGGCATCGGGCCCGAGATCACCGCCGAAACGGTCAAGGTCCTCGAGGCCACCGGCCTCAAGTTCGGGTGGGACGAGCAGCTGGCCGGCGTCGCCGCGGTGGAGGCCACCGGCACGCCGCTGCCCGATGCCACCATCGAGAGCATCCGGCATCGCAAGCTCGCGCTCAAGGGGCCGCTCACCACCCCGGTGGGCACCGGTTTCCGCTCGGTGAACGTGCAGCTCCGCAAGGAATTCGAGTTGTTCGCCAACATCCGGCCGGCCCGCTCATTCGTGCCGGGAGGCCGGTTCTCCAACGTCGACATCGTCCTGGTGCGGGAGAACCTCGAGGGGCTCTACGTCGGGGTGGAGCATTTCATCGCCATCGGGGGCGACCCGCGCGCGGTGGCTGAGTCCACCGCGATCGTGACCCGGGCCGGGTGCGAACGGATCATCCGCTACGCCTTCGAGTACGCCATCCGCCACGGGCGCAAGAGGGTCACGATCGTGCACAAGGCCAACATCCTCAAGATGGTCAGCGGTCTGTTTCTCGAGGTGGGCAAGCGGATCCAGAAGGAGTACGAGGGACGGGTGCAGTCCAACGACATGATCGTGGACAACACCGCCATGCAGCTGGTGCTCCGGCCCGAACAGTTCGACGTGATGGTCACGACCAACATGTTCGGGGACATCCTGAGCGACGAGGTCTCCGGCCTGGTGGGCGGGCTGGGCCTGGCGCCGGGTGCCAATATCGGCACCCACGCCTCGATCTTCGAGGCGGTGCACGGCAGCGCGCCCGACATCGCGGGGAAGGGGATCGCCAATCCGGCCGCCCAGATGCTGGCGGCCGCGATGATGCTGGATCACCTCGATGCGCTCAAGCTGGGCAACAAGGTCCGTGACGCCATCGAGAAGACCATCGTCGAGGACAACGTCCGCACCCGCGACCTGGGCGGCAACGCGTCCACCCGGGAGTTCGGCGATGCCGTTGCCCGGCGCGTGGGCGCCTGAAGTCCCCTGCGCCCGGTGTGGGGCGCGGGTCGCCGGTCTCACCTGGGGTGAGCGCTGCCCCGCCTGCCGGGCCGAGCGGGTCCGACGTGCAAATCGAATTGCCAGCCGCATCTCCCTCCCGGCTACCCTGCTGGTCGGCCTGTACGCCGGTCACCGGATGCCTCCGACACCGCTCGCGCGGCTGTACGGAGTCATCGTGGTGGTGATCACGTATATCGCCGTGCGGAAGATCGTCCAGCGGGTGGCCCTCGAGCTGTTAAAGGATGAGCCTATTCAGGGAGGACGGGATGACTAGGGCGGTCAGGCGGTTAGGTCCTAAAGGACTCCATCGGGCCCGAGTCGCCGCAAGCGGCTCCCAAGGGGCCCTCGGTCGCGGACGGGCGGACCGTAGTATTGCGCGGAGGGTAGGCTTCGGCGCGTTGTTCGCCCTCTCACTTCTCACTTCTCACTTCTCACTTCTCTGGGCTCAATCCCCGACAAGCCTTACGCTCTACAACGACGGCCGCGTGCTGGTGCGCCGGCTGGTGGGTCTTGATATCCCCAAGGGTGATTCCGAACAGCGGCTGGCGCTCGGCGTGCTGGATCCCGGCTCGGTCTTCCCACTCGATGACGGCGTAAGCCTGGTCAACGCCGGCTACGACGCCGCGGTGGACGAGGCCAGCGTGCTGCGCCGGGCCCTCGGCCGGCGGATCAAATTCCGCTACGGCAGCGACACCCTCAGCGCCGAGCTGGTGGGAGTCGATCCCGAACGCTACCGGATGGCCGACGGGTCGATCAGCTTCAGTCGGCCGGGACAGCCCATGTATCCGGCCGATCTCGTCGCCCTCGAACCGACCCTGCGCGCGACCATCTCCAGCACCACCGCGCGGAAGGGCCTCCGGGTGGGATACTTCACCCAGGGGGGCGGCTGGTCGGCGAGTTACCAGGTGATTCTCGGCGCTCGCGACGCGCCCGCGCGGGTGCTGGGTGCGGCGGTGATCAACGGGGGTCCGCTCTCGATCAAGGATGCCGAGCTGCAGCTGCTCGCCGGTCAGGTCAACGTGGCGGCGCCGACCGATCAATACAGCCCTCGGGCCGAGGCGATGATGGTGGCCAAGCGTGCGGTCGCCCAATCGCCGCCGGCCGAACAGAAAGTCGGGGAGTTCCATCTGTACACGCTGCCGGGGCGGGCTTCGCTGGAACCGGGGCTGGTGACCACCATCGCGTTGTTCGAGCCCACCCAGGCCCGAGTCACCCGCAGTTACCAGATGCTGGGGCAGATTCCGTACTGGGGCGGGTTGCCGCAGTACGGCGAGGAACAGGAGGTTCCCGTCAAGGTGACGTACACCGTCTCCCGGCCGCGCAAGACCGACCTCGGCGACCGGCCGCTGCCCGGCGGCATAGTCAGACTGTTCGAGCCCGACAGCGCTGGCCGGCTGCAGCTCATCGGCGAGTCGGCCACCGACCACTCTCCAGCCGGCGAGGACCTGCGACTCGAGGCCGGCACCGCCTTCGATCTGACCGCCAAGCGGGTCCAGACCAGCTACAGCACCCGGCGGGACAGCCTCCCCGGTGGCGGCTGGCGGACCACCGCAACCGCCGACTACCGGGTCAACCTGCAGAACGCGGGCGATATCCCCGCCACCATTGAAGTGGTGGAGTCGCGCGGCGGCGAATGGAGCGTAGTGACGAGCAGCGTGAAGCCGGAAAAGCAGTCATCCACCCGCACGGTGTTCCGGGTTCCGGTGCCCGCGCGGGGCAAGACCACCCTCACTTACAGGGTACGGGTCATCTGGTGAGCGACGCCGTTGTCGCGCACATCTCGGATCTGCACTTCGGCGGACGCGCCGATATCCCCCAGCTCGCGGTCCTGGCGCGGTTCCTTCCGACGCTGGGGCCGTGGGCTATCGTCGTGTCGGGTGACCAGAGCCAGCGAGCCCGGCACGGCGAATTCCAGGCGGCGCTGGGCTACTTCGAGCGGCTGGCCGCCATCGCCCCGCTCCACCTGATCCCCGGTAACCATGACGCCGAGTGGTGGCGCAGTCCGCTTGGCGTGCTGGGGCAACAGGTCAAGTACCGGAAGTACCTCAAGTACTTTACGGAGCTGGTACCGGTCCTGCGGCTCGATGGCCTGGTCATCGCCGGGATCCTTTCGGCGCACGGTCTGGCGCTGAGGTCGCTGACCCTGAATCCCAACGACACCGCGGTGAAGGGGCACCTCCCGGCCAGCGAGGTGAGCAGGGTTCGCGATCTGTTTCGCGAGCTGCCGCCGGACACGATCCGCCTGGCGGTACTGCATCACAATGTGCTGCCGGGGGTGATCTCCCACCGCTGGGGGCTGGCCCGGCCGCATGCGGCTCAGCACGCCCTGCTCACGCTGGGCGCAGACCTGGTCCTGTGCGGGCACGATCATACCGAGGGCGCGGGTCAGATGGACGGTCGATTGCCGGTGAGCACCGCCGGTACCCACTCGCTCCGCACCCGCGGGGGCCGGCCTTCGGCATTCAACCTGATCCGGGTGGGCGACCGGCAGATCCAGATCCAGCACTATCTGTACGTCCGTGAGGCTGCGACCTTCCGCCTGGGCGATACCGCGATCTACGCACGAGGACGGCGTGCAGCTGAGCCTGCTTCTCGGTGAACTGTTCGGCGTTCCGCCGAAGGTTCCGCGTTCCGCGTTCCCCGATCCGCGTCCGGCGCCAACTCGGAACTCGGAACTCGGAACTCGAAACTTGTATGGGACCGAGCCGCTGATTGCCCGGCTCAAGGTGTTGGGACTGCCTCCGTTCCCGCGCATTACGACGCATCGCAACGAACAGGTCATGCTCTCCTGGGTGCCGGGTGAGGTGCTCCGGATCCACGAGGGCTACGCCGCCGCGCCGGACGAGGTGCTCCGGGCGATCGTGCGGTTTGTCACGCCGCGGGTTCGCCGGCCTGCGCGGCTGGCCGCGAAGCGGCTGTTCCTGGCCTTCCCGGTGGACGAGCATGCCCCGCGTCCACCCCGGTCCGCCCGGCCGAGACGGGTCTCCCCGGCGGACCGGCCGGTGCTGGAGCGGCTCGAACGACTCCACGCCGACCTCAACCAGAAGCACTTCAGCGGCGAGCTCAGCCCGATCCTCATCCGGCTTTCGGGCCGGATGCGGTCACGACTGGGGGAGCTGCGGCTCGACCGGAAGACTGGTCACGCGGCCCACATCGGGATCTCGCGCCGGCATATGAGGCGGGATGGCTGGGAGTCGGTCACGGACACGCTGTTGCACGAGATGGTCCACCAATGGCAGGCCGAGACGGGGCGCAAGGTCGATCATGGAAGGCAATTCAGGGAGAAGGCCCAGGCAGTCGGAATTGAGCCGAGGGCGGTTCGGCGAGACTGGTAAGCTTTGCAACTGCTTTCCACAGATTACACAGATTGAAGGGATTACGCAGATTGTCTCCTGCCAACACATGCAGGCGATTCGACGCTGGTCCTCCTTTGACAATCTTTCGAAATCCTCAAAATCCTTTCAATCTGCGTAATCTGCGGAAAGCGGTTTCCCGATCGTTCGCCGGACCGGCGCTTATATTCCCCGCGTACCCCACTACCAGACCCATGCCCAACTTCACCGCCCCCGACTTCTACGACCTCGAATCGCTTCTCTCCGAGGAGGAGCGCGCTGTTCGCGACACGGTCCGCAGCTGGGTGGAAGACCGGCTCATGCCGATCATCGGGGAGTGCTACGTCGCGGGACGGTTCCCCAAGGAGCTGATTCCCAGCCTCGCGGACCTGGGTGTCCTCGGCGCCAACCTGCCGGAGGAGTACGGTTGCGCCGGGCTCAACAACGTGGCCTATGGCCTGATCATGCAGGAGCTGGAACGGGGCGACAGCGGCATCCGTTCGTTTGCCTCGGTGCAGGGCGCCCTGGTGATGTATCCCATCTTCGCTTTCGGCAGCGAGGAACAGCGCCAACGCTGGCTCCCGGCGCTGGCTGCGGGGAAGGATATCGGCTGCTTCGGGCTGACCGAGCCAGACTTTGGCTCCAACCCGGCTGGGATGATCACCACTGCGCGGGAAACGCCGGATGGCTGGGTGCTGAACGGCGCGAAAATGTGGATTACCAACGGGTCGCAGGCGACAGTCGCGGTGGTATGGGCCAAGACCGGCGGGTTGGACGACGTGAAATCGATCCGCGGGTTCGTGGTTCCTACCGGAACGAAAGGGTTTTCGGCCCGGGACCAGAAGGGCAAGCTGTCTCTGCGGGCCTCGGACACCAGCGAGCTCATCCTGCAGGACGTCCAGCTCCCCAGGGACGCCGTCCTGCCCAAGTCCGGCGGCCTCAAGAGCCCGCTCAGCTGCCTCACACAGGCCCGCTACGGGATTGCCTGGGGCGCGATCGGGGCGGCGATGGCCTGCTACGACGAGGCCCTGCAGTACTCCCGCAACCGGATCATGTTCGGCCGCCCCATCGGCCAGACCCAGATCCAGCAGGTCCGCCTGGCCGACATGCTCACCGAGATCACCAAGGCCCAGCTGCTCGCGCTGCAACTCGGCCGGCTCAAGGACCGCGGGACGGTGACCCCGCAGCAGGTCTCCCTGGCCAAGCGCAACAACGTGGACATGGCCTGCGAGTGCGCCCGGGAGGCGCGCCGGCTGCTGGGGGCCAACGGGATCCTGGCCGAGTACCACTCGATGCGACACATGGCCAATCTGGAATCGGTGTACACCTATGAGGGCACCCACGACATGCATTCCCTCATACTCGGGGAGGCCGCGACCGGGCTGAGCGCGTTCTAGGGACGGTCGCGACGGTCGCGACGGACAGGACGGTCGACCCGACGAGGGGTAGGGGCGCTGGCGGACCCTCGCCGTCGGAGATGTGACCGCCCCGACCGTCTCGACCGTCTCGACCGACCTGACCCCACTCTGGCCGTTCCGGCGTCCATCGCCTACTATCGATACAGGCCTTTCAAGGACCCACAGCCTGACGGACCAGCCACTGCACGTCCCGCAAGTACTTGCGGGCCGCTATGCCATCGAACGGGAGATCGGGCGGGGTGGCATGGCCGTGGTGTACCTGGCCCGGGACCTGCGCCACGTGCGCGACGTAGCAGTGAAGATCTTCCAGCTGGAAGGTGAAGAACCCGGCGAAGGCAGCCAGCGGTTCCTGCAGGAAATCCAGATCGCCGCCCGGCTTTCCCACCCCAACATCCTGCCGCTGCACGACTCGGGAGAAGCCGAGGGGCTGCTCTACTATGTGATGCCCTACGTGCCGGGAGAGTCCCTCCGGCAGCGGCTGGATCGCGAGGGCGCCCTGCCGGTGGCCGATTCGCTGCTGATCGCCGAGGAGGTCGCGGGTGCCCTGGCTTACGCCCACAGCCACGGGGTCATCCACCGCGATATCAAGCCCGAGAACATCCTGTTCATCGCCGACCATGCGGTGGTGGCGGATTTCGGCATCGCCCGCGCCATCAGCGCCGGCGGATGGGACGAGTGGAAGATGGCAGGCCCGGCGGGCACCCCCACCTACATGAGCCCCGAGCAGGCCCGCGGTGGGTCGCGGGTAGACGGCCGGAGCGACCTCTACAGTCTGGGGTGCGTGCTGTACGAGATGCTGACCGGCGAGCCGCCCTTCCGCGGCAGTACCCCGGAAGAGGTGGTGGTGCAGCATCTGGAGGTGGAACCGCTGCCGGTACAGACCCGCCGGCCGGCGCTGACTCCGGAACTGCAGGCGGCCGTGGGTCGAGCGCTCGCCAAACACCCGGCGGACCGGTACCAGACGGCGCAGCAGATGGCCGACGCCCTGGGCCGACTGCAGGACGGTCAGGCCAGCCTGCTCGACTCCGGCGGATCGGTCCGTCAGCGGACTCCCGAGGGCGTGCCTGCCCTGGGAATGCAGCCCGGGTCCTGGTTGCGGCGGTGGGCTGCGCCCGGGCTTGCCGCCGTCGGGATTGCGCTTGCCGTGGTATGGACCACCGCGCTCAGGCGGCAGCAGCTCGAGCCCTCGCTCTATATGGTCGGCCCGCTGGTGCACCGCGAGGGGGTTCCGTCGAACCTGAGCGGCGACCAGTGCCGCCGGCTCATTCACGATGCACTGACCCGCTGGGATGGTGTGCGGCTGACCGACCGCCGCTGGGTCGACGACCAGCTGGCGAGGGTAAAGGAACCCGCGACCCTGGAGGATCTCCTGGGTATCGCCCGGCGCGGCGGGGCCGGGCGGCTGCTGACGGGAGATGTGACCGCCTGGGGCGATTCGATCCGGGTTCGGGGCGTCGTGTACGACGTGGCGCGAGGACCCGAGGTGCTCCGGGAGAAGACGGTCACCCTGGCCGGGACCCTGCTCGATGCGGAGCAGAAGTTCGCCGAGCTGGCGGATTCGCTGCTGCTGCCCCGGGCCCAAGAACCCACCGCGGCCTCTGGGGTGTTTGGAACCCGGGTGATCGGCGCATGGGAAGTCTACGACTCCGCTCATTCATCGCTCGCCCGGTGGGACCTGAGCGGAGCCGCCCGCCAGTTCCACGCGGCGCTGGCGTTGGACCCGGACTACGGGCTGGCCCATCTGTGGCTGGCCCAGACCATGAACTGGCAGGGCGAGCCACCGGCTGCGTGGCGGGACGAGGCCGTGGCTGGTGTGCGGGCCCAGCCTCCGCTCATGGGCCAGGAGGCGCTCTGGGCACAGGCCCTGGTGGCGCTCGGCGAGGAGCGTTTCCCCGATGCCTGCCGCCAGTACGACGCCATGGTCAAGCGCGACACCCTGGATTTCCGCGCCTGGTTCGGGCGCGGAGAGTGCCGGGCCCGGGATCATACCGTGCTGCGCGATCCAGCGAGCCCGACCGGCTGGGGCTTCCGATCCGGATATCAGGCGGCGATCTCCGACTACCACCGGGCGCTGACCCTGGTACCGTCGGTCCATCTGGCCTTTCGTGGCGCCGCGTTCCAGCGGCTCGCCGGGCTATTTTACGCCGAGCCCAACGTGTTTCGCTGGGGGGCGGCGGTTGCGCCCGACACCGCAAGGTTCGCCGCGTTCCCCTCGCTCAGGAACGACACGCTGGCTTTCATCCCCTATCCGCTGGCCGATCTGTACAAGGCCCGGGCCGAGATGATCCCGGATGGGAAGGCGTCGCCCCGGAACCACAATCTGCATGACCTGCGGCAGGTCACGGCCATGTGGGTCAAGGCGTTCCCGACCAGTCCTGACGCGTGGGAGGCACGCGCCAGCCTGCTCGAGGCGAGCGGCGATCTGGATGGTGCAACCGATACCAGCGCCGCGCTCCCCGCCCTTCGTCAGGCCTCGCGACTGGCCGCGACCCGGACCGACTCGCTGCGCCTGAGGACCGGGGAGGTACAGTTGCTGGTGAAACTGGGTCGGTTCGATGACGCAGTGAAGCTGGCGGACTCCACCCTCGCGACTCTGACCCAGCCCACTCCCGACGAAGCCGATGAATCGGCGGGGTTGGCCGCCCTGACCGGAGGAGCGGGGCGGCTGGCGGGGTTTCTGCGCCTCGCCTCGAGCCGGCCGCAGTATGAGATCGGCGATGCCGCCCCCGCCGGTACCCATCCCGCTCTGCGGGCATCCCTGGCATCGCTGCTGGCCTACTCCGCCCTCGGCGGACCATCCGACAGCGCGATGCGGCTGCTTCGGGTTGTCGACGACCAGATCCGTGCCTATCTCCCACCCGACGGCCGGGAAGCGTTCCGCGCCGAGGCGCTCGAACTGCCCTTGAGCCTGCTGCATCCGACCGAGGTGGCGAACCTGGTCGTGGCCGGGACCCCACCACGCAACTATCTCCGGCGCTTCCAATTCTACCTCCGGCGCGGTGACCGCACCGCGGTGCGGAGCGGACTCGACACCCTGGCCCGCCTGCGTACCTCGGTCCGTCCGGCGGATGTGGCGATCGACAAGGTCTACCACGAGGCAGTCCTGTACCTCGCCATCGGCGACACGGCGGGCGCGGTGCGCCACCTGGACCAGGTGCTCACCTCCCTGCCGGCCACGGGCCTCTCATTGGTTCGCCAGCCGGCCCAGGCCGGCTCCCTGGTGCGGGCAATGATGTTGCGGGCGACTCTCGCCGCCCACCTCGGCGACGAAACCTCGGCCCGGCGCTGGGCCGGTGCGGCGATCGTACTCTGGTCCGGTGCCGATGCCGGCTTGCAGGCCAGTGTGGACACCATGCGCCGGATCGCCTCCGGCGCTCAGTAAGTCTTTCCTAAACTCAATCCCCCTGCCCCTGGAGGTACTGTGGGTCGACCCGCGTTGTTTGGCCGTCCCGGCCGCCGAGTTCCCCTCTGGCCGGGCGCACTTGCTGTGCTCTTCACCGGCGCCTGTGCCGCCGGCGGCCGCCCGCTCCCTGTTCCGTTGCCGATCCCCGATGGAGGTGGGCTGCCGGCGCGTGAGGTACTCCTGGAAATTGGCCGGAAGCAACCTTACGACCCAAACCCCGGCGCCTCCGATCGCGCGATCGTGAAGGACGGGATCGAGCTCACCATCGAGCCGCAGGATGGTGCCTACCGGCAGTCGGAATCACGGTTGAGGCAGGGGGCGATCGTCGCGGAGATGAGGAACCACTCCCAGAAGCCGGTGCCGGGCTTTGCGCTCGAGCCCGGCGGGCGGAGCTTCTGGGTTGTCTATCGGAAGGGATCGAGCTGGTTTAGCGCCTTCATCGCCGACTCCAAAGACAGCAAGATGGACCGGTTTGACGTGCCGACGACGATTCACGTGCCCACCAGGGCCTGGCGCCAGTCCATTGCCCAGTGGCAGCTGGGTGGGATACTGGAACGGACACGGCCCGGCGATGGGACGGTGCTCGCGACCGAGCTCCAGCCCTGGGTCACCTGCATGGAGCTTGGCTGCTGTCGTCCCGGGATCTAGGCCCGGAACACCCGGTGATGTCTTCCCCGGGGGCCCGTGTGACGCACGGGCCCCTGGTGCGTATTATCCCGAGATGGCCGATCAACCCCCGGCTCCCGACCTGACCCGCCCATTATCCGGTCCACTGGCCCCCCCCGAAGCAGCGCCAGGCGGGGTCGGGCCCCAGCGTGCCCAGGACTGGTACGAGACCTACGGCCGGGCGGTGTACAGCTATGTCCGCTTTCACCTTCCATCGGCGGACGCGGCGGAGGACGTCACCTCGGACACGTTTCTGAAGGTGTTTCGGGCGGCGGACCAGTTCGACGCCACCCGGGGTCAGCCCCGGACCTGGATCTTCCGGATCGCCCAGAACACCCTGCGTGATCACCTGCGCCGCTCACGGGTCCGACGCCATGTTCCCATTGGTAGCATGCGGGACCTGGCCACCGACGCCCCGTCCCCGGAAGAACGGCTGCTGTGGGAGGAGCAGGTTGCCCGCCTCCTCGGCGCGGTCGCCGAGCTGCGTGAGTCGGATCGCGAGATCATCAGTCTGCGCTACGGCAGCGGCATGGATACGGCCGCGGTCGCCGAGGTGCTGGGCCTCCGGGAGTCCGCGGTGCGGACCCGCCTGTGGCGGGCGCTCTCCCGGCTTCGCCTTTTGATGGAAGGGGCAGATCCTTGAGCCATCCTCCGGACGACCTGCGGGAGCTCGAACGGCGGCTGCAGGACATCACTTTCGAACCGCGCGCCTCGCTCGGCCCCGAGATCCGGGGTCGCTGGTCGCGCGGGGAGGTGCCCAGGGCAGCTCCGTCTCGCCGCCCCGGGGTCCTCGCGCTGGCTGGAGTGGCTGCTCTCCTCGGGCTCGGCGCAGGGACCTTGTGGCTGGTGGTCCTGCGCCCTGCCCGCCAGCTCACCGTGGACCGCTGCTGCCAGGACCTCGACGGCGGGGGCGACGCCGACGATGGGGTGGTGGTCGTCAGCCAGAGTGGCGTGAAGGTGCAGTACCTCAAGATCTACGAAGACCTGGACCGGAGCGGAAACTACTCGCTGGGGGATCCGGTGCGCTTCCTCAGGCAGGGGGTGCCGACCCTGACCGGACCGCTCCAAGGCGTCCGGACGGCGGAGTTCTGCTGCCTGGACTACGATGGCGGCGGTCCGAGCGACGATGCCCTGGTGGTCATGGGCCATCCGCCCGACCGCATCAGCATGGCGGCGATCTACGAACGTCGCGCAACGGACCAACCTGCAGCACTCAGATAGTTCGGAGTTCCAAGTTCCAAGTTCCGAGTGCGAAGGCATACCCTGCCTCCGATAGCTGGACTTGTCTTCGAAACTCCGAACTTGGAACTCCGAACTCGGAACTGACACCGACAATGCGGCCACGCTCTCTCATCCTGTTCGCGCTCCTTGCGAGCACTCCGTTGCAGGCTCAGCGACCCGACTCAACGAGGAGGGACACCGCCGTAGTAATCTTGCCACCCATCGAGGTCGTGGGCTCGATTCTCCCCGCCGCGGGTCCGGTGGTCGGGTCGGGGGTCCCCGCCCGGGTCACCGTGCTCAATCGGAGCCAGATCGAGGCCAACGAGCCGCGGCTACTCACGGATCTCCTGGTCAGCCAGGCAGGCTTCTCGAGTTACGATGACCTGGGTGCGTCGTACAAGATGTCGCTCTCGTCGCGGGGCTTCTACGCTTCGCCGGTCGTGGGATTGCCACAAGGGATCTCGGTGTTTCTCGACGGCATCCGCCAGAACGAGCCGGACGCCGCCCAGGTGAACTTCGACCTGCTGCCGATGGAGCACCTCACCCGGATCGAGCTCCTCTCCGGGACTGC
>JBGQJV010000034.1:0-26339 GCA_041499215.1 Gemmatimonadota bacterium | reverse complement strand
CTTGAGCCGCCCCACCGCCCAGACGTTGCGCACCCCCCGCTGGAAGTTCACCGGGCCGCTCGGGATGGCGGTGACCGGAAGCCAGAGGTCGGTGGCGCCGCCGAAGGGCGACTCGAACCCGCGGCCCAGCACCCCGATGACGACGGTGGGACGTCCGTTCAGCAGCAGGGTACGGCCCACTACCGCCGGATCGCCGCCCAGCCTGGTGCGCCACATCCGGTCGGAAATCACCGTCACCGCCGCGTCGGTCCCTGGAGCGGTCTCCTCCGGCGTGAACATCCGGCCGAGAGCCGGAACGGCTCCCAGCACGGAGAGCGCCTCCGCGGTGATGAACTCACCGCCGAGCCGGTCCGGGGTCTCCCCGCCGGTGAGATTCACGCTCATGCCCCGCATCACCCCGATTTCCTCGAAGGTGTGGTTTCCGGCTCGCCAGTCCTCCACATCGGTGTAGGCGGTGAGGATCTGGCGGTCGGCGCCGCGGGCGCCCCAGATGGCGACCAGCCGATCGGCGTTGGGATAGGGAAGCGGGTTCAGCAGCACCGCGTAGACCACGCTGAAGATCGCGGTGTTGGCCCCGATCCCGAGCGCCAGCGTCAGTACCGCCACGAGCGTGAACCCGGGCGCCCGGCGCAGGGTGCGCAAGGCGTAGCGCAGGTCTTGAACCAATGTCGTCACGGATCCTCGCAGGTCAGGTGTTCCGAGTTCCGAGTTCTGAGTTCTGAGTTCCGATGTAGCGCCGCACAGCTGTGCGGCGCCGGCGCGGAACTCGGAACTCTTCTCATTCCTCCCGCAGCACGACCACGAGATCGACCCGGGTCGCCCGCCGGGCGGGAAGCCAGGTGGCAAGCAGGGTCACCACCACGAGCAGGAGCGAGATCAGCACGAAGGTCAGCGGATCGGTGGCGCTCACGTTGAAGAGCATGCTCCGGAGCACCCGGGAGAGCGCCAGCGCGGCCACCAGCCCGATCCCTATGCCGACGAGCACCAGCCGCATCCCCTGCGTCAGTACCAGCCGCAGCACGTCCTCCGTCCCGGCCCCGAGCGCCAGCCGCACCCCCAGCTCCTTGGACCGCTGGGTGACAGTGAACGACATGACTCCGTAGAGCCCAATGGCCGCGAGCACCGCCGCCAGACCGGAGAAGACTGCCAGCAGCACCATGGAGAAGCGCCGCGGACCGGTGCTGCCGTTGATCAGCTCCTCCATCGGATTGACGTTCGACATCGGCAGGTCCGGATCGATGGCCTTGAGCGCGGCCTTGATCTGGGGAACCGCCGCCAGCGGGTCGCCGGTCGTCCGGACCACGAACGCCATGGCCCCCTGCACGGCCTGCCGGAACGGGAAGTACATCTGCACCCGCCGGCCGCCGTCGAGCCCCTCGTGCAGGGTATGCCCCACGACGCCCACCACCTGGATCCAGGTGATGCTCGAGTCAGTCAGGTTGTTGAAGGTGATCCGCTTGCCGATCGGATCGTCCTTGGGCCAGTAGCGCTGTACCATCTCCTGGTCCACGATGACCACGTTCGGCGCGGCCGGCCCGTCCTGCTCGGTGAACTGCCGGCCCTTGACCAGCGGCGCGCCCAGCGCGGCCAGGAAACCGGGAGTCACGATGCGCTGATCGCCCCACGGGCCCGGGGTGTTGGCCGGCGCCTGGTAGCCTTCCACGTTGAAGCTCCCGGTGGACCAGCCACCCCCGAACGGCAGCACCGAGGTGGCCCCCACCGCGGTGACCCCGGGAAGCGCCGTGATCGCCTGCGATACCCGGTCGTAGGCGGCCAGGCGCAGCGTGTCGTTGCCGTACTTGGAGGCCGGGAGCGCCAGGTTGAAGGTCAGCAGCCGCTCGGGCTGGAAGCCCGGATCCACCCCCACCAGCCGGGCAAAGCTCCGGATCATGAGGCCGGCCCCGACCAGCAGGGTGAGCGCCAGCGCGACGGTCGCGACCACCAGCCCGCGCCGAAGTGCCAGCCCGCCCAGATCCCCGGCCGATCCGCGGCCCCCTTCCTTGAGCGTGTCGTGCAGATTGGTGTGCGCCACCCGAAGCGCCGGGGCCAGACCGAACACCAGCCCGGTCAGGACTGAGACCAGCAGGGTGTAGCCCAGGACCGTGCCGTCGAGTCCGATGTCCTTCGAGGGCGGCAGGTTGTCGGCGTTGAGGGCGAGCAGCGCCGGCACTCCCCACGCCGCCAGCACAATGCCGAGCACTCCGCCCATCAGGGCGAGAAGAACGCTCTCGGTCAGCAGTTGGCGCACCAGCGCGACCGGCGAGGCCCCCAGCGCCACCCGCACGGCGATCTCCCGGGCCCGGCCCGCTGCCCGGGCGAGTTGCAGGTTGGCGACGTTGGCGCAGGCGATGAGCAGCACCAGGCCCACCGCGCCGAGCAGCACGAACAGCGCCCGGCGGATGCCGCCGGTGGCCTTCTCGTTGAGGGTGGTGATGAGCAGATCCCAGTCGGGGGGGTACTGGTCCGCCCGGTCTGCCTTGAGCTGACGGGCGACTGCGTGGAACTCCGTCTGCGCCTGGTCCGGGCTCATCCCCTGCCGCATGCGGCCGGTGAACGCCAGGAACTCGTTGGTGGGGCCGGCCGCGAGCTGCGCCGGGGTGAACACTAGCGGCGCCCACAGCTGGGTCTGCCGCGCGAAGAAGCCCCGAAACGAAGCCGGCATGACGCCGACGATCTGATAGCTCTCGCCGTTGAGCACCAGGCTCTGACCCACCGCCTGGGGGTCGCCCCCGAAGCTGCGCCGCCAGAACCCGTCGCTGAGCACCACAGTCTTCTCATGGCCGGCGGTGGCGTCCTCCGCCAGCAGCGCGCGCCCCAGCGCCGCGGGCACCCCGTAGGTCGCGAACCAGTCGCCAGTCACCCGGGAGGCACGCAGCCGCTCCGGATCGCCCCGTCCGGTCAGGTTCGGGGCCCACCCGTTCTCCACCGCGGCGGACTCGAACACCTGCAGCTTGGACTGGTAGGTCAGAAACCCCGAGACCGACACGGGGGCCTGCAGGTTGTTGAGCGAGGGATACAGGTGCTCCACCGTCACCAGTCGCTCCGGCTCCTTGTAAGGCAGCGGGCGCAGCAGGACGGCGTTGATCACCGAGAAGATGGCGGTGTTGGCCCCGATGCCGAGGCCCAGCGTCAGCACCGCCACCGCGGTGAAGCCGGGGCTTTTGCGCAGGGTCCGGACGGCATACTTGAGATCCCGCACGATCGTTGCCATCGGTACTCTCCGCGTGGTAGTTCCGAGTTCCGAGCGTAGGGCCGCACAGCTGTGCGGCCCCTACAGAGCTCGGAACTATTCAGTTCGCAGCGCGATCATCGGATCGACGCCGGCGGCCCGCCGGGCCGGGAGCCAGCAGGCTGCCAGCGCCACCGCGCCGAACAACGCTATGACGCCCAGATAGGTCACCGGGTCGAACGGGCTCAGGCCGTACAGCCGGGCTTTGAGCAGCCGCGCCAGTGGCAGCGCCAGCGCCAGCCCCACCGCGAGACCGATCCCCGCCAGCCGCATGCCCCGTCGGATCACCAGCCACACCACCTCGTCCGCGCGGGCCCCCAGGGCGACCCGTATCCCGATTTCCCGGACCCGTTGCGCCACCAGGTACGCCAGCACACCCGCCAGCCCCACGCCCGCCAGGACCAGTCCCAGCAGGCCGAATCCGCCGATGAACCCGCCGGCCAGCCGGGACGGCAGCAGCGACAGATTCAGATGCTCGTCGATGGTGCTGATCTGTGGAGCGGGAAGCGAGGGATCCAGCGTCCGGACCAGGTCCGCCAAGGGCCGGGTGAGCGAGGCCGGGTCGACCGCCGTGGCGAGGATGAGAACTCCGGCGCGGGATGGCCGGCGGGCAAGTGCCGTATAGAAGGCCGGGACAGCCTCGTCGGAAAGCGAGCTGTACTTGGCATCGGCGACGACGCCTACGACCGGTTCGTAGGGTCCCTCCGCGCCACTCACGCTGATCCGCTGGGTCAGGGGATCGCGGTCGGGCCAGAACCGCCGCACGAACGCCTCATTGACCACGATGCCTCCGGCCGGACCCACCGACTCCTCGTGTCCGATGCCGTGACCCCGGACCAGCGGAATGCGGAGGGTCTCGAAGTACCCTTCCCCCACCCGGGTCACCGGGAACTCCATATCCTCACCCGGGGCGGGCGTGTAGCCCGCGATCCTGAGCCACTGCCGGTTGCGCCCCGCGGTGACCGGGGCCCTCGAGGCCAGCGTGACCGCCGTGACTCCCGGGAGGCGCCCCGCCTGGGCCAGCATTTCCGACAACAGCTCGCGGCGCCTGGAATCGTCGAGCGTCCCGTTGAGACGCAGATCGAACTCCGCGATCAGACCCTGGCGCAGCCCGAAGCCCGGGTCGATGGCGAGGGCCCGGTGCAGGCTGCGGACAAAGAGGCCGGCCAGCAGCACCAGGATCAGCGACAGACTCACCTGGCTGACCACTAGCAGCCCCTGCATCCGGCCGATTTCCCGTGAGGTCGTGGCCGCCCGCTGCAGCGCCGAGGCGGGCGCGGTCCGGCTGGCGCCGAACGCCGGCGCCAGCCCCAGACCCAGCCCGGTCACCAGGGTGACTCCGAAGGTGAACAGCATCGACCGCCAGTCGGGTTGCACGTCGAGCGTGAACGGCGGGTCGACCGGCAGCAGCCCGGCGTTGAGCGCGGCCGCGGCCCATTGCGCCAGCCCATAGGCGGCCACTCCGCCCAGCCCGGTGAGCACCAGGCTCTCGAGCAGCAGCAGCCGCAGCAGCCGCCACCGGCTGGCGCCGAGCGCCATGCGAACCGCCAGCTCGTGTCGCCGGGCCACGCCGCGGGCCAGCAGCAGGTTGGCCAGGTTGCTGCACACGATCACCAGGAGCAGCGCGACCACCAGCAGCATCAGCGCGGAGACCCCCAGCGCGGTCCCGCGCACTCCCGGCTCCACCCGGCTGGCCGCCTCCGGCAGCAGAGTGATGCGCCGGCCTTCCCCGCTCACGGTGCGCCAGTTGTCGGGATACTCCCGGAACAGGTCCGCCGCCACCCGGTCGGCCACCCTCGCCACCGTTCCGAGCGTGGCTCCGGGAGCGAGCCGCCCGAACAGCGACAGGCTGCGGCTCCCGCGGCTGGTCAGGTCATCGCTCCCTGGCTGGAGGATCGGCTCGGCCGAAAGCGTGGCGTACGCGTCGAACCGTACGCCGCGCACCGGCCCGCCGAACCCGCTCGCCGCCACGCCGATGACCTGGAAGGGACTCCCTCCGAGGGTCACCACCCGTCCGAGCACCCCGGGCTTGCCGCCAAACCGGGTCTGCCACAAAGCGTGACTCAGGATGACCACCGAGGCCCCGCCGGCAACCGAGTCTTCTTCCGGCAGGAAGTCCCTCCCCAGGGCGAGCGGAACGCCAAGCGTCCGGAAAAAGTTGGCCGACACCTGTCCCAGCAGTGCCGGCTCGCTGGTTCCGTCGACCAGCAGTGCCGTGTTGCGCTCCTTGAGCGCGGCCAGCCCGGTCAGCCCCGGCAACCGGGCGGCGATGTCGCGGTAATCCAGATACGAGGAGGTGCCGTACGGTCCGCTGCTGAAGTCGCTGGTATAGAGCGAGATCACCCGCTCCGGCTCGGCCACCGGCAGCGGCCGGAGCAGGAGCCCGCTCACCGCGCTGAATACCGTGGTGTTCCCTGCGATGCCGATCGCCAGCGTGAGCACCAGTGCGGCGCTGAAGCCGGGAGCCCGGCTGAACTGGCGCAGCGCCGAGCGCAGGTCCTGTGAGAGTCCGGTCAGCATCGAGGCTCCTCGGGAAACACGAGGTTGTTCCCGCTAGTCGCAGCGGAGCGCCACCATGGGATCCACCCGTGCGGCCCGTCGCGCCGGCAGCCAGCTGGCGACGAGCGCCACCCCGGCCAGCAGCAGTCCGATAGAGAGGTAGGTGGGCGGATCCGCCGGCGAGACCCCCAGTAGCTGGCTCTGCAGCAGCCGGCCGGCCGCAAACGCCAGCCCGGCCCCGAACACGAGGCCGGCGGCCACCTGCCGCCCCGCCCGGCGCAGCACCATGCCCATCACCTCGCCGCGGCTGGCGCCGAGCGCCAGCCGTACGCCGATCTCCCGGGTACGCCGGCTCACCAGGTGCGTCAGCACGCCGTAGATCCCCAGCGAGGAGAGCACCAGCGCCACTCCGCCAAAGGCCGCGAGCATCCACGCCGCCATCCGGCGGGTGAACATCGACGCGCCCATGTGCTCCGCCATCGTCCGGACATCGAGGAACGGGATGTCCCGGCCCACCGCGGCGAACGCCGCGCGCAGCTCCGGCACCATGGCACGCGGAGATCGGGTGAGGCGGATGTGGGTGGTGAGCAGGAAGTCGCGGCCTTCGCCCAGCACCCGGTACACCACCGGCGTCGGGGCTTCATTCAGGGCACCGTACTTCCCGGTGCTCGTCACACCGACGACGTTGAGCCACTCTCCGCCCTGGCGGAGCCGGCGTCCGATCGGATCCAGACCGGGCCAGTACCGGTCTGCGAAGGCCTGGTTGACGATCACGACATGGGTGCCGCCGCCTTCGTCAGGCCGCTCGAACGAGCGGCCCCGCACGATCGGGATACCCATCGCCTCGAAGTAGCCGGTGGTCACGCTGGAGCGGTTGATCGAGGTGTTCTCGTCCTTCGCGGGCGCGTACCCCTCGATCTCCGTCCCGCTGCTGTTGGTACCACCGAAGCCCAGCGGGACCATGCTTGCGGCCCCGGCCGCCGCCACCCCCGGCACCGCGCGCACCCGTTCCAGCAGCACCCCCATGACCCGGACGGCGGCGGAGTCGGAGTAGCCGGCGAGCGAGAGATCGGTGCCGACGAGCAGGACCGAGTCAGGGGCGGTGAATCCAAGATCGATCGCATTGGCGGATTGGAGGCTGCGGACGAAGAGCCCCGCGGCCACCAGCGAGAGGACGGAGAGCGCCAACTGCGCCACCACCAGGCCGCCCTGGAGGCTGAACCGGCGTGGACGACCCTCACCGATCTCATCCTTGAGCGAGCCGACCAGGTCGGGCCGCGAGGCACGGAGGGCGGGCAGCAGACCGAAGAGCAGCGCGGTGAGCCCGGTCAGGGCCGCCGCGAAGGCGATCACCCGGTTGGTAAACCCGATCTCGAAGGAAATCGGCACCGGCGCCGGCGGGACGAAGGCATACATCACGTTCCGGCCCCATACCGCCACCAGCAGCCCGATTACGCCCGCCAGCAGCGAGAGCACCAAGCTCTCGGTCAGCAGTTGGCGGACCAGCCGCCAGCGGCTGGCACCCAGGGCGACCCGCAGAGCGATCTCGCGCCGGCGGGAGAGCGCCCGCGCCAGGAGCAGACTCGCGACATTGGCGCACGCGATGAGCAGCAGAACCGCGGTGATGCCGAGCAGCGCGGTGAGGGCCGGTCGCATCAGCGCCGGTCCGCCGAAGTCGCTGAATTCCTGGACGAAGGCGCCCCGCACGTCCTGGTCCCCGTTGGCTTCGGCGACCCGCTTGGCGATGGCATCGAGCTCGGTGCGCGCCTGCACCAGGCTCACCCCGTCATGCAGCCGGCCGACGCCCTGGTAGCTCTGCCACCCCCGGTTCTCCAGCCAGCTGGGACGGCCCGCGAGCAGCGGTTCGAGTGTCAGCGGGAAGTAGAGATCGAACGCGAGACCCATCTCGGTGCCGCCGAAGCCGGGCGGCGCAACCCCGATGATGGTGATCGGATGACCGTTGAGGGTGAGTGTCCGTCCCAGGACCGCGGAATCGGCGTCGAATCGCTCGCGCCAGAGGGAGTAACCCAGCACCGTTACCGGGGTGGCGCCGGTCTCCTCGTCCATGCGGAAGGTGCGGCCCAGCAGGGGGCGGACCTGGAGCACCTGGAAGTAGCTCGCCGACACGGCCTGGGCCCACACCCGGCTGACGCCGTGCTCGTCGCGCAGCCCCCCCGCGAAGAATCGGGAAGCGGCGATGTCCAGGGTCCGGGACTGATCCCGCCAGTCGCGGAAGCTGGGATAGGAAAGCGACCAGCTCCGGTCCTCGGACGCGCGGGTCCGTACCTGAACCAGCCGGTCGTAGCCCTGCACGCCGGGCAGCGGACGGAGGACGAACCGCTCCATCCAGGTGAACACGATGGTGTTCGCCCCGATGCCCAGGCCCAGCGAAAGTGCCGCGGCCAGGGTAAGCCCCGGGCGGGCCCGGATCGCTCTGACCGCGAACCGGACGTCCTGCAGCAGGCCGCCCATGGGGTCAGCCCTTGCTGAGTTCGGCGACCTTGTCCTCTACCACCCGGCCGTCGAACAGGTGAATTGCCCGGTCAGCATGCGCGGCGTAGCGCGGATCGTGGGTCACCATGCAGATGGTGGCGCCGGCGCGGTGCAGCGCCTGCAGCAGCTCCATCACCGCTTCGCCATTGGTCGAGTCCAGGTTACCGGTCGGCTCGTCCGCCAGCAGGATGAGCGGCTCGCCCGCCACCGCCCGGGCCACGGCCACGCGCTGCTGCTGGCCGCCCGAGAGCTGCGAGGGGTAGTGCTTCACCCGGTGGGACATGCCCACCTTCTCCAGCGCGGCCATTACCCGCTGCTTCCGCTCGGTCGCGGGCATGCCGCGGTAGGTGAGCGGCAGCTCGACGTTCTCGTACACCGTGAGGTCGCCGATCAGGTTGAAGGCCTGGAAGATGAATCCGATCTCGCGGTTCCGGATGCGGGCCCGATCCGAGGGGGAGAGCATCGCGACCGGCTTCCCGTCCAGCCAGTACTGGCCCCCCGAGGGCGTGTCCAGCAGGCCCAGCAGCGACAGCAGCGTGGTCTTGCCACAGCCCGACGGCCCGGAGATCGCGACGTACTCTCCGCGCTTGATCTCCAGGTGGACCTCCGATAGCGCGTGGGTCTCCACCTCGTCGGTCAGGAAGACCTTCTTGATGCCTTCGAGACGGATCAGGGACTGGCCGTTGGTGGTCATGCGGGCTCCGATGTGGGCTTTGAGCTACGGCTAAAGCGCTATGAGCTGTGAGCTGCAAACCGGTCCTGCGTCGATTCGAGGCTTGCGTCCCGCGCCACCGACCGGCACATGGCGCAACGCGCCGGGCTGAACGCCTCGTGCTACCACTTGAGCCTGACCCTGTCCACTGCATCCCAGCGGGACATGTCCGACAGGATCACCACGTCCCCCTTCGAGAGGCCCCGCACGATCTCCACGGTGTTCACCGAGGTCCGGCCCAGTTCGACCCGGGCCCGCTCGGCCTCCGATGAGCCGGGGACCAGCCGGAAGATCCCCACCGTGCTGTTGGCCTGGCCGTAGGCCGGCCGGCCAACGTTGAGCACGTTGTCCAGCCGCTCGATCTCGATGGTGCCGTCGACACTCAGATCGGGCCGGGCCCCCTTGGGCAGCTCACCGTCGAGCGCCACGTCCACCGTCACGGTGCCGTTCGACGAGCCGGGATCGATCCGGATCACGTGGCCCTTGACGATGCCGTTGCGGGTATCGATCGCCGCGGACTGACCCAGGCCCACATCGCGTGCCTGGGTCTCGGGTATCCGGAGCACCGCCTTGAGTCGCTCCGGTTGCACCACCTTGGCGAGCGTGGCGCCGCTGATCGCCCACTGCCCCTGCTCCATCGGCAGCTCCTGCAGTACCCCGTCGGCGCCGGCCCGCACCACCATGGCGTTCACCAGCGACCGCTGGAACTCGGCGACCGCCCGCATACGCTCGACCTGTTCCTTCTGGACCTCGAGCTGCGACGCGATATTCCGGGTGTAGATGTCCAGCCGCTGCTGCTCCACGTCGAGCCGGGCGGTGAACTCCTCGGCCTTGTCCCGCGAACGGGCGTAGTCCGCGGAGGAGATCAGGTCCTGCGCGGCGAGCGCCGAGTCCGAGGCCGCCTTGCGGAGCGCGTCCCGGTACTCGGAGCGGATATTGGCGACCACGCCGGCCTGGTTGAGCTTCTGGGTCTCCAGCGTGGTCTTGAGGGATACCAGCTGGGCCTCGGCGTCGGTGAGCTGGCGCTGCGCCTGCAGCAGCTGGATCTGCACATCGGGATTACTCAGCTCCAGCAGCACCGTCGCGGCGGTAACCCGGGCCCCCGGCTGGACCAATTTCCGCTCGATCCGCCCGGGCACCACGGCAGATACCCACCGGATCTGCTCCGGCACCAGCGTGCCAGGGCCCCGGACATCCCGCACCATCCGGCCCTGACGCACCGTGTCCATCCACAGGGTGCCTCCCTCCACAGTGGGCGCGGCCGGTCTGAGCCGGGACAGACCCACGGTGGTGAGGCCCAGTGCCGCCACAGCCGCACCTATATAGAGGAAGCGGCGCCGGTCAGGTTTCTTTTCCCGCGGTATGTCCACCGGCGGTCCCCGGAATCAGGAGGTCATTGCAGCGGGGCGATCGAGCCCCTTCGGTCCACTTGATAGAGGTAAGAAACGTGCCGCACCCCCTCCTGGTTACAGATCGGGCAAGTCGTTGGAGGACGGGCGATTGACGTTGTGGCGGCAGCCCTTCCCGGGCCCGCCACGTTCGCTTGCGGGATTGGTCGTCCCACAAGCGGACGGCAAAGTGTCCCGCAGGAAGGTCCTGATCGCGGCGTGCGCGACAGCCGGGTCTCTCTCGTCTCCTCAGCCGATCCCGGCTCTAGACCCGGCCCGACCCGAGCACCTCCCCTCAGTCGTCACCCAGAACTCGCGCCGACATGCCCCACCGCCCGACTTCGTCCGGAGTACGTTTCTCCTTCCCCGCGCGGCTGCTGTCCATCCTCCTGATCGTTGCATGCAGTCATCCGGAACCGTTCCCTACGGGCGAAGTACCTGACATAGGACCACGCACTGCCACGCCGCCGATCCAGCTCACCTACAACCTCGCCCCTGACCGGACGCCGGCCTGGCTCGAGGATGGGTCCGGACTGGCCTATTCGTTTCAGGCCTCGCCCGGATGGCCGGACCTCTGCCTCGCCGTGCTTCCCGCAATCGGTGGAACCCGCCGGAGCGAGAAGTGCGTGCGGGTGGCTACCGACACCGATTCGGTGGAAGCGCTTAGCCGGGTAGCGCCCGGCCCTGGGAGCCGCGCCGCCTGGGTCGATGCCCGGTCGCTCCATGGCCGCATCGCTCCCGATCACGGCTCGATCCGGGTCGGGTCACTCGCCCCAGGAGACACCGGAACCGCGGTCCACACGCTCCCCTACCTCTCCCCGAGCGGCACCGTGCATATCACCGCCACCCACCTGGGTTGGCTGACCCCAACCACACTCACCTACGTCGGCGCGGACGTCCTCTACATCGGAAGATCCAGCCGCCTGGTCGACACCTTCGTTGTGGGGCGGGAGGTGGCAGTGCTCGACCTCGCCGCCGACCCGCCGTCGGTCTCCATCGTTGCCAATACCAGCCTGGCCTCATCCGTATGGCCCGCAGCCGACGGGACCTCGCTTTTTTACACCGTTGCTGGTGACTCCCGGATCTTTCAGCAGACTCTCACCACGGGCTCCGTGACGGTGGTCCACGATTTCGGCGCGCGGGGCATCGCCCGCGACGTGACCGTCCGCGGCGGCAGCCTGGTCGCCGTGGTCGGGGGCCGGGTGAGCTTTTCGGTCGATCCCGTGCTCGGACCGATCCAGCGGGACGGCGGGGGTGCCCTCGTGCGGGTCGATCTGGCCACCGGAATGGAGACCGATGTCCCGTTCCCCGGGCTGGTCGCGCGCCAGGCGGCGCTCTCACCTGACGGCCGGCATCTTGCCGTGGAAGGCATCGACACGCTGGCCTTCCCCGACCCCAATCTCTGGTTGCTGGAGCTCCCCTGACCTGGGCATCCGCCCGTCCGCCCTGTTCCAGCGTGTCTGCAGCGCCCCTTCTGTCGTCTCCAGTCCCGGAGTACCTTGGGATCCAGCCGTACCCATAGCTCGCTCCACCATCGCCACCAACAGCCCGCGCCGACATGCCCCACCGCCCGACACGCGGCAAGACCGGGGTGCATCTTTTCCGGACCACCCTGCTTCCGGCCCTGGTCCTGGCCATTGGATGCAGCCATCCGGATCCCTTCCCCCCCGGTGAGGTCCCCGACGCCGGCCCGCGGACCACCACACCGCCGATCCAGCTCACCTACAGCAGGGGCGAGGACCTCGATCCCGCCTGGCTCGCCGACGGCTCGGGCCTGGTGTACTCCTTCCAGCGGGAAACCAACGTCCCCACCGATCGCTGCCTCGGCGAGCTGCCCCCGGGAGGCGGCACCCGGCAGCTGGAGAAGTGCGTGTTGTCCGGTCCGGACATTGATTCGGTGGACGCACTGGGACCGGTCGCCGTCGGACCGGATGGAAGGGCGGCATGGGTAGACGCCCGGGGGCTGCAGGGGCGGACCGCGCCTGACAAGGGGGCGATCCGGGTCGGCAGTCTGGCCCCGGGTGATTCGGGAGCCCCGGTCCGGACACTGCCCTACCCCGCGCCGAGCGGCACCCTGCACGTCACCGCGACACACCTCGGCTGGCTCACCCGTGACCTGCTCACCTACATCGGGGCGGATGTGTTCTATGTCCGTCCCTGCATGGGGTGCAAGCTGGATACGGTGCTCATCGCACGGGAGGCGGTGCTGCTCGACCTGGCGTCCTCCCCTGCCGTCCTGCAAGTCATCCCCAATACCACCGAGGTCAGCTCCCTCTTTCCCTCGGCCGACGGACTCTCGATCTACTACACCCGCGCGGGCGATACCCGGGTGTTCCAGCAGGTGCTCGCCAGCGGGACCGAGACCGTGGTGCACGACTTCGGCACTGCGGGCATCGCCCGGGACGTCAATGTGCGCGCCAGCGTGCTCACGGCGGTCGTCGGCGGCAAGGTGACCTACGGAATCGATCCGCTGCTGGGACCCCGGCAGGTCGACAGCGGCGGGGTGCTCTACCGGGTGGACCTGACGGACGGGACCGAGACTCCGATACCCTTCGCTCTGGGGCTGGTGCAGCGGCCGGCGCTCGGGCCCGACGGCGGCACCGTGGTGCTGGAGCGCATCGATACCCTGTCTCCTCCACCCCGGATCGACCTGTGGCTGTACCGGCTTCCGTGAAGCTGGCGGCGATGACGCTGCTCGCGGGCTGCGGGCATGGTGAGCCGTTTGACGTCTCCCCGCCGGAGCAGCAGCCGGGACCGTTCCAGGACGCGGTGCCCCTCCGGCTGACCTTCAACCAGGGATTCGACAGCTGGCCCGCCTGGTCCGCCGACGGTTCGGCCCTGTGGTACTCCGCGGAGGGGTCCACCTCCGACCTGGATCGCTGCATCGCCCTGCTGCCCAGCCGGGGCGGGACCCGCTCGGAGATCCAGTGCCCGCCGCAGGCTGCCAATGGGCTCAGCGAGACGCTGGATCAGCCCACCAGCGACGGGTCGCGGCTGGCGTGGGCCCGCTCCGAACTCGGCACTGCCGAGCTGGGCCCCTACCGCTTCACCCTCTGGGTCGCCCCGGTGAGGGCCGGCGCCGCCCCGACGCTGGTGCAGACCTTCCCGTATCAGGCGCCCTCGGGCAGGCCGCACGATGCGCCGCTCTACCTGCAGTGGCTCCGGCCCGGCGTGCTGCTGTACATCGGGGTGGAGAACGGCTGTTGCGGCTCGGACACGCTGCGCTTCGGTGAGCAGGTGGTGCTGCTGGACCTGACCGGCCCGACCCCCGTTCGAAGCTTCGTGCCCGGCACCGGGCGTGCCAGCGCGGTAGCACGGTCGGAGGACGGCTTGGCGATCTACTACACCTTCTACGGCGACAGCCGGGTGTACCGGCAGGTGCTCGCCACCGGCGAGGTCACCGTGCTGTACGACTTCGGCTCCGGACACATCGCCCGGGATCCCGACGTCTCGGGCACCCGGCTCGTCGCGGTGATCGCCGGCAAGCCCGACTATCAGGACATCACGCCCTTCGGCCTGGTACAGGTCGACCATGGCGGTGACTTGGTGGTGGTCGACCTGACCACCGGGGTCGGGACCCGGCTGCTCGACGCCGAGCGATGGTACAGGCATCCGCGCTTCGCCCCGGGCGGTGCCCGATTCGCGGCGGAGGGATGGCCCTTCACTATCGTGTCGACTGACATCGGTGGGGGCAGGTTCCGGACCGATACGGTGCTGGCCAGAAGCGACGACCTCTGGATTCGGGAGGAGTAGGCGTGAGACGACTGCTGGCGGTTTCCATCCTGGCGTTCGGCGTGACCCTGCCGGCCGCGGCGCAATCGGTGGGCGCGGTCACCGGCGTGGTCCGGGAGGCCGGTGCCGAGGGTGTGAGTCTGGTAGGCGCGCTGGTGACGGTCGACGGTGGACGCTACGCGGCCGTCGCCGACCAGCGCGGTGTCTACCGGCTGCGGGAGATCCCCGCCGGCTGGCACGCCATCAAGGCCGCGGCCATCGGACACCGCCCCCTGGTGCGCGACAGCGTGCTGGTGCGGGCCGGCCAGACTACCGCCCTCGACTTCGTGCTGCAGACCGACCCGGTGGGTCTCGAGCCGCTGGAGATTATCGCCGAGCGGGTGGACTCGGTCCTCGACCCCCTCACGGTCCAGGACCAGCAGCGCTTCACCGCGGAGGATCTGCGCCGGCTGCCGGTCTCGAGCGTGGAGGAGGCCATCGCCCTCTCCTCCGGTGCGGTAGGCGAGAGCTATCGCGGCGGCCGGCTCGGCCAGCAGGCGTTTATCCTCGACGGTCTCGGCCTCAAGAACCAGCTTGATGCCTCGACCGGCTCGCTGGGCGTCCGGGTTCCGCCCGACCTCCTGGCCGAGGCCTCGCTGGTCACCAATGGATTCTCGGCCCGCTATGGCCAGGCCGTATCCGCCCTGGTCAACCTCGCGACCCGTGACGGCAGCGACCACTGGCGCGGACGGCTCACCTACGAAACCGACCGCCCCCTGGGCAATGGTGGCGACCACGGACTCGACCGCACCGTCCTCTCCGCCGAGGGGCCGCTTCCACTGGGCATACGCTTCCTCGGCGTGGTGGATGTGAGCGGCCGGCTCGATGCCGACCCGGTCAACGCTCCGGCGCCACCCAATGTCCGCGATCCGCGCCATGATCAACCTTGGCTCCTGCCGCACAACAGCGGGGAGCAGGGAGACTTTGCCGCCAAGCTCACCATCCCCTTCGGCACCCGGCAGACACTGCGCATCCTGGCGATCCACTCCGCTGAACAGCGCCTGTTATACGACCAGTCCTACAAGTACGACCAGAACCTGGCTCCAGTCCGCCGGGTGACCGGCAACCTGGTGAACGGCCATTTCCAGCGCACCTTCCCCGGCCCGGGGATCATCGCCGACCTGCGGGTGGGCTACTTCGGCCGGGAGTTCATCCGCGGAACCCCGACCGGGGGACCCGACTACGCCTTCGGCGCCATCACCGGGAAGAAGATCGGCATCCTGGGCGAGCAGATCGCGAAGAGCCAGGACACCGCCCTCGCGCGCGACGTGCTCCCCGGCTTTCAGACCCCGGAATTCAGCGTCAATACGCCCTGGGGCGTGCCAGCCTACTTCATGGGCGGAGCCTCCCGGGGAGATCTCGGCTGGAACAAGTTCCTTGAAGTCCGCACCCGGCTCGACCTCAGCATTCCCGGCGGGGCCAATACCGACTTCTACTTCGGCGGCGAATACTCCGGCCAGCGGGTGCACACCTTCCAACGTGCACTCGGCTACCTGCCGGTGGGTGGGGAGGTTCCGGCTGCCACAGCGGCCAACTTCACGCCCTGGGCGGGCTCCATCTACGCGGAGGCACAGGGACGGTCGAACGACCTGGCGCTCACGGTGGGCATCCGCTACGACCAGTTCAGTGGTCGGGATGACCTGCCCGGAAAGAGCGCCAAGACTCAGCGCGGCCTGAGTCCCCGCCTGGCGGTGAGCACCGTGTTCAAGGGCGCCACCTTCGTGGCGAGCTTCGGCAAGTTCCGCCAGGCGCCCGACTACCAGTACCTGGTCGACGCGGCCTTCGACGATACCACCCGGACGGGACGCACCCGCCAGGGCAACCCCGATCTGGGTTTCGAGGAGGCGACCCAGTACGAGTTCAGTCTCCGGCTCCGGCCGACACCGGTCACCAGCCTGCGGGCGAATCTGTATGTGCGGCGGCTCGACGGTCTGGTGGCCTCGGTGCCCCTCGGGATCAATCCCGACTCCAGCATCTTCGGCAATGCCGATGCGGGCTCGGTGAAGGGCTTCGAGGTGATCTTCGAGCGGGAGTTCCGCGGCGGCTTAGGCGCGCGGATCAGCTACAACCTGCAGGACGCGACGGCGAATTCGTCGGATGCCTTCTTCGTCCGCCGGGCGGGCACGATCGACCCGGGCACCGGCCAGATCGTGTTTCCGGCCAAGGTGGAATTCCCGCTGGACTTCGACCGGCGCCACTCGCTCACCGGCATCGTGACCGGCACCGTGCCGAGCAGCTTCGGACCCAGCGTGGCGGGCTCGAAGATCCTGGGCGGCATCGAAGGCACCGCCATCATCCGGGTTGCCTCCGGACTGCCGTTCTCGAAATACATCGGCGACTCGCTGGTTGGTCTCCCGAACGACGGCCGGCTCCCGGCGACCAACACCGTCGACCTGCTGCTACGCCGTCCCTTCCGCCTGAGAGGAATGGAAGGCTCGTTCTACGTGGACGTCCGCAACCTGCTCAACCGGCGCAACATCATTGCGGTGCGCCGCGACACCGGGAAGCCGCAGCTGGACGAAGCCTCGATCCAGCAGCTGGCCAACGACGCCTTCCTTGCCAACCCGGCTCCGATTCCGTACGAGTCGCCCCGCTACCGGAGCTGGGCCGATCAGGACCACAACGGCTATGTGGAAGGCACCGAGCTCCAGGCGCTGTATCTCGCCGCCACCCGGGACTTCGTGCAGCCGATGTTCTTCTACGGCGCGCCGCGGCTGCTCAGACTCGGCATCGAGGTGGGGTTCTAGAGCGGTGAGCGGTGAGCGGTGAGCGGTGAGAAGTGAGAAGTGAGGAGTGAGCAGTGAGCAGTGAGCAGTGAGAAGTGAGAAGTGGGGAGTGAGAAGTGAGGGGGGAGCATCGACCCGTACTCAACGGGGTGTCATCCCGAGCGCAGCGAGGGATCCCTCAGGCGTAGCCGCTGAGGGATCCCTCGGTCGCTCCGCTCCCTCGGGATGACACTGAATGCCCTCCCTACTTCTTACTTCTCACTTCTTACTTCTTACTTCTCACTGTTCGCCTTGCCGCTGTTCCCCCGGACTCAGAACCACTCGCAGGCCCACTTCTTTCCCGGCTGGATGCTGCAGTGCACCGGGAGGGGATTGGCGTAATTGAAGGTGAGCATGTAGGTCGGCCCCAGGCGCTGATACTCGAGGGTGCTCCCGTTGGAGAGATGGGGCACGCCGCTCAGGAACTCGGGCACGATATCGTCCAGCGTAAGCGGATACACGTTCCGCGCGCTGTGGTACGATTCGATGGCCTGAAGCACCGCGCTGGATGCACGCATGCCCTTCGCGGCATCCGGCCCCTTTCCGGGCGGCAGCGGCTTCAGATAGAACCAGCCGACGGCTGCGATCACCGCCAGCACGATCAGGAACTTCATCATTGCCTCCGGGCACAAGTGTTCCGTTCTGCCGTCCCCGAGGGAGCAAGTCGGGTGCCGACCCGCCGTCCACTCGCGCAGGCTGACCCGAAGATCAGGTTGACCAACTCCAAGCTCAAGCGCAGTAATCGGTTAGCAGCACAGTGCGAGCCGCGTCACAATGGCCTCCCGATCGGGCCACGGTGAGCCTGGTCCCGCGCTCCGCACGATGGCGGCCTCTGCGACGCGAGGGCCGGCACATGCGTCCGCCCACTCCCGACCCATCCCGGAAACCCTGCTGGTGGCGCGCTCGAACGTTCCCGTCGATGCAGAGACCCCGCTACCTTGCCGGGAGCCATGGCCACGTGTCGCCTCCGCAGGGATTCAGCGGTCATGAGTCCCGGGTTCCCTATTTCGGGGTCACCCACTGGGACGACGGATAGGCCACCGGGTGCCCCACCCCGAGCGGGGTCTTGTTTGCAGCACGGGACAACACGTCACCCTGAAACCATTCCACATCCGTGCAACCTCCGCGCATTTCCGTGGCTCCGAGGTGAGTGCCCATGCCGGCTTCGCGCCGCGGTCGGGCTGGGCGATGTGCTGACGTGCCAACCGCGCACCACGGAGCTACGGAATCCACGGAGACAGCACGGAGGAAGACGAAATACCGTACCCTGAACTTGGAACTCTGCACTTCGAGCCATGGATCTGCTGACCCTCACTCCCGCCGGCTTGTACTGCTCTCAAGCTGATTTCTACATCGACCCCTGGCAACCGGTCGACCGCGCGGTGGTGACCCACGCGCATGGCGACCACCTCACCGCCGGCTCAGGAGCCTATCTCGTGGCCCGGCCAGGCATCGAGTTGGCCCGGGCGCGGCTGCCCGAGGGCACGTCGGTCGATAGCTCGGCGTATGGCGAGCGCCGTTCCCTGAACGGGGTGCAGCTCTCCCTCCATCCCGCGGGCCACATCCTGGGGTCGGCACAAGTGCGCATCGAGTACCAGGGTGAGGTGTGGGTAGTGAGTGGCGACTACAAGCTGGAGCCGGACCGCACCTGCGCGCCGTTCGAACCGCTCCGCTGCCACGGCTTCGTGACCGAGTGCACCTTCGGCCTCCCGGTCTATCATTGGATCCCTCAGACAGAGGTGTTCGACTCGATCAACCGCTGGTGGCGGGACAACCAGGCCCGTGGCCGCGGCACGCTGCTGCTCGGCTATGCCCTCGGCAAGGCCCAACGTCTCCTGGCCGGGCTCGATGCGGCGATCGGACCCATCTGCACCCACGGCGCCATGGACCGGATGACCGGTCTCTATCGCCGGGCCGGCGTCCCCTTGCCCGGGACGGTACCCGTGTCATCGCTGCCCGCCCGACACGACTGGGCCAGCGCGATCATCCTGGCCCCGCCAGGCGCCGAAGCCACCCCATGGGCCCGCCGGTTCGGCGACGTCGCCACCGGGTTCGCCTCGGGTTGGATGCAGGTGCGGGGCAACCGCCGGCGGCAGGCGCTGGACCGGGGCTTCGCCCTGTCGGATCACGCCGACTGGCCTGGACTCCTCGCGGCAATCGAGGCGACCGGCGCCACCACCGTCTGGGCCACGCACGGCTTCACCGCACCGCTGGTGCGGTTCCTCATGGAGCGCGGCCTCGAGGCCCGCGCCATCTCCACCCGCTACCAAGGCGAGGGGGAAGAGCCGGTGGAGAGCTGACGGTGCGCCGCTTCGCGCGACTGTACCACGAGCTGGATTCGAGCAACGCCACCGGCGACAAGGTCGCGGCGCTGGTCTCCTACTATCGCGAGGCCGCCGCGGCGGACGCCGCCTGGGCCGTGGCTTTCCTCACTGGACGCCGGCCGCGGCGGGCCGTCTCGGCCACCCTGCTCCGCAGCTGGGCCGCGGAGGAGGCGGGAGTCGCGGACTGGCTGTTCGAGGAGTGCTATCACCAGGTAGGTGACCTGGCGGAGACGATCACCCTGCTGCTCCCCGCCGCGGGCAGCTCCGACGAGGACCGCCCGCTGGCGTGGTGGGTGGAACAGCGCCTCCTCCGGCTCGGCGAGCTGGAAATCGGGGCACAGCGCACCGCACTGCTCGAGACCTGGCGGGCGCTCGACGCCCGCGAGCGGTTCGTATGGAACAAGCTCATCACCGGCGGCTTCCGGGTCGGGGCCTCAGTCCGACTCGTGATCCGCGCCCTGGCCCAGGCCTCGGGAATCCCGGAGGAGACCATCGCGCACCGTCTGGCCGGCGCCTGGGAGCCCACCGAAGCCTGGTATCGGGCACTGGTCGATCCTGACGCGGTCGATGCTGGGACCAGTCGGCCCTATCCCTTCTTCCTCGCCTACCAGCTCGATCTGCCTCTCGCCGACCTGGGTGATCCCGCCGAGTGGCTGGCCGAGTGGAAGTGGGACGGCATCCGGGCGCAGGTCGTCCGCCGCGGCGGGGATACCTGGATCTGGTCCCGAGGTGAGGAATTGCTCCGCGGCCGGTTCCCCGAGCTGGAGGAGGCGGCCAGCCTGCTGCCGGATGGCACCGTGCTGGACGGCGAGATCCTCCCCTGGCGGGACGGCGCACCACTGCCCTTCGCCCTGCTCCAGCGCCGCATCACCCGGAAGACGGTGACCGCCCAGGTCCGCCAGCAGTGCCCGGTGGTGCTGATGAGCTACGATCTGCTGGAGCACGAGGGCACCGACATCCGGCCGCGTCCGCTGGCCGAGCGGCGCGACCGACTCGCCGCCCTGCTCGGCACCGGGAGAGGAGACGGCAGGCTCCTGCTTTCGGCGCCGGTGGCTGGCGGTGACTGGCCGGCCATCGAGGCGGAGCGGGCGCAGGCGCGGGAACGGTCGGCGGAAGGGCTGATGCTGAAGCGACTCAGCTCGCCCTATGGGGTTGGCCGGCGCCGGGGTGACTGGTGGAAGTGGAAGATCGACCCCTACAGCGTCGATGCGGTGCTGCTGTACGCCCAGCCCGGCCATGGCCGCCGGGCCGGGCTGTTCACCGACTATACCTTCGGCGTATGGGATGGCGACCGCCTGGTAAGCTTCGCCAAGGCCTATTCGGGTCTCACCGACGAGGAGATCCGGCGGGTAGATGCTTTCGTACGGGCCAACACCATCGAACGGTTCGGCCCGGTGCGCGCCGTGGAGCCGAGGCTGGTCTTCGAACTCGCGTTCGAAGGCATCCAGGCCTCAGCCAGACACAAGAGCGGGATTGCTGTGCGCTTTCCCCGAATGGCACGCTGGCGCACCGACAAGCCGCCGGAGGAGGCGGACAGCATAGAGACGTTACGGAGCCTGTTGAGGACGGTGAGTGGTGGGACATAGGAGAAAGACGGTCGGGACGGACGAGACGGTCAAGACGGACGGGGCGGACGGGAGGGCTTTGCGACCGTCCCGACCGTCCCGACCGTCCCGTCCGTCCTATCTCGAGCCAATCGATTCCTGGTTCTGCTCCAGGGGCTGGTCATCGTTCGAATTCCAGCGCGAAGTGTGGCAGGCCTACCTGGCGGGGGAAAGCGGGCTGGTTCACGCCGCGACCGGCACCGGCAAGACCTACGCGGCCTGGCTCGGGCCGGTAGCTGAGTGGCTGAGAGACTATCCGGACGCCCTGGCAGTCGCGCGAACGCCGAATGCGGTCGATGGCTCCCGCCCTTCCCGCCCTTCCCGCCTCGCCCCGCCACTGCGGCTTCTCTGGCTCACCCCGCTCCGGGCGCTGGCCGCCGACACCGAACAGGCTCTCCGGGCTCCGATCGAAGACCTCGGACTTCCCTGGACCATCGAGACCCGCACTGGCGATACCAAAGCATCCGTGAGACAGCGGCAACGGGTCCGGCTCCCCACCGCGCTGATCACCACCCCCGAGAGCCTCTCACTCCTCCTGAGCCGAGCCGACCAGGGAGAGCTGTTCGGCCAGGTCGAGTGCGTCGTGGTGGACGAATGGCATGAACTCATGGCCAGCAAACGGGGCGTCCAGACCGAGCTGTGCCTGGCCCGGTTGCGAACGCTGGCCCCGGCACTCCGCACCTGGGGGCTCTCCGCCACGCTGGGGAATCTGGAGGAGGCCCGGGACACCCTCCTCGGCCTCGACAACCAGGGCGGTACTCGACCCGGCCGCCTGATCCGCGGCGTGATCCCCAAAGCGCTCTCGGTGGACGCGCTCATTCCCGAGACGATCGAACGGTTTCCCTGGGCCGGACATCTCAACACCCGGCTGCTGCCGGCGGTCATCGAGGCCATCGCGCAGGGCGGCACCACCCTGGTGTTCACCAACACCCGCTCGCAGTGCGAACTGTGGTTTCAGGCCCTGCTGGCGGCCCGGCCCGACTGGGCGGGAGTGCTGGCGCTGCACCACGGTTCGCTCGACCGGAAGGCGAGGGACGCGGTTGAGACGGGACTCAGGACCGGTGCCCTGCGCGCCGTGGTGTGCACCTCGAGCCTGGACCTCGGTGTGGACTTCACCCCGGTCGACCGGGTGCTGCAGGTCGGCAGTCCCAAAGGCGTCGCCCGCCTGGTACAGCGCGCCGGGCGGAGTGGGCACCAGCCCGGTGCGTTGAGCCGGGTCACCTGTGTTCCCACCCACGCCTTCGAGCTGGTGGAAGTCGCCGCGGCGCGGGATGCGCTCGAGGCCGGGGCCATCGAGGCCCGCCGACCGGTGGAGCGCCCGCTGGATCTGCTGGCGCAGCACGTCGTGACCCTGGCGCTCGGGGGCGGGGTCCGTCGGGAGGAGCTGCTGCCGGAGTTCCATACCACGGCCGCGTACCGGAACCTCACCGACCACGAGCTCGACTGGGTGCTGCGGTTCGTCACCATGGGCGGAGAGGCGCTCCGGGCGTACCCCGAATACCACAAGGTCGAGGAGCAGGACGGCCTGCTCACCGTCCCGAATCGGATGGTCGCCTTCCGGCATCGTCTGGCCGTCGGCACGATCGTCAGCGACGCCTCCCTCAAGGTTCGGTACCTCACCGGCGGAAACCTCGGCAGCGTGGAGGAAAGCTTCATCGCCCGGCTCCAGCCGGGAGATCGATTCCTCTTCGCAGGCCGGCCGCTTGAGTTCGTGCGGCTGCGCGAGATGACCGCCTGGGTGCGGCGCGCCCGCTCCGTGCGCGGGGCCGTGCCACGCTGGGCCGGGTCCCGGATGCCGCTCTCGACCGAGCTCTGTGCCGCGGTCCGCGCCAAGCTCGAGGAGGCCCGCACCGGCCGCTTCGCCGGGCCGGAGATGGCCGCAGTCCGGCCGGTGCTCGAGCTGCAGGCGCGGCTTTCCCGCATCCCCGCCCGGAACGAGCTGCTCATCGAGCGGGTCTCGACCAGGGACGGGGAACATCTGTTCGTGTATCCCTTCGAGGGACGACTGGTGCACGAAGGGCTCTCCGCGCTGTTCGCCTACCGGATCGCCCAGCTGGCTCCGCTCTCGTTCACCTTCGCCTGCAACGACTACGGCTTCGAGCTCTTGTCCCCCGGCCGGGCGCCGCTGGAGCAGGCGCTCGAAGCCGGCCTGCTCTCGGGCCAGCACCTGTTGCACGACATCCTCGCGAGCCTCAACGCGGTGGAGCTGGCACGGCGGCAGTTCCGGGAGATCGCCCGGGTCGCGGGCCTGGTCTTCTCCGGCTACCCCGGCAGCCCCAAGAGCCTGAAGCAGGTGCAGGCATCCAGCGGGCTGTTGTACGATGTGTTCACCCGATACGATCCCGGCAACCTGCTGCTGCACCAGGCTCAGCGAGAGGTGCTCGAACGCCAACTGGAACAGACCCGGCTCGGCCTGGCGCTGGACCGCATGCGGGGAGGGACCGTCTCCATCCTGGAGCTGGACCGGCCCGGCCCGCTCGCCTTCCCCCTGCTGGTCGATCGCACCCGGGAGCAAATGACCACCGAGAAGCTGGCCGACCGGATCCGGCGGATGACAGCGCAGCTCGAGCGGGGGCTGAGTGACTAAGACGGTCGGGACGGACGAGACGGCCGGGACGGACGGCGACGTCCCGACCATCCAGACCGTCCCGACCGTCTCGTCCGTCTCGTCCGTCCCGAACTACATTCCGGCATGACGCTCCGCATCACTCTCGCCGGCGAACCGGTCGAGCTCCTCGCGGAGCGGGCGTTGTACTGGCCCGCCACATCGACGCTCATCGTGGCCGACCTGCACTGGGGCAAGGCCGCGAGCTTCCGCGCCGCGGCCATCCCGGTCCCGCCCGGAACCACCACGGCGGATCTCGCCCGGCTGGATCGGGCCATCGCTCACACCCGCGCGCGCCGCCTGCTGGTACTGGGCGACCTGCTGCATGCCCCCGCCGTGCAGGAGGCGCGCGCCACTCTCGGCCGGATCCGCGAGTGGCGGCAGTCCCGCGCCGATCTGCAGGTCCTCCTGATTCGCGGCAACCACGATCTCCGCTCGGGTGATCCGCCCGCCGATCTCGGCATCCGTGCGCTGGACGGGTTCGCGGAAGGCCCATTCGTGTTCCGACACCACCCGGAGCCCCCGAATGAGGGCTACGGACTGGCCGGGCACATCCACCCGTCGGTGCGGCTGTCAGGCCCCGGCGGAGACCGGGTCCGGCTCCCCTGCTTCCATTTCGGCAGGCGCCAGGGCATCCTCCCCGCCTTCGGCTCGTTCACCGGAACCGCCACCCCTCCGCTGGAGCCGGGAGACCGGGTCTACGTCGTGGCCGATGGTGAGGTCGTCCCCGTACCCGGTCTCGCCCTGGACGGTTCGCCAGGCTTTCCCTCAGCAGGCACTTGTGAATAGCTTCGCAATCCCATTAACCCTCGTCCCATGAACGACCTGTTCGCCGCCCGCTCCCAGATGGGGATGTCGCTCGCCTTCCACATCATCTTCGCGGTGGTGGGGATCGGCATGCCGCTCCTCATGTTAGTGGCGGAACGGCGCTGGCTCCGGACCCGCGACCCGCTCGATCTGGAGCTGGCCAAGCGGTGGAGCAAGGGGACCGCGATCCTCTTCGCGGTTGGGGCGGTTTCGGGGACGGTGCTGAGCTTCGAGCTGGGGCTCCTGTGGCCCAGGTTCATGGAACTGGCCGGGCCCATCATTGGCATGCCCTTTTCCCTCGAAGGCTTCGCCTTCTTCACCGAGGCGATCTTCCTCGGGATCTACCTGTACGGCTGGGACCGGATTCCGCCGAAGGCGCACCTGCTGGCGGGTGTGATGGTCGCAGTGAGCGGCGTGGTCTCCGGGATCTTCGTGGTCATCGCCAACGCGTGGATGAACACCCCGACCGGGTTTGATCTGGTCGACCAGCGGATCGTCCACATCGACCCGATCCGGGCAATGCTGAACCCCGCCAGCTTCCAGCAGGCGCTGCACATGACCCTGGCGGCCTATGCGGCCACCGGGTTTGCCGTCGCGGGGATCCACGCCTTCCTGCTGCTGCGACAGCCGCTGAACGCGTTCCACCGACGGGCCCTGGCAATCGGTGTGATGGTCGGCGCCCCGGCGGCCCTGCTGCAGCCGATCTCAGGGGACATCAGCGCCCGTAACGTGGCCCAGTACCAGCCGGCCAAGCTCGCGGCCATGGAGGCGGTGTTCCGGACGGAACGGGCCGCGCCCCTGGTCGTCGGCGGCTGGCCGGACATGGAGACGGGAGAGGTCCGCTTCGCGCTCAAGATCCCGTACGGCCTCTCGATCCTCGCCCATCATGACAGGGCGGCCGAGGTGAAAGGGCTGGACCAGGTGCCACGGGCGGACTGGCCTTACGTCCCGTTCGTCCACCTCGGCTTCCAGGTCATGGTGGCCATCGGGAGCATCCTGGCGCTGGTCGCCCTGTGGAGCCTGTGGATCCTTTTCCGCCGGCAGGAGCTCGCTTCGCATCCGCTGCTGCTCCGGGCGCTCACACTGTGCGCCCCGCTGGGTCTCATCGCCATCGAGGCGGGATGGGTGGTGACCGAGGTCGGCCGGCAGCCGTGGATTATTCATGGCGTGCTCCGCACCCGGGAAGCGGTGACGCCCATGCCGGGGCTGACCTACACCTTCCTCAGCTTCACGCTGCTCTACCTCTTCCTCGGCGTGGTGGTGGGCTGGATGCTCTACAGCCAGATCATCCGAAGCCCACGGGAGCAGGAGTGGAGCCGGGTGTACGTCCCCATCCCTCGAGTCCAGCAGTGAGGCCGGCGGTGAACTGCAACGCCGAGAGCGCAGAGTTGCGCCGAGTTCGCGGAGGAGATCGCGGTGGCAGCCTCCGCGGCCTCTGGGTTCTCCGCGTCTCTGTGTTGCGGCTCCGGTAAGGTCATACATGTCTTCCCTCGGTTTGCCGCAGATCCTCGCGGGGGTGATCGTCGTCGCGCTGACGGCCTACGTGTTGCTCGCGGGGGCCGACTTCGGCGGCGGGGTGTGGGACCTGTTCGCCAGGGGCACACGGCGCGACCGGCAACGCGATCTCATCGCCCACGCGATCGGTCCGGTATGGGAAGCCAACCATGTCTGGCTGATCCTGGTGCTGGTCCTACTCTTCACCTGTTTCCCCACCGCGTTCAGCCGGCTCATGGTTACCCTGCACATCCCGCTCACCCTGGTGCTGCTGGGGGTGGTCCTGCGCGGTTCCGCCTTCGCCTTCCGAAGCTACGGCGCCGACGACTCCAACGTCCAGCGGTACTGGGGCCGGGTCTTTGCCAGCGCGAGCCTGGTGACCCCGGTGCTCCTGGGCGTTGCCCTCGGCGCGGTCGCAGCGGGACAGGTGGAGCCGCCCACCGGTGCGGGCTTCGTGGCGGATTTTGTCGCGCCCTGGGCCTCGCCGTTCACCGCGAGCGTCGGGCTGTTCACCCTCGCTCTGTTTGCCTTTCTCGCCGCGGTCTACCTCACTATGGAGGCGCGAGATCAGGACCTCCGAGAGGATTTCCGCCGCCGGGCGCTGGGTGCGGGGGTGGCCGTCTTCGTCACCGCGATGGTCACGCTGGG